>DASVGR010000134.1:0-13193 GCA_036379395.1 Rhodanobacteraceae bacterium | reverse complement strand
GCGTGGCGGCATGAGGCGTCGTTTCGCCTGGAAGCGTATCTGGCCATCGTGATGGTGCCGCTGGGTTTGTGGCTGGGCGATGGCGCGCTGGAAAAGCTGGCGCTGGCCGGCACGCCGTTGCTGGTGCTGTTGGCCGAATTGCTCAATTCCGCGATCGAGGCGGTGGTCGATCTGGTCAGCCCCGGCCACAACGAGTTGGCCGGGCGGGCCAAGGATCTGGGCTCGGCCGCCACGTTCATCGCGATGGCGCTGGTGGTGCTGACGTGGGTGCTGGTCTTGGGGCAGCGGCTCGTGTAGGTGCGCGGTCTGGATCAGGTGCGGCGTGATCCGACACTCAGCGCCGCGCGATTTGCCCGTGCCGTGGCGGCGGAACGAAGGGCGCCGGTTCGTGCAGCAGTGCTTCCACGGCCACCAGTGAGGCGCGCGCCATGGGGCGTTCGTCCAGCGGATCGAGTGGTGCCTGGCGCAGCATCTCGCGCGGCATCACGGTCAAGTCGAACGGCAGGCTGTCGGCGGTCAGCAGGAAAACCGGAAAGTCAGCCTGCGCGTGGCGTGTCAGGCGCAGATGCCGCGTCTGTTGTTCGGCCGGAATGTCGTGCTCGTGCAGAAAGCGCGCGAAGGCTTCCACGTCGTCGCTGAAAAGGTGCAATTGCACGGCGCTGTGGGTGTCGGCCGTGCCGCTCAATACCGATCCGACCAGACGCGGCTTGAACGGAGCGAAAAAACGCATCGCCGAACAGGCGGCTTCGCGGCGCGCGCGCAAGGCCTGCGGCTGGCTGTCGGCAAGAAACAGGCGCTGGTGTTCACGCAGCGCCTGGTCGATTTCGCGGTTGCGGGGCAGGGCCTGGTCGTCGACGATGCCCAGGTGCTCGGCGGCCTTGAGCTTGGCGCGGCGATAGTCGTGGATGCCGTGCTCGCTGATCAGTCGGGCCGCTTCTTGCGCGATGCGGCAACGATTGCGTTGCACCCGGTCCTGCGCATGGATGTGGTGGTACTCGCTTCTGGCCATGACTGCCTCCCGTTGGCGTGCACGCCACGAGCGTAGCAGGGCCGGCGACAAAGTGAGTGCTTGGGCACCGGAAGACCCGGGTGGCGTTCAGAAGATGTCGTACGCCTTTTGCTGTTCTTTCTGCTGTTTTTGCTGGCGCGCCTGGGCGCGCAGCTTGGCCACGTCCTCGACCTTGAAGATTTCCTGCATGGCGTCGGGATCGTTGGGGCTGGTCGGCAGGCCGGTCTGCTTGTTGATCGTCAAGGTGGCGATGCCGGGCGGCATCGGCAAGGTGGCGTCCGGAGTGCCCTTGAGTGCCGCGCCCATATAGCTCATCCAGATCGGCAGGGCGGCATGGGCGCCGAATTCGCCGCGGCCGAGCGAGTCGTAATTGTCAAACCCGACCCACACCGACGTGGCCAGTTTGGCGTTGAAGCCGGTGAACCAGGCGTCGTGCCAGTCGTTGGAGGTGCCGGTCTTGCCGGCCAGGTCGTGCCGGCCCAGGGCGTGCGCCGCGTAGCCTGTGCCCTTGGTGACCACCGAGTGCATCATCGATGTCATCAAATAGGCGTTGCGCACGCCGATGGCGCGTGGCGCCAGGCGCGGCGCCGTCGGCTGGGCGCTGGAACTGGCGCTGACCGGCTCCAGGACCGGCTTGGCCGTGCTGGCGGCGCTGGCCAGTTGTTCGAGGCTTTCCGGCTTGTCGGGATCTTCCAGCTGACGCTGTTCGCAATGGCGGCAGGTCTGGGTCGGGTCAGCCACGTAGACGGGCTTGCCGTCGCGCCCGGTGATGGAGGTGATGAAATACGGCGTGACGAGGAAGCCGCCGTTGGCGAACACCGAGAAGCCGCGCGCCATGTTCAGGGGCGAGGTGGAGGCGGTGCCGAGAGCCAGCGACAGGTTGTTCGGCAGCTGGTCCAGCGCAAAGCCGAAGCGCGTGATGTATTGGCGCACGAAATCCAGTCCGGTGGCATCGAGCAGGCGTACGGCCACCAGGTTCTTGGACTGGTACAGGGCCACGCGCAGGCGGGTCGGGCCGGAGAACTTGTCGTTGTCGTTGGACGGCGTCCAGATGCCGTTGGGGCGCGACGGATCGTTGAACACCACCGGCGCGTCATTGATGATCGACGCCGGCGTGAAACCGTGCGCCAGTGCTGCCGAGTACAGGTAAGGCTTGAAGCCCGAACCCGGCTGGCGCCCCGAGCCCGGCATCAGGGCGCGGTTGTACTTGCTGTGCAGGAAGCTGAAGCCGCCGACCAGGGCCTTGACGGCGCCGTTGTCGGGATCGATGGAAGCCAGGGCGGCCTCGGCGGCGGGGATTTCGGACAGCTGCCATTGCCCTTTGGCATCACGTTTCACGCGAATGATGTCGCCGCGCTTGATGACCGTGTCGACAGCCTTGGGCTTGGCGCCGCGACGGCTGTGGCTGATGTAGGGACGGGCCCAGGCCACGGCGGCCAGGTCGAGCGTGATGGTGCTGTGGTCGGGCAGGTACACCAGCGCGTGGCTGGCGTCGGAACGGGTGACCAGGCCGGGTTCCAGGCCGCCGATGTCCGTGTAGCGGGCCAGCGCGTTGTCGTAATCCTTGGGTGTGGCATCGGCCGGCAGGTCGGCGTGGCCTTCCGGACCGCGGTAGCCGTGGCGGTGCTCGTAGGCCAGCAGACCGTCGCGCACGGCCAGATTGGCGTCGTGCTGCAACTTGCCGACGATGGTGGTGTGCACGGTGTAACCGCCGGTCAGCGCCGCGTTGCCGAGCAGGTCCATGGCTTTCTGACGGGCCATTTCAGCCACGTAGGCGGCGTTCACCTTGATCGGCGCTTCGTGGGCGGAAGCGTCGATCGGCGTGGCCACGGCCTTCTGGTATTGGGCGCGGTTGATGAAGCCGTGCGAAAGCATCTGGCCGAGCACCCAGTTGCGGCGGTCCAGCGCACGCTTGCCGCCGTCGATCGGGTTGACCACGGACGGCAGCTGGAAGGACGAGGCGATCATCGCGCACTCGGGCAACGTGAGCTGCTGCACCGTCTTGCCGTAGTAATACTGCGCGGCCGCGCCGACGCCGTAGTTGCGATGGCCGAGGAACATCTTGTTGAGGTACAGCTCGAGGATCTGGTCCTTGGTCAGCTCGTTTTCGATGCGGTAGGACGTGAAGACCTCGACGATCTTGCGCGTGTAGGTTTTCTGCCGGCTGAGGAAGAAGTTGCGCGCCACCTGCTGGGTGATCGTCGAGCCGCCCTGGGTCTTGCGACCGCCGGACAGGATGACATGCACGGCCGCGCGCAGCGTGCCTTTGATGTCGATGCCGGAGTGGTAGTAGAAGTCCGCGTCCTCGGCCGCCATGACGGCGTCCTTGAGATTTTTCGGCACGTCTTCGATATGCACCGGATCGCGATGGGCCTCGCCGAACTTGGCGATGAGCTGGCCGTTGGCGCCGACCACGCGCAGCGGCACCTGCAGGTGGACGTCCTTGAGCGAAGCCACCGACGGCAGGCGCGGGTAGACCAGCCAGTAGGCACCACCGATGGCGGCGCCGCCGAGGACCAGGCCGACCAGGACAATGATGAGCGCGTTGCGCGCCAGTCGCAGGGATGTGGGCATGAACGTGTGAGTTGTGATGGGTATCAAGGTCGGCAAGGGGCGCCTGCGGTTAATGTTTCCCGGCGCGCTTCCCGTCGTCGCCAGAGTATAGGGGCCGGCGAGGGGGAGCGAAAAACCGCGATCAGGGGTGTCCTGTCACGCAACACGCAACGTGTGCACGAATGCACAGTTTCCGGGTTGTGCAGGAGTGTTGTCGACAGCGGATCTGGTGGTGGGAAAAGGGTAACCGGGGATTTGTGACCCAGTTCCGCGCTGAGTGGACAGGCAGTTGTTGTTTGTCCGTTAAGGTTGTTATCTAATGCGAAGGCGCACGTTTGTTCTCTAAGTTCGCGTCCGGGAAGGGGGAATTGTGAGTCTGTTTACTCCCAAGACAGCGCCGCTGGTCGGCGTAGACATCAGCTCCACGGCGGTCCGATTGTTGCAATTGGGGCGCAGTGGCGGACGCTATCGCGTGGAGCATTACGCGGTCGAGCCGTTGCCGGCCAATGCCGTGGTGGAAAAAAACATCGTCGAGGTCGAGGTCGTCGGCGAGGCCGTCAAGCGGGCCTTGGCGCGTTCGGGCAGCAAGCTCAAGCATGCGGCGGCGGCCGTGGCCGGGTCGGCCGTCATCACCAAGGTGATCACGATGCCGGCCGAGCTTTCCGAGGATGATCTCGAAGGCCAGATCCAGGTCGAGGCCAACCAGTACATCCCGTATCCGATCGAGGAAGTCAGCCTTGATTTCGAGAAGATCGGCCCGGTGCGCGACAACCCGGAGATGAACAACATCCTGCTGGCGGCATCGCGCACCGAGAACGTCGACATGCGCGTGGCGGCACTGGATCTGGGCGGCTTGACGGCCAAGGTCGTCGACGTCGAGGCGTTCGCGATGGAAAACGCCTTCCATCTCATCGCCGACCAGTTGTCGGTGTCGCGCGATGCGCTGGTCGCCGTGGTCGACATCGGCGAGACCATGACCACGTTGGCGGTGCTGAAGAACCAGCGCACGCTGTATTCGCGCGAGCAGGTGTTCGGCGGCAAGCAGCTCACCGACGACATCATGCGCCACTACGGCATGAGCCATGACGACGCCGCGCGCGCCAAGATCGCCGGCGGCCTGCCGGACACGTACGAAGTGGAAGTGCTCGATCCGTTCCGCGATTCGGTCGTGCAACAGATCAGCCGCCTGCTGCAATTCTTCTATGCCAGCAGCGAGTACAGCCAGGTCGACCAGCTGGTGCTCGCCGGTGGCTGCGCGGCCATTGAAGGGCTGTCGGATCTGGTCACCGAACAGCTCGACCTGCCTTGCTGCGTGGCCAATCCGCTGGCCGGCATGGCCGTGCCTTCACGCATCCGCGGCAAGCTGATGCAGGATGCCTCGGCGCTGATGATCGCGACCGGCCTGGCCATGAGGAGTTTCGACTGATGGCACACATCAATCTATTGCCGTGGCGTGCCGCGCGGCGCAAGCAGCGCGAGCGCGAGTTTTACGGCCAGCTGGGCGTGGCTTTCGTGGTCGGCATCCTGGCGGTCATCGTGCTGGCCGTGTGGATGGGGCAACGCATCGACAACCAGCAGGATCGCAACGCCTATCTAAAAGACCAGATCCACCAGCTGGACGCCAAGATCAGCAAGATCAAGGATCTGCAAAAAGTGCGCAGCGAGCTTTTGACGCGCAAGCAGATCATCGAGCAGCTGCAGTCCAGCCGTTCGCAGATGGTGCATTTGTTCGATGCGCTGGTCAAAACCATCCCGAGCAGCGTGCGTCTGACCTCGCTCAAGCAGAACCAGAGCCACCTGAGCCTTGATGGCGTCGCGCAATCCAACGCCAGCGTGGCCGATTACATGCGGCGTCTGGCGAAATCGCCGTGGCTGGGCGCGCCGGACCTGCAGAAAACCGTCAACAGCCACGATGGCTCGCGCACGCCGTATTCGTTCGGTCTGGGCATCAACCTGAACAAGCCGGCCGAGGCGCAGCGTGAGGCGGCCAAGCAGGCACAGGCCAAGCCGGCGTCGGCCAGTTCGACAGCCGCTGTCGCGGCAACCAAACCGGCTGCCGCCAAACCGGCGGATGCGTCCGGCAAGAAGGCGGCGAATGACCACGCGACGGCCCGCGACAAGGCGTCGGCCGGCAAGGGGAGGGCCAAGGCGTGATCTTCTTTGACGATTTCAAGAACCTCGATCGCAACAACGTCGGTGGCTGGCCGAAAACGGTCAAGGTCACCTGCATGGTGGCCGTGTTCGCGGTGGTGCTGCTGATCGGCTGGTATTTCAAGATCAGCAACCAGCAGGACGATCTGGCCCAGGCCGCCCGGCAGGAAACGACGCTGAAGCAGCAGTTTGCCCAGAAGCAGGCCAAGGCGGTCAACCTGGATGCCTTGCAAAAGCAACTTGCCGACATGAAGGTCATGCTGCGCCAGTTGCTGCGCCAGCTGCCCAGCAAGACCGAAATGCCGCAATTGCTGACCGACATTTCGCAAACCGCGCTGTCGGCCGGCATCGACACCGAAGTGTTCGAGCCGGAACGCGAGATTCCCAAGCAGTTCTATGCCGCCGAGCCGATCAAGCTGAAGATGGTTGGCACGTACCACCAGTTCGGCACCTTCATCAGCGATGTGGCTTCGTTGCCGCGCGTGGTGATCCTGACCATGCATGACGTGTCCCTGACCCCGCTCAAGAAGCCGGCCAAGGGGCAGACACCGTCGGCCGGGCAGTTGCTGGTGCTGGAAGGCACCGTGGACACCTACCACTATCTCGACGGCAACGACGGCGGCAAGCCGACCAAGCGCAAGGGGGGCAAATGAGCATGCAAGCCAAACACCTGCGCCTGCTGATGATCCTGCTGGCGATGGGCACCCTGCTGGCCGGTTGCACCCGCGGCACCGCGGACCTGCACCAGTGGGTGGCCCAGCAAAAAGCCAAGAAGGGCGCGCCGCTGCCACCGCTGCCGGTCATCAAGACTTTCGAGACGTTCGCCTACACCGACCAGGACAAGCGTGATCCGTTCTCGCCGGCCGTTTCGCAACAGCAGAAACAGCAGCAGGCCAACGGCCCGCATCCCGATCTCAATCGGCCGCGCCAGCCACTTGAAGCGTTCGCGCTGGACAGCCTGAAGATGGTCGGAAGCATTGGTGCAGGCAAGGGGCGTATCGCATTGATCGCTGATCCGGACGGCAAGATCCATCGCGTCCACATAAACAATTACATGGGACAAAACTATGGCCGCGTTACCGCCATCAAGGGCGACGAAGTCGACCTGGTCGAACTGGTTTCCAACGGCAACGGCGGCTGGATGGAACGCAAGGCGAGCATCGCGCTCGCGACGCATGGCCAATGAGGACTCCACGGGGGTGATGAACATGCCGACCAAAACAACTCATCTTCGCTGCCGGGCCCTGATTGGTGGCCTGATCGTCGCCGCGGGCATGGCCTTTGCAGGCACTGCGCTGGCCACGACGACCTTGCAGCAAATCAGTCACCAGACACTGCCGGGCGGGCGCGTGCAGTTGACGCTGCACTTCGCCGGTGGTCCGGTACCGCAACCGAAGATCTTTTCGACCTCGTCGCCGGCCAATATCGCCGTGGACCTGGACGACACGACCAACGCGGTGGCCAAGCGCCACATTCCGTTGAACATCGGCGCCACCACCGGGGTCACCGTGGTTTCGGCCGACGGGCGTACGCGCATGATCGTCGGCCTGCTGCGTCCGGCCAGTTACAGCTCGAAAGTGACCGGCGACACACTGGTGATGACCATCGCCAACGGCGAAGGCACCGCGACCGGCACCTATGCCGCCACCATTGATCCGACCAAGTCGCTGCCGGCCACGGCCGGTACGGCGCAGGTGTCGCGCATCGGCTTCCGTCGCGGCCAGGACGGCCAGGGACGCGTCATCGTCCACTACACCGGTACGGGCCTGCAGTCGCGCATCACGCAAAACGATGGCATGGTCGACGTGCATCTGGACGGTGTGAGCGTGCCGGCCAAGCTGGCGCAGCGTCTGGACGTGATGGATTTCGCCACGCCGGTGCGCACCATTGACACCAAGGTGGGCCGCAGTGGCGGTGCCACGCTGCAGCTGGCAGTGGCCGGCAACGTGGTCACTTCGTCGTACAAGTCCGGCGGCAAGCTGGTGATCGAAGTGGCCAGGAAGCCCAAGGCCAAGGACAGCGACATCATCGGCGCGGAAAAGAAGAAGGTCTACACCGGCAAACCGGCCACGTTCGATTTCCAGAACATCCCGGTGCGCGCGGTACTGCAGATCATCGCCGAGCAGTCGCATCTCAACATCGTGGCCGCCGACAGCGTGCAGGGCAGCGTGACGCTGCACCTGGTCAACGTGCCATGGGACCAGGCCCTGGACGTGGTGCTGCGCGCCAAGGGTCTGGCCAAGCGCCAGAACGGCAACGTCATCTGGATCGCGCCGCAGCAGCAGCTGGCGCAGTACGAGCAGCGCATGGCCGAGGCGCGCATCAAGGCGGCCAACAACGCGCCGCTGGTGGCCGCCTACATTCCCATCAGCTACGGCAACGCCGGTGATATCGCCAAGCTTCTGACCAGTGGCGCCAAGTCCAGTGGCGGTGGCGGCGGTACCGGCGTCAACGGCGGTCGTCGCGGTTTCCTGTCGCCGCGTGGCAGCGTGTCGTTTGACGCGCGCACCAACACTTTGCTGGTCAACGACACGGCCGAGAAGGTCACCGAGATCAAGAACCTCGTCGCCAAGCTCGACCGTCCGGTCAAGCAGGTGCTGATCCAGGCCCGCATCGTGGCGGCCACGAACGACTTCGCGCGGTCGCTGGGCGTCAAGTGGGGCGCCATGGGACTCAAGCACAACAATAACAACACCATCGCGTTCGCTCCCAATGCCGGCAGTGGCGCGGGCAATATCATCGACAACTTGTCCAATAATGGTCCGACGGGACTCGTGTCCGGCAATGGCTCGGGCACGAGCACCAGTACCGAAGGCCAAGGTTTCAACGTCAACCTGCCGATCACCAATCCAGCCGGTACCGCGGCGCTGGCCATCCTGGGCAAGAACTACCTGGTCGACCTGGAATTGCAGGCCGCGCAGTCCGAGGGCCGCACGGAAATCATTTCCAGCCCGCGCGTCATCACCGCCAACCACATGCCGGCCGACATCCAGCAAGGTCAACAGATCGGTTACGTGACCGTACAGGGCGGCACGGCCGGCGGTCTGGGCACGGCCACGGTGCAGTTCAAGAACGCCGTGCTGGAGTTGCACGTCACGCCGACCATCACGGCCGACAAGCGCATCTTCATGAAGATCGACGTCAAGAAGGACGCGTTGGACAAGTTCGTCAACAACCCCGGTGGCGGCCAGGTACCGTTGCTGGACCATCGCTCGCTGACCACGTCGGTGCTGGTGGACAACGGCCAGACCGTGGTGCTGGGTGGCATCTACGAAATCAACAAGTCCGACACCACGGCCAAGGTGCCGGGTCTGGGCGACATCCCGATCCTCGGTGCCTTGTTCCGTACCAAGAGCAAGAGCAACTCCAAGGCGGAACTGCTGATCTTCGTCACCCCGCGCATCCTGACCGAAACCGGCAATTGACGGCGGCATTGATGCACGACAAAAAGGCGGCCCCGGCCGCCTTTTTGCTGTCCGCGCCAGGGATCGGCAAACTTTGTCGCCAAGTTGCGGTCACACAACCGCTCCCAGCCGACACGGAACCGTTTTCATGAGTCAATCCGACGCCGCTCCCGACAATCCGCTGCTGCGCGCCTTCCATGTATTGCGCAGCCAGTTGAGCGAGGCCGTCATCGGCCAGCCGCACCTGGTCGAGTGCCTGCTGATCGCCTTGCTGGCCGACGGCCACCTGCTGGTGGAAGGCGCGCCGGGCCTGGCCAAGACCACGGCGGTGAAGGCGCTGGCCGAACGCACCGAGGCTGATTTCCACCGCGTGCAATTCACGCCCGACCTGCTGCCGGCCGACCTTACCGGCACCGACGTGTTCCGTCCCGACAGCGGCCGTTTCGAGTTCGAGCGCGGCCCGTTGTTCCACAACATCGTGCTGGCCGATGAGATCAACCGCGCGCCGGCCAAGGTGCAGTCCGCGCTGCTCGAAGCCATGGCCGAGCGCCAGATCACCATCGGCCGGCGCAGTTGGCCGCTGCCCGACCTGTTCATGGTGATGGCCACGCAAAACCCGATCGAGCAGGAGGGCACGTATGCCTTGCCCGAGGCGCAGCTCGACCGCTTCCTGATGCACGTGACGGTCGATTACCCCGACGCGGCGTCCGAGAAAGCCATCCTGCACCTGGCGCAACAGCGCGCGCGCGAGCATCTGCATGCACCGCATCCGCTGGCGCCGGTGGTGACACAGGCCGACGTGTTCGCCGCGCGCATGGCCGTGCTGGACGTGCACGTGGCGCCGGCGCTGGAAGACTACGTGACGCAGCTGGTGCTGGCCTCGCGCACGCCCAGGCGCTACGACGACGCGTTGGACCGCCAGATCGCCTGGGGCGCCAGCCCGCGCGCGACCATCGCGCTGGACCGCTGCGCGCGCGCGCATGCATGGCTGGCCGGGCGCGACTACGCCCTGCCCGGAGACGTGCATGCGGTCGCGCACGAAGTGCTGCGCCACCGCGTGCTGCCCAGCTATGCGGCCGAAGCCGACGGCATTCGCGGCGACGACATCGTCACGCGCCTGCTGGCACTGGTGCCGCTGCCGTAGCGTCGCGATTGGCCGGTCATTTGCGCGTGGCCGGTTGGCCGCGAGCAGTCCGTCATCGTTTCCGCCCGTGAAAGATTCTCCGCATGCCCATTCGCTCCGCCACTGCCGCTGACCACGCCGTCGACGCCCGCGTCGCGGTGCGCCGCGACGTGCTGGTGGCGTTGGCCGCGCGCGTCGGGCGCGTGCATGCCGGGCGAATGCCCGTGGCTGCCGATGCCGCGGCCGGGCCGCATGCCAGCCATCGCCGCGGGCGCGGCATGGACTATCTGGAATCGCGGGCCTACCAGGCCGGCGATGACGTGCGGCATCTCGATTGGCGACTGACCGCGCGTCGCGGTCACCTGCACACCAAGGTGTTTGCCGAGGAACACGAACATCGCGTGCTGTTGCTTGTCGACACGCACGCGAGCATGCGCTTTGGCACGCGCGAGCGCTTCAAGTCGGTGCAGGCGGCACGCGCGGCTGCCTTGGCGGCATGGCTGGTGGCGCGCACCGGTGGCCGGGTCGGGATCGCCGCGTTCGGGCCGTGCCAGGACAGCACGCGTGCCGCGCCGGGCCGTCACGGTGCGTTGGCCGTGTGTGCCGCGCTGGAACGATTTGATGCCGCGGCGGCGTCTTGCAGCGACAGGCATGAGCCGTTGTCGCAAGCCATGCGGCGCATGGAACCATTGCTGCGTGGCGTCGGCCAAGTACTGCTGATCAGCGACGGGCGCAGCGTTGATGCCGCGGCGCAACCGTTGCTGGCCGCGTGGCGCCGGCGGCGCCGCCTGACGACGCTGCTGGTGACCGACGCGCTGGAAGCCGCGCCGCCGCGTGCCGGACATTTCGCGTTTGCCTGGGGCGGGCGCAAGGCGCGGCTCGATCTGGATGCGGCTCCCGTGCGCGCGGGATTTGTCGCGGCCATGCAGGCTCCGGCGCAGCACGCCGAGCAGCTGTGCCGCGCCGCCGCCGTCGCGTGTGCGCGCGTGGACACCCGCGCCGATCCGCTGGACAGCGTGATGACGTTGCTGCGCTTGCGTGGAGGTGCGGCATGAGCGCGCCGGCCGGCCCCGTCCTGCGTGACATCCTGCTGCCGCCGGCACCGTCCTGGTGGCCGTTGGCGCCGGGCTGGTGGGTGTTGGTCGGCATCGCGGCGGTGGCGGCCGCGCTGGGTTTGTGGTGGTGGCTGCGCCGACGCGCGCCGCGTCGCCTGTGGCGGCAGGTCGAGCGGGAACTGGATGCGTTGCTGGCCGCGCATGTCAATGACGGTGCCGCGCTGGCGGCCGGCCTGTCGCATTTGCTGCGGCGCGTGGCGCGCCTGCGCGAGCCGGGCAGCGTGCGCGTCAACGGCGCCGCCTGGCGGGCCACCTTGGCGCGTCTGGCGGGTCCGCGCGTGGACGTTGCGCCGCTGGCCGGACTGGACGAGGCCATGTACCGCGCCGATCGGCCGCTTGACGTGGAGGCCGCCACCGGCGCGGTCCGCGCGTGGCTGCGCCGGGTCATTTTGCACGGAAAACGGCATGCCTGAGTTTGCCTGGCCTTGGCTGTTCGTGCTGCTGCCGCTGCCGTGGCTGGCGTGGCGGTTCATGCCGGCCGCGCAACCGGTGCGGGCCATGCGCCTGCCGTTTGCCGAGCTTGAGCAAGTACGGGATTTGTCGCGCCGCGCGTCGCGCGGACGCGTGTGGCTGCTGGCGCTGGCGTGGCTGGCCTTGCTGACGGCCGCGGCGCGTCCGCAATGGCTGGGGCCGCCGCAGCCGGTCACGCACAGCGGACGCGCGATGATGCTGGCGGTGGATTTGTCCGGTTCCATGCACACGCCGGACATGCAGCTGGGCGGGCAGACGGTCAGCCGTTTCGCGGCCGTCGAGGCGATTGCCGGCAACTTCATTCGCCAGCGTCGCGGGGATCGTCTCGGCCTGGTGCTGTTCGGCACGCAGGCCTATCTGGTCACGCCGATGACGTACGACGTGGATGCCGTGGCCGCGCAATTGCGCAGTTCGGCCGTCGGCATTGCCGGCCAGCAGACCGCCATCGGTGACGCCATCGCGGTGGCCGTCAAGCAATTGCGCAAGCTGCCCGCGAAGGCGCGTGTGCTGGTGCTGCTGACCGACGGCGTCAACAATGCCGGCAGCCTCACGCCGAAGGCGGCCGCGGCCATCGCCAAGGCCGCCGGCGTGCGCATCTACACCATCGGCATCGGCGCCGACCACGTGACCATGCCGGGGCTGTTCGGCATGCGCGTGCAAGTGCCGTCTTCGGGGCTGGACGCGGCGTTGCTCAAGTCGATCGCGCACGCCACCGGCGGACGCTTTTTCCGCGCCGCCGACAGCGCGCAGCTGGTGGACGCCTATCGTGCCATCAACGCGCTGGAACCGCTGCGCCATCACGGCCGGCCGCTGCGTCCGCGGCACGACTTGTTCATGTGGCCGCTGGTGCTGGCGTGCGTGTTGCTGCTGGCGTGGGGCTGGCGCCGGCGCGGCCGCGTCGACGAGGTGACGGCATGAACGCGTGGTGGCAGGCCTTTCATTTTTTGCGCCCGTGGTGGTTGCTGCTGGTGCTGGCGTGGGGACCGTTGCTGATCTGGCGCGCGCGGCGTGCCCGGCGTGGCGATGGTCTGGCGCGCCTGGCCGATGCCGCGCTGTTGCCGTATCTGCTGGAAAGCGACGGCCGGGCGCGCGCGTGGACCGGGTGGCTGCTCGCGTTGTCCGCCTTGCTGACGACGCTGGCGCTGGCCGGGCCGACGTGGCAGCGCGTGGCGCAGCCGGCGTATGGCGATCCGGCCGCGCAAGTGGTCGTGGTGTCGCTGTCGCAACGCATGCTGGCGCAAGACGTCAAACCCGACCGCATGGCGCGCGTGCGTTTCAAGGTGCATGACCTGCTGCACGCCAACAAGGCTGGCAGCAATGCGCTGGTGGGTTACGCGGGCGCGGCGTTCGTGGTTGCACCGCTTACC
>DASVGR010000133.1:0-4542 GCA_036379395.1 Rhodanobacteraceae bacterium | reverse complement strand
CGCGCGCAACCCGGAAAGCGTCGTCGCAATGGCCGTGGGATGGTGCGCGAAATCGTCGTACACGCGAATGTCGCCGACCGTGCCGACCTCTTCCATGCGCCGCTTGACGCTGGTGAAACCGGCAAAGGCCGGCAGCAATGCACGTGCATCGCAGCCGTGGGCCGTGGCCGCCGCCAGGGCCGCCAGCGCGTTCATCACGTTGTGCCGGCCCATCAGCGACCAGTGGATTTCGCCCACATCCCGCCCATCGTGCGTGACGGCAAAATGCGAGCCGTCGGCATCGAGCAATCGCGCGCGCCAGTCGCCGCGATCGATGCCGAAAGTTTCCACCGGCGTCCAGCAACCCATGGCCAGCACCCCGGCCAGATGGGTGTCCTCAGCATTGACGATCAGCCGGCCGTTGCCGGGCACCGTGCGCACCAGATGATGGAACTGGTGCTGGATGGCGGCGACGTCGGGAAAGATGTCGGCGTGGTCGTACTCAAGGTTGTTGAGAATGGCGATGCGCGGGTGGTAGTGCACGAACTTGGAGCGCTTGTCGAAAAACGCCGTGTCGTACTCGTCGGCCTCGATCACGAACGGCGCGTCCGCGTGCGCCTCGTGACGGGCACCACCCAGCCGCGCCGAAACCTCGAAGTTGCCCGGCACGCCGCCAATCAAAAAGCCCGGCTGGCGCCCCGCGCTTTCCAGCAAATGCGCCAGCAGGCTGGTGGTGGTGGTCTTGCCGTGCGTGCCGGCCACGGCCAGCACCTCACGCTGCGCCAGCACGGTGTCGCCCAGCCACTGCGGGCCGGACACGTAGGGCAAACGCTCGTTGAGCAGGTATTCGACGGCCGGGTTGCCGCGGCTCATGGCGTTGCCGACGATGGTCAAATCCGGCGCAGGTTGCAGATGCCCGGCCGTGTAGCCTTCGCGCAACGTGATGCCCAGCGCCTCGAGCTGCGTGCTCATGGGCGGATAGACGTTGGCGTCGGAGCCTTCGACGGCATGCCCCAGCTCGCGCGCCAAGGCAGCCAGACCGCCCATGAAAGTGCCGCAGATACCCAGAATATGCAGTCGCATGAAAGGCTCTTGCAGGGCGGCAAGACGAGCCTTGCCGCCGGAAAAACATTGACGTCAGTCGTTGTTGGCGGCAACGCCGGTCGGCAGCGCGGCCAGAATGCGCGCGAACACGTCGTCCAGCGCGCCCACGCCGTCGACCGTCTTGAGCATGCCGCGCTGGGCATACCAGTCGGCCACCGGCGCGGTCTGCTCGGCGTAAATGCCCAGGCGCTTGCGCACCGTATCGGGGTTGTCGTCGGCGCGGCCCTGTTCCTTGAAGCGGATTTCGCAACGGCCGACGATCTCCTCGTTGGGCACGTCCAGCTTGACCACGGCATCCAGCGGCTGGCCGATGCGCGCGAGCAGGCCGTCCAGCGCCTCGGCCTGGGCCAGATTGCGCGGATAGCCGTCGAGGATGAAACCGGCCTTGGCATCGGACTCGGCCAGGCGTTCTTCAAGCATGCCCAGCACGATGTCGTCGGACACCAGCTGGCCGGCATCCATCACCGCCTTGGCCTTCAAACCCAGCGGCGTGCCGGCCTTGACCGCAGCGCGCAGCAAGTCGCCCGTGGAAATGTGGGCGGCGGTCAATTCCGTCTTCAGGCGTTTGGCCTGGGTTCCCTTGCCCGAACCGGGCGCGCCAAGCAGAACGAGTCGCATGCGATGCTCCAATGGACGTCCGCGACGCGCAACCATGCGCGCGCCCGCGAACCGAAAGTGAAATGGCGTCCAAAGTAGCGGCTGGGCAAAAAACAGTCAAACAAAATGCGTGCATGAAAAAGGCTATGTGTCTGTGCCACAAGCCATTATCCTTGGACGCTTTACTCCACCACGAGCGATCTCATGGCCCAGGGAAAACTGCTGTACGCCCAGTCCGGCGGCGTCACGTCCGTCATCAACGCCACGGCCTGTGGCGTCATCCAGACCGCGCGCGAGCATGGCGTCAAGGTGTACGCGGCGCGCAACGGCATCCTCGGCGCCCTGCGCGAAGACCTTATTGATACGTCGAAGGATTCCAAATCGGCCATCGCCGCGCTGGCGCACACGCCGGGCGGCGCGTTCGGCTCGTGCCGCTACAAGCTGAAATCACTCAAGGACAACCGCGCCGAGTACGAGCGCCTGATCGCCGTGCTGGCCGCGCATGACATCCGCTGGTTTTTGTACAACGGTGGCAACGATTCGGCCGACACGGCGCTGAAAATGTCGCAGATCAGCAAGGCGCTCGGCTACGAGGTGACCTGCATCGGCGTGCCCAAGACGGTCGACAACGACCTGGCCGTCACCGACTGCTGCCCCGGCTTCGGCTCGGTGGCGCGCTACACGGCGCTGTCCACGCGCGAGGCCAGCCTGGACGTCGCCTCAATGGCCGAAACCTCGACCAAGGTCTTCGTGCTCGAAGTGATGGGCCGCCACGCCGGCTGGATCGCCGCCGCCTCGGGCCTGGCCGGCGAAGGCCCGGACGCCGCACCGCACGTCATCCTGTTCCCCGAGCGCGTGTTTGACGAAGCCGCGTTTCTGGCCAAGGTGAAAGCCACGGTCGAGCGCGTGGGCTGGTGCACCGTGGTCGCGTCCGAAGGCGTGCACGACGCCAATGGCAAGCTGTTGGCCGATGCCGGCACACGCGACGCGTTCGGCCACGTCCAGCTGGGCGGCGTGGCGCCGTTGCTGGCCAATCTGGTGCACGACAAGTTGGGCCTGAAAGTGCATTGGGCGCTGCCCGACTACCTGCAGCGCTCGGCACGGCACGCGGCCGCCAAGGTCGACGTCGAGCAGGCGCTGGCGGTTGGGCGCGCCGCGGTCGAATACGCCTTGAAAGGCATGAACGCGACCATGCCGGTCATCACGCGCACGTCCGACGCGCCATACCGCTGGAAGATCGAGCCAGCGCCGCTGAAGAAAATCGCCAACCGCGAAAAAAAGATGCCGGCCAGCTTCATCAGCCGCGACGGCTTCGGCATCACCGCCGCCGCACGCCGCTATCTGGCCCCGCTGATCCGTGGCGAGGCCGCACCACCACTGGGCAAGGACGGCCTGCCCAACTACGTCACGCTCAAGAACGTGGCAGTGGAGAAAAAACTGCCGGCCTGGCCCGCCGCCTGATCCGGCGGGCGGGCGATGGCCCGGATGGTTCAAGGCAAGATCCCATCGCCCGCAGGCGGGCTCCCACAAGAGCAAGGCCTGAACTTCAAGGCCACCGTGGGGGCGCGCCCGCGCGCGATGAGCGTTGCACCCACCCCATGGACCTCATGGCCTGTTACGGCGCCAACTAGCACATACCGGCGCAGCATGTCTATACTCGAAGCGCCGGCCCCGTCCGGGCCGCATCACAATTCGGGGAGGTTCCATGCTGCAACAGTACGGTTTGTGGATCGCGCTGGCATGCGCGGTCGTCGCCATCCTCTACGGCGTGATTTCAGTGCGCTGGGTTCTGGCCCAGTCTCCCGGCAACGAACGGATGCAGCAGATTGCCCACGCGATCCAGGAAGGCGCCCGCGCTTATCTGGCCCGCCAATACGGCACCATCGCCATCGCCGGCGTGGTGCTTTTTTTATTGGTGGGCTTTTTCATTGCCTGGCCCACGGCGATCGGTTTTGCCGTCGGTTCCATTCTGTCCGGTGCGGCCGGCTTCATCGGCATGAACGTGTCGGTGCGCGCCAACGTGCGTACGGCCGAAGCCGCGCGTGGCGGGCTGGGCAAAGCCATGAACGTGGCTTTCCGTGGCGGCGCCATCACCGGCATGCTGGTGGTGGGCCTGGCGCTGCTGGGCGTGACGGCCTACTTCGTGGTGCTGACACAAGGCTTCGGCTTCGGCGAGGACGATGCGCTGGAAGCCCTGGTCGGGCTGGCGTTCGGCTCGTCGCTGATCTCGATCTTTGCGCGCCTGGGCGGCGGCATTTTCACCAAGGGCGCGGATGTCGGCGCCGATCTGGTGGGCAAGGTCGAAGCCGGCATTCCCGAGGATGATCCGCGCAACCCGGCCGTCATTGCCGACAATGTGGGCGACAACGTCGGCGATTGCGCCGGCATGGCGGCCGACCTGTTCGAAACCTACGCCGTGACGGTCGTGGCCACCATGTTGCTGGGCAGCCTGACCTTTGCCAGCAACAGCGACGCCGTGCTGTATCCGCTGATCCTTGGCGCGGCCTCGATCATCGCTTCGGTCATCGGTACATTCGTGGTGCGCGTCAAGGACGGCGGCTCGATCATGGGCGCGCTGTACAAGGGCGTGATCGTGTCGGCCGTGCTGGCCGCGATCGCATTCTGGTTCATCACGGCCAACCTGTTTCCGCAGGGGCTGGGCACCGGCGCGGCTGCCATCAGCACCGAGCGCCTGTTCTTCTGCGCCTTGAACGGCCTGGTGCTGACCGGCCTGATCGTGTTCATCACCGAGTATTACACCGGCACCGAGCACCATCCGGTGCAGCACATCGCCAAGGCATCGACCACCGGCCACGGCACCAACATCATCGCCGGCCTGGGCATTTCGATGAAGGCGACGGC
>DASVGR010000132.1:0-15783 GCA_036379395.1 Rhodanobacteraceae bacterium | reverse complement strand
CGCGATAGCCGCTGGTAACCACCAGTGGGTGCGGGAAATCTTTGGCAACGGCAGCAACGAATTTGCGCTCAGCCGGCAGGAGGATAACGCCGGGTTTGACCGTGAAATCAGGCATGGTCTTTCCTTGATCGTGGCTGTATTTGGTGCGGGGAACGTAGCATGGTTCGCTGATGATCAACAATGTCGCGTGATGCACGGGGGAAGTGGCCGAAGTGTGCAAGCCTTGCGTGGAAGCGGATTTGTGCGAGGTACCGGGTTCACTTATGGGCGCTACGGTCGGACAAGTGGGCCAAGGATTTCGGCCCATAAGTGAACCCGGTACCTTGGCATGGAACCAAAAGGCCCGCATTGCTGCGGGCCTTTTGGTTCTTGCGATGTGCGTCGCGGGGTTTATTGCGGCAGCGACAGGTCGTCCATCAGTGCGCGCAGGAAACGTGCGGCTTCGCCGCCGGTGGCGGCGCGGTGGTCGAAGGTGAGCGACAGCGGCATGCGCTTGTGTACCTCGATGCCGCCCATCACCGCGACCACGTCGTGCGACAGGTGGCCGGCGCCGATGATGGCCACGCACGGCGGCACCACGACCGGGTTGGCGTAGCGGCCGGCGAACATGCCGAAGTTGCTCAGGCTGATGGTATAGCCGGACAGCTCCGAGGCCGGAATGGTGCGCTCGATCGTCTGCTGGCGCAGACGGTTGATGCCGGCGCGGATGCCGGCCGGATCGAGCACGTCGGCGTTGCGCAGGGCCGGCACGAACAGGCCGTCCTCGGTGTCCACGGCAATGCCGATGTCGACGTGCGGATGGCGCGTGACGGTGAGGTTGTCGCCGTCAAACCACGCGTTCAGCGCAGGCACCGCGCGCGAGGCGGCGACGATGGCGCGGATGAGGCGCGCGGTGATGTCCTGCTTGCCGATCCAGGCGTTGAGGTCGGCGTCGTCGACGATGGTGGTGGCGACGACTTCGGCGTGCGCGGCGGCCATGACGCGTGCCATGTTGCGGCGCACGCCCTTGAGCTGCTCGGGCTGGCCGGTGGCGGTGACGGCTGCGTCGTTTTGCGGCGGACGCGTGCGCACCGGCTTGCCGGCGGCTGACACGGTGCTGCGCTGGGCCACGGCCGGAGCGGCGGCCACGGGCGCGGCGGCGCGAGCCGGCGTGGAACCCTTGGCGGCGGTGCCGTTGGCGGCCGCGTTCTTGACATCAGCCATGGTGATGACGCCACCAGCGCCGGTCGGGGCGACCAGCGACAACTCGACCTTCAGCTTGCGCGCCATGGCACGCACGGCCGGCACGGCCTTGACGCCACCGACGGCGCTGGCCTGCTCGACGTGCACTTCGTTGCTGCTGGTCATGGCGCCGACCACGGTGCCTTCGTCTTCGCGATCGGCGGTGGCGGCCGGTGCGGGAGCCGGTGCCGGCGTTGTCTTTTTCTTGGCCGGCGCGTGGCCGTGGCCGCCGCCCTCGGCGCGCTGCTTGGCGTTGGGGTCGGGTTCGAAGTCGGCCAGCGGCGCGCCGGTTTCGATCACGTCGCCCGGCTGGCCGTGGAATTTCACGATCTTGCCGGTGTATGGCGACGGCACTTCGACGACGGCCTTGGCCGTTTCCATGGAGGCGAATGGCGCGTCCAGCTTGACGTCGTCGCCTTCCTTGACCAGCCACTCGACGATGGTGGCGTCGGGCAGGCCCTCGCCAAGGTCCGGCAGATTGAATGTCTTGATATCGGCCATTGATGTGTTTCCGTTGGGTCTTGCGGGCGTGCCCGCGTGACGGGGAAGGGGCGTGCGCCGGACTGGCCGGCGCACGGAAGTTGTCAGCCTGCGGCCAGGGTCTTGTGCACGGCGCGGGTGATGCGCTCGACGCTCGGCAGGTACTTCATTTCCAGCTGGAACAGCGGGATATGCGTATCGTAGCCGGTGACGCGATGCACGGGCGCGTACAGGGCGAACAGGCATTCCTCGGCCAGCCGTGCGGCGATTTCAGCACCGAAACCGGCCGTGCGCGGGGCCTCGTGGACGATGACGCAGCGGTGCGTCTTGCTGACCGATTCGGCGATGGTGTCGAAGTCCAGCGGCGTGAGCGTGGCCACGTCGATCACTTCGGCGCTGATGCCTTCCTCGGCCAGCTCGTCGGCAGCCTCAAGGCATTCCTTGACCTGCGAACCCCAGGTGACCAGCGTCACGTCGGTGCCGTCGCGCAGCACGTAGCACACGTCCAGCGGCAGTGCCTCGCCGTCGTCCGGCACTTCTTCCTTGTACTGGCGGTAGATGCGCTTGGGCTCGAAGAACACCACCGGGTCAGGGTCGCGGATGGCGGCCAGCAGCAGGCCGTAGGCGCGCGCCGGCGACGACGGCAATACCACGCGCAGACCCGGAATGTTGGTGAACAGGTGCTCGTTGGCTTCCGAGTGATGCTCCGGCGCGTGGATGCCGCCGCCCCACGGCGCGCGGAACACGGCCGGGCACGACAAGCGTCCGCGCGTGCGGTTGCGCATGCGCGCGGCATGGCAGGCGATCTGCTCCATCATCGGGTAGATGAAGCCTTCGAACTGCGCTTCGGCAATCGGCTTCATGCCCTGGGTGGCAAGGCCCACGGTGGTGCCGGCGATGGTCAGCTCGTCCAGCGGTGTGTCGAGCACGCGCCACGGGCCGAATTTTTCCGACAGGCCGACGGTGGCGCGGAACACGCCGCCGTTCACGCCGACGTCTTCGCCCAGCACCATGACCGAATCGTCATGCGCCATCTCGTAGGCCATCGCCTGGGTGACGGCTTCAATAAGGGTAATCGCGGCCATGGATCAGTGCTCCTCTTCCAGCTTCAGGGCGTGCGCACGTTGGCGCGCAAGGTCTTCCGGCAGCTCGGCGTACATGTAGTCGAACATGGCGCCCAGCGGCTGATGGCCGCGTTCCAGATACGTGTTGACCTCGTTGTCCATCCACTCGTCGCACTCGGCCTGCCAAGCTTTTTCCTTGGCGTCGTCCCAGGCTTTTTTCGATTCGAGATACGTGCGCAGGCGCTTGATCGGCTCCTTGTTCCACGCGTCTTCGACTTCTTCCTTGCCGCGATAACGGCGCGCGTCATCGGCGGTGGTGTGGTCGCCCAGACGGTAGGTCACGGCTTCGATCAGGCCAGGACCCTCGCCGGCACGGGCGCGTTCGACCGCATCGCCCACGGCCTTGCGCACGGCGATGATGTCGTTGCCGTCGACCTGGATGCAGGGAATGCCGGCCGCGATGCCCTTCTGGGCCAGCGTCTCGCCGCCGTTCTGCAGCGCACGCGGTACCGAAATGGCCCACTGGTTGTTGACGATCACGGCCACGAACGGCAGCTGGCGCGCGCCGGCGATGTTGATCGCGCCCATGAAATCGCCCTTGGACGAACCGCCGTCGCCGATGGTGCACACCGCGACGCGCTTCTCGTTGCGGATCTTGAACGCCAGCGCGGCGCCGGCCGCATGCAGGCATTGCGTGCCGATCGGCACCGACCACGCGAAATCGTGGCGCGCGGGTTCGTTCTGGTAATCGTTGCCGCGCTCGTCGCCGCCCCAGTAGGCGTAGACCTCGCGCGGCTGCACGCCGCGGTACAACTGCGCGCCGTACTCGCGGTAGCTGGGGGCGAACACGTCTTCGGGTTTCATGGCACTGCCGATGCCGACGTGGGCCGCTTCGTGGCCCAGGCAGCTGGCGTAGGTGCCCAGCTTGCCGGTGCGTTGCAGCGCGACCGACTTGGTGTCGAACACGCGGGTGGAAACCATGAGCTTGTACAGTTCGACCATGTGGTCGAGATCCTTGGCGAAGTCTGGCAAATCCTTGTTGACCAGCTTGCCCGCGGGATCGAGGTATTGCAGATATTCGATTTCGAACTTGGCGGCGATGGACACGAGTTCCTCCCGGAAGAACACAAAAAAAGTACGGGCAACGCCGGGTGTGTCATGTCGGGTGGCGTTGCCCAAGTCCACCATTATCCCATGCCGCGGGATTTCCGGCTGGTTGCCGTAAAATCTCTTTGGGATCAACAGAATGCGTCAAGTGGTACGCGCATTCAGGTGGACGGGCCCGGCGCATTTTCGCAAAAACGGGGCAAGGACTTCATGTTGCGGTGCAGCACGACGCTGCGTGGCTTGATTGGCATCAGGACGCGGCCGGCGGGGTTCCTGCTACGCTTGTCGCTTTCACACAGCCGTCACCGTCATGGCCAACCACGAGAGCGTCCACGACACCAATCGTCGTGAGATCGAAAAGGACATCCAGCGTGATTTTGCCGGGCGCATGAGCTATGGCAGCTACCTGCATCTGGACACGCTGCTCAGCGCCCAGCAGCCGGTATCCGATCCGCCGTACCACGACGAGATGCTGTTCATCGTGCAGCATCACGTGGCCGAGTTGTGGCTCAAGCTGATGGTCCACGAGCTCAACGGCGCCATCGCCGCGCTCAATGCCGATGATGCCGGCCTGGCGATGAAGATGCTGGCGCGCGTCAAGCGCATCCAGAGCCAGCTGTTCGAGGAGTGGAGCGTGCTGGAAACGCTCACGCCGAACGAGTACCTCGCGTTCCGCGACAAGCTCGGCCCGGCTTCGGGCTTCCAGTCGCTGCAATACCGCATGGTCGAGTTTTTGCTTGGCAACAAGCACGCCGAGATGCTGGCCGTGTTTGCCCATGATCCGGCCGCGCAGGACACGCTGCGTGGCGTGCTGGAAGCACCCAGCCTGTACGACGCGGCACTGCACTGGCTGGCGCGGCGCGGCCATGCCATCCCGCAAAGTGTGCTCGAACGCGATGTGCGTCAGGGCTGGCAGCGCGAGGACGGTTTGCTGCCGGTGTACCAGCGCATCTATCAAGCGCCGGCCGATTTCTGGCCCGAGTTCGCATTGTGTGAAACGCTGGTCGACGTGGAAGAAAGCTTCCAGCTGTGGCGCTTCCGCCACATGAAGGCGGTCGAGCGCATCATCGGCTACCGCCACGGCACCGGCGGTTCATCCGGCGTGGGTTTCCTGAAGAAAGCGTTGGATTTGACCTTCTTCCCCGAATTGCTGGAAGTGCGCACGGTTCTGAAGTGAGCGCCTGAACCTTTCGCGGCCAAGCGCGGTCTGCCATCCTGTCCATATTCTTTTGGGGGATAGCGCATGAGCCATGCCGACGAGACGACCGCCGACGCCGAAGCCATCGCGGCGTTGCCGCATACTCTGGGGCATCCGAACACGCTGTGGATGCTGCTGGTCGTCACCATCGGGGTCAATTTCGCGTTTTATGGCTTTCGCGCGTTTCTGGCGCCGTATGCGGCCGACACCTTCTTTGCCAGCCTGCCGCACGCCGAGGCATTGAAGCAGGCGAACTTCCTGTTCGCCGGGTTCGGCGCGCTCAATTACGGTCTGGCGATCCTGGGCGGTTGGGTGGCCGACAACGTGCTGGGCGAACGGCAGTCGCTGCGCTTGTCGGTGTGGCTGGTGATTCCGGCGCTGGTGGCCATGTCGGTGCCCAATCTCGATGTGTTTCTGCTCGGCCTGGGCTTTTTCGTGCTGGCGACGGGGCTGGGCATTCCGCTCACGGTGCTGATCGGGCGCAACTATCTGCTCAACGATCCCAAGCGCGAAGCGGGCTACACGCTGTATTACCTGGCCATCAACGCGGGCGCCTTTTTTGCGCCGATTGTCTGTGGCTCCTGGGTGGCCAAGCACTACGGTTACCACTGGGGCTTTCTTGCCGCGGCTGTTGGCGCGGCTGTTTCGGCGCTGGTATACGAATGGCGCCATCGGCGCTTGCCGGCCGAGGATGTGGCGCCGCGATTCAAGCGCCGTTGGTCGAGCCCGGTCGTGGTGCTGGGCGCGCTGGTGTTGGTGATCCCCTGTGCGTGGCTGCTGTCGCAACCGACGGCCATGCAATATGCGGTCTACGGTTTGATGGGGCTGCTGATCGTGTACTTCATCGTCAGCAGCGTGCGCCGTGGTGACCGCGTGCAAAGCCAGCGTTATCTGGCGCTGCTGATCCTGTTCATCGCGCTGGTGTTGTTCTGGGCCTGGAGCCTGCTGAGCGCCAGCGCGCTCAATTTCTTTGCGCGTGATTACGTGGCACCGCTGTGGCAGGGGCAGTTGCCGGTGCTGCATTTTTCCTGGGGCTATTTGCTGTTCCAGTCGGTGAACCCGTTGTACATCCTGATCCTGGCGCCGTTCATGGCCATGCTGTGGCCGTGGCTGGACAAACGCCGCGCCAACCCGTCCACGCCGCGCAAGTTCGGCATCGGCCTGCTGCTGGTGGCGTTGGGCTACGGCGTGGTGTGGTACGCCGTGGGACATTGGCAATTGCCGGACGGCAAGGTGGCGGCGTGGACCTTGCTGGTGTGCTATCTGGGCTCAACGATTGGCGAATTGTCACTCTCGCCAATCGGCTACGGGCTGGTCGGCAAGCTGGCGGCGCCGGACCAGAACTCGCTCGCCATGGGCGGCTGGTTCGCCGGCGTGGCCGTGTCCTATGAGCTGTCGGGCCAGATCGCGGCGTTCACCACCACCGGCGGCATCGACGCCTACGGACACGTGTTCGGATGGCTGTTTGCCATCGGCGTGGTGATTGCGCTGATCTATCTTCTGGCCGCGCCGTGGATCGGCAAGCTGATGCATGGCGTGCGTTGACCAAGCCCGTGGCGCTGGATGAAAACGTCCCGCCGAAAAATCCGGCGGGACGTCTGGTTTGGTGCGCCGCGTGAGCGGGCGGGGCATCAATGCGTGGTCGATGATGCCGGGATCGTCTGCGTGGCGATGTTCCAGCCGTCCAGTTGCACGGCGGGGTATGCGCCGGTCTTGGCGCGGTAGTGCGCGGTCAGGGTGATCGACTGGCCCGGCCACAGCGTCACGTCGTTGCCCGACCAGGTGATCGGCAGCACGGGCTGGCCATCGGCTCCGTGCAGTGAGGCATGCATGAAAAAGCCCAGCGCCCTGGCGTTGCGCGGCACGTTGAGTGTGACGGTCGTCGTGCCGTGGCCGTTCTCGATGGTGGTGTGCGCGGTGGCCTGCAGCGTGGTTTGCGGCAGGGTTTGCAGTGCCTTGAAATCGACGTGGCGGCTGAGTGGCGTGGTGTACCAGTTGCTTTTGGCCCAGTCGAGTTGGTCCGGCGTGGCCGACAGCCAGTACACGTTGCGGCTGACACGACGGCCTCGGGCGTTGGCCAGATCCAGCTCGACAAAGTACGTGCCGGAAAGCTTGTCGAGTGCCGGCAGCGTGGCCACGCGCGTGGTGCGGTTGGCGGGCAGGTCGATGTGGTCGATGCGTTTTTGGTAACGCACGGTGCCGTTGAGGTTGTGCACGCGGATGGTTGCCGTCAGGTCGTGGCGCGCCGTCGATGTGTGGTTGACGGCGACGATGGCGCGGTTGTCGTAGGCGTACTGGATGTGCAGTGGCTGGTTGGCCTTTTGTGCGCCGAAATAGGCGCCGGCCGGGTTCAGGTCGTAGTTGAACAGGTGCCAGTGCAGGTCCGGCCAGGCGCTGTCGAGCATCCAGTAGATGACGCCGGTGGCGGGGTTCTTGGCGTCCATGTGCGCGCTGTAGGCCTCGAACTGCGCGCGCGTGTTGGCGTAGTTGGCCAGTTGCGCTTTCTTGACGTAGTCAAGCAGGTTTTTCGGGGCGCCGAAGCGCTCGGCCAGCTGCGTGTCGAAAATCTTCAGGCTGGAAAAACGCGAGAACAGTGGCGCGGCGTGGTACAGCGGTGTGTCCGGGTCTTTCCACAGCACGTCGAGCATGTACGGCGGAAGCATTTTTTTCAGCGATGACAGGCGCGGGATGCTGATGCCGGCGCTGGTTTCCGAGTTGAAGCCGAATGCGCCGCCGGCCTTGTCGGCGTACCAGTAGCTTGGCGGCACCCACGCGTACGGGCCGGACATTTTCAGGCCGGACGGGCCGGTCAACTGCGTGCCCTGGTCGGACGCGGCGGCGATGATCGGGTTGGGCCAGTCGGCCTGGTGCAGGGCGTCGACGTAGACCTTGGCGATGTTGGCCGGCGGTGCGTTGTCGCTGCCGATCAGGAAGGCGATGACGGACGGATGGTTGCGCAGCCGGCGCGCTTCGCTGGCCATGGACTGGCCGGCGACCCGGATATCGGCGTCGTCCCACGGCTGGCCGCCGGTCTTGGCCCAGGCTTCCCATTTGTCGCAGCATTCCCAGCCGGCCAGGACCATGATGCCGTCGCGGTCGGCCAGGCGGTAGAAGTCCGGGCGCTCCAGCTTGCCTTCCAGGCGGATGGTGTTGAGGCCGAGGTTGCGGATGTAGCCGAAGATGTCGGCCAGGCGCTGCGGCTGGTCGCGCAGGAACATGTCCGGTGCCCAGCCGGCGCCGCGGATCAGCAGCGGCTTGCCGTTGATGACGAACTGGCGATAACCCTGCGCCGTCAGGTGCGAGGTGACGCTGCGGATGCCGAACCCGGTGCTGGCCGTGTCGGACAGCGCGCCGGTCACGCTGGCCTTGAGGCTGGCGTGGTACAGCGGATGCGCGCCCATGCCGATCGGCCACCACACCTTGGGATCGACGAGTTTCAGCGCCGGCGTGTTGGCTGCGTCGAATGTCACTTCACGGCTGGCGTGTGCCGCCAGATGGACGCTTTGGCGCAGGGCGACGCCGGCCACCGTGCCGCTGATGACTACGTCCTCGGCGCTGGAACTGTCATTGCGCACGCGCGCCTTGACGGTCAGCCAGGCCGTCTTCAGTCCGGGCAGGGCCAGGCGCGAGGTCACGTGCAGGCCGTGCAGCGACACCGGCCCGGAACGCACGATGTCGACATTGCGCCAGATGCCCATGTTGACGTCCGGCGGCTCGGGGTTCCAGTCGACCCAGCCGATCACCAGGTCACGTTGTGTGCTGGCCGGATGCACACGGATGGCCAGCACGTTGTCACCGGCGTGCACCAGCCCGGTGACGTCGATCGCGTGCGTCGTGTAGGCGCCGGCGATCTGCGCGTGACCGGCGATCTTGTGGCCGTTCAGCCACACATCGGCCCGCGGAATGATGCCGTTGAGGCGGATGAACGTGTGCAGGTTTTGCGGACCGGCCTCGACCTTGAACGTGCCGCGGTACCACCACGGAATCTGGAAGTGGCGATGGTTGGTGTCCGGCACCTGCACCTTGCGCATGTCCACGCCGTAAAAGACGTCCGGATACTTGCCGTTTTCCATCAACCCGGCCATCACGGTGACGTGCGCGCTCACCGGATACCAGCCCTTGACGGCGTAGCCGGGCTGCGAAATGACGTGCCCGCCCTGCGGTGCGTTGGCGCTCGACTGGATGTGCCAATGGCCGATGGCGACCGAACTGCCGGCGCTGCCGGCCGTGGTGGATGCCGGCGGCGTGGTGGCCAGCGCCGGGATGGCAAGGCCGGCGGCCAGCAGCAGCGCCAGCATGGCCGGCAGGGCATGTTTGCGACGACGGAAGACAAGAATGTGCATGGTTCAGGCCTGTGACTGCTGGCGGAGCGGACCGTCGGTGGCAAGCGCAGCCGTAGCGGCATCCGCTGGCAGATATTCCTCGTGGATGACCGGCGCGGCGAACGGCCAGGCCGTGTTGATCCTGGCCCAGACGAAAAACGCGATGAGGCCGAGCACGATCCACGCGCTCGACAGCACCAGCGACAGCGTCGTGCCGGACACGTACACGTAGGCCCAGCCCGCCAGCGCGACCAGGCACGGCAACGGATACAGCCATTGCCGGTAGGGCCGGTGCAGTTGCGGCTGACGTTTGCGCAACACCATCAACGCGACCACCTGCGCGCCGAACTGCACGATGACGGAGGCGGCGATCAGCATGCTGATCACCTCGCTCAAGTCGAAAAACGTGCCGATGGCCGTGACGATGCTCATGGTGATGAGCGCGATGTGCGGAAAATCGTGCCTGGCGTGCAGCTTGCCGAACGGCGCGAAGAACAGCTTGTCGCGCGATGCCTGATAGGGCACGCGCGAGCCGCCCAGCAGGCCGGCGAACACCGAGGCGAACGCGGCCACGATGATCAGCACGGTGACGATGGATGCCGCGGCGTGGCCCCACGAATGCTCGACCACGATCGATGCGATGGACGTGGCCTTGGCCACTTCATGCCACGGCAGCACGCCCATGATGCCGACGTTGAGCACCAGGTAGATGATCATCATGGCGATGATGGAAATGACGATCGAACGCGGCATCGTGCGGCCCGGATCGCTCAGCTCGCCGCCCATGTACGCCGTCGTGTAATAGCCCATGTAGTCGTAGATGCCGATGATGAGGCCGGCGCCAAGGCCCGTGGCGAACTTGGCGCCGAACGCGCCCTGCGGATAGGTGAACGCCAGCTGCGGGCTGAAGTCGGCCAGGCACGCGCCGACCACGGCCACCACGGCGACGAGCATGATCACCCACAGCACCATGGTGATCGAGCCGATCGACTGGATGCGCCGATACAGCAGGAACACGATCAGACCGGTGGCGATCAGACCGATGAGATGCTCGGTCAGCCAGCTCATGTGCGGGAAGAAAAAGCCCAGGTACTCGACCATGCCGATGATGCCGGTGGACATGATCAGCGGAATGGTCAGCATCACCGTCCAGATGAACAGGAACGGCATCAACTTGCCGCTGCGGTACTGGAACGCCTCGCGCAGGTAGATGTACGTGCCGCCGGCGCCGGGCATGGCCGCACCCAGCTCGGCCCAGACCAGACCGTCGGCCATGGCCAGGATGGCGCCGACGATCCAGCCGATGACGGCCTGCGGACCGCCCATGGTGGCGACCATGATGGGAATGGTGATGAACGGGCCGATGCCGCACATTTGCGTCATGTTGACGGCCGTGGCCGGCAACAATCCGAGTGAGCGTTGCAGGCCGCGCGGTGCGCCTGTGACTTTTGCGTCGCTGGTTGCCATGGATACTCCCGTTTTCTGCCGATGCCGCCCGCGTGGAGACCACTCGCATCGGCGGCGGTCGGCACGGGAGTCGGTAAGGGATCGACGCGTTGAACCACGCTGCAACTCCTGTTGGATCAACCTGCGCAAGAGAGCCTTGCGTGGCGTGTTGCCCGAGTCTGCAATGGCGATGTTAACGTTGTCAAATTATGTCTTTCGAAGACATGAGGCGTCGCGCCGGGCCTGGTTTTGGCGTCGTGTCGGCGTGGATGATGAAGCGTGCGACGTGCGGGTGTGACGGCGAAAGCTGCCAGCCTGCATGGCGGGTTTGCGGCCGTTGGCCGCGCTCATCCGGAGAGCCTTGTCCAGAGTATTTGCATGCGCATTGCCACCTTGGAAGACGTTGCCGGACGGGCCGGGGTTTCGCTGCAAACCGTGTCGCGCGTGGTCAACCACGAGGCTTCGGTGCACGTATCCGCGCGCGCAAGGAGGACGTCTGGACGTCCGCATCAAACCGGCGACAGCTTGTCCAGCAACGCGACCAGGGTCTTCAACTCGTCAGCACTCAATTTGTCGATGACGTCGCGCTCGTGCTGGCGCGCCAGGGGTGCGACCACGTCGTGGATTTCCCAGCCCGCGGGCGTGAGGTTGAGTACCGAACGGCGGCGATCACCATCGTGTGTGGCGCGGCTGACGCGGCCCGAAGCCACCAATCGCGCCACAGCGCGGCTCACGGCCACTTTGTCCAGCGCGCCGTGTTCGGTCACTTCGCGCGCCGACGAATCGGGAAAGCGCGCCAGGATCGCCATCACCCGCCATTCGGTGACCGACAGCGCGAACCGCTGCTGGTACTCGCGCGCAATGGCGTGGCTGACCGTGTTGGACAGGATGGACAGCCGATAGGGCAGAAAACGTTCCAGTTGCAGCGGTTCGTGGTGGTCCACGGCAAGCCTTCTTGCAAATAGTTACATATGAAACTATAAAAGACGCAACGCGTGAGCGTCTACACGATAGGTCTCACGGTCATATCAACATCAGGTGGAGGTAACCCCATGAACGCCCAACCCAATCTTGGCATGGACGTGACCACGTTTGACAACCCGATGGGCATCGACGGCTTCCAGTTCGTCGAGTTTGCCGCGCCCACGGACCAGGTGGCCGACTTGCACGTGCTGTTCAAGCGCATGGGGTTTGCCCCGGTGCTCAAGCACAAGACGCGCGCCATCACGGTGTATCGCCAGGGTCTGGTCAATTTCCTCGTCAACGAGGATCCTGACTCGTTCGCCGCCGACTTCGCCGCCAAGCACGGCCCCAGCGCCTGCGGTTTTGCCATCAACTTCCGCAAGGCCGCGCAGGACGTGCAGGACGCCGTGGTCGCCAAGGGCGGCGAGGCGTTCACCGACAAGGTCGACACGCGTGCCGTCAAGGTGCCGGTCATCAAGGGCATCGGCGATTGCATGCTGTATCTGGTCGACCGCTACGGCGCGGCCGGCAGCGTGTTCGATGACGATTACGAAGTCATTCCGGGCGCCGACCTCAAGCATGCCGGTTTCGGCCTGACCTTCATCGACCACCTCACGCACAACTTGTACTTCGGCAACATGGACAAGTGGTACGCGTACTACGAGAAGTTCTTCAACTTCCGCGAGATCAAGCATTTCGACATCAAGGGCGCCAAGACCGGCCTGGTGTCACGCGCGCTGACCGCGCCGGACGGCGTGGTGCGCATTCCGCTCAACGAGTCGGAAGATCCCAAGAGCCAGATCAACGAATACCTCGACGCCTACCACGGCGAGGGCATCCAGCACATCGCCTGTTTCACCGACGACATCTACACCACGGTGGAAAAGATGCGCGCGGCCGGCGTCGAGTTCCTGGATACGCCGGACACCTATTTCGAGGTGGTCGACCAGCGCATTCCGGGCAATGGCGAAGACGTGCCGCGGCTGGCCAGGAACAAGATCCTGATCGACGCCGATCCCGAGACCCACAAGCGTTTGCTGCTGCAGATTTTCACGCAAAACTGCATCGGCCCGATCTTCTTCGAGATCATCCAGCGCAAGGGCAACGAGGGTTTCGGCGAGGGCAACTTCCAGGCGCTGTTCGAGTCCATCGAACGCGACCAGATGAAGCGCGGCGTGCTGTAATCGCCGAGCTGGCGAGCCCCCTTCCCCGTTCGTGGTGAGCCTGTCGAACCACGAACGCACGAAGAACGAGGCTCCCTCTTCGACAAGCTCAGGTGAATGGATCGAAGGATGGCCTTTTACCTATACATCCTTCGTTGCGCAAATGACTCGCCGTACATCGGACATACCGACAACATCGATGAACGCATGCGGCAGCACGATGCCGGCACCGCCGGCTCATATACCGCAAGGCGGCATCCACTGAAGCTCCTCCATGCCGAGGAATTCGAAACCCGATACGCAGCGCTGGTAATGGAACGCAAGTTGAAGGGCTGGAGTCGCGCGAAGAAGCTGGCTTATGCCGCTGGAGACTGGGACATGGTCACGCGGTTGGCGCGCAATCGTCAGACCTGACGGTGCACGCGCAAAGCCGTGTGCGGCAAGTGGTAAAAAGGTCCGTTCGTGGTGAGCCTGTCGAACCACGAATCGCAACAGCAACCGCGTCCGCCCTTCGACAGGCTCAGGGCGAACGGTTTGATGGTGAGCGAACTTCACATGATCGACAAAGTGGCATACCTCGCAGGTTTCGGCAACGAGCACGCAAGCGAGGCGCTCGCGGGCGCCCTGCCCGCGGGCCAGAACGCACCGCAACACGCGCCGTACGGGCTCTACACGGAGCAGCTTTCGGGCACGGCGTTCACGGCGCCGCGCGCGGCCAATCGCCGCACGTGGCTGTACCGCATCCGGCCGGGGGCCATGCACGGCACGTTCGCTCCGTACGCGCAGGCACGCTTCCACAATCATTTCGATGAGGCGCCGACGCCGCCGGACCAGATGCGCTGGAGTCCGTTCGCGCTGCCCAAGGCGCCCGCCGATTTCATCGACGGTTTGTTCGCGATGGCGGGCAACGGTTCGGCTGCGAGCCGTACCGGCGTCGGCATCCATTTGTTCGCGTGCAACCAGCCAATGACCGGGCGTTATTTCTACGACGCCGATGGCGAGCTGGTCATCGTGCCGCAGCAGGGGCGCCTCAAACTTGCGACCGAACTCGGCGTGCTGGAAGTCGGGCCGCAGCAGATCGCGCTGATCCCGCGCGGCGTGCGCTTCCAGGTCACGCCGCTCGATGGCGCAGCCCACGGCTACCTGTGCGAAAACTTTGGCGAACCGCTGCGTTTGCCGGAACTCGGCCCCATCGGGTCCAACGGTCTTGCCAACGCGCGTGACTTCGAGGCGCCGGTCGCGGCCTACGAGGACGTCGACGGCGACTTCGAACTGATTGCGAAATTCCAGGGCAACCTGTGGCGCGCGGCGCTCACCCACTCGCCGCTCGACGTCGTCGCCTGGCACGGCACGCATGTGCCGTACCGCTACGACCTGCGCGCCTTCAACACCATCGGTTCGATCAGCCACGACCATCCCGATCCATGCATTTTCACGGTGCTGAGCTCGCCTTCCGCCATTCCCGGCACGGCCAACATGGACTTTGCCATCTTCCCGCCGCGCTGGCTGGTGGCCGAGCACACCTTCCGGCCGCCGTGGTTCCACCGCAACGTCGCCAGCGAATTCATGGGTTTGATCCACGGCGAATACGACGCCAAGGCGGCGACGGCCGGCGGCTTCGTGCCGGGCGGCGCGAGCCTGCACAACTGCATGACCGGCCACGGTACCGACGCTGCGAGCTACGCCAAGGCGCTGGCCGAGGACACGACGCAGCCGCATCACGTCATCGATACCATGGCCTTCATGTTCGAAACCTGCCGCGTGATCCACCCGACGCGCCAGGCACTTGACGCGCCCGAGCGCCAGCTTCATTACGCCGAGTGCTGGCATGGCCTGCAGAAGCACTTCGACCCTGCGCACCGCTGAAGCAAGGACTCACGATGAAACTTGCAACATTGAAGGAAGGCGGCCGGGACGGCACGCTGATCGTCGTCAGCCGCGATCTCGTGCACGGCGTCCGCGCCGAAGGCATCGCGCCGACGCTGCAGGCAGCGCTGGACGACTGGCATCACGCCGCGCCGCGCCTGCACACGCTGTACGACGCGCTGTGCCTGCACCGGCACAAGGCAGTCGCCAATGCGTTCGAACTGGATTGCAAGGCGCTGGCGGCACCGCTGCCGCGCGCTTACGAGTTCGTCGACGGCAGTGCCTACCTGCCGCACGTCGAACGCGTGCGCAAGGCGCGCGGCGCGACGGTGCCGGAGTCGTTCTACACCGACCCGCTGATGTATCAGGCAACCAGTGCAGGCTTTCTGGGCCCACGCGACCCGGTGCGCGTGACGCGCGAAGACTACGGCATCGATCTTGAGGCCGAAGTCGTCATCGTGACCGACGACGTGCCGATGGCGGTGACGCCGGAACACGCCGCGCAACATATCCAGTTGCTCGGACTCATCAACGACGTCAGCCTGCGCAACCTCATCCCGGCAGAACTCGCCAAGGGCTTCGGTTTCCTGCAGTCCAAGCCACGCTCGGCCCTGTCGCCGGTGCTGGCGACGCCGGATGAACTGCGCGGCGCCTGGACGGGCAACAAGGTGCACCTGCCGATGCGCACGTGGATCAACGGCCAGTGGTTCGGCGAGGCCGAAGCGGGCGAAGACATGCAGTTCAGCTTCGCACAGCTCGTTGCGCACGCGGCCAAGACACGTCCGCTCGCGGCCGGCACGCTCGTGGGTTCCGGGACCATCGCCAACCAGGACACCGCGCGCGGCGCGTCGTGCCTTGCCGAGCAGCGTACCGTCGAAAAGCTGCGCGATGGCGCGGCGACCACGCCGTTCCTCAAGTTCGGCGACCGCATCAAGATCGACATGCACGACGTG
>DASVGR010000131.1:0-5770 GCA_036379395.1 Rhodanobacteraceae bacterium | reverse complement strand
CAGCATGGGTTTGACGTAGATCGTGGTGGGCGCCATCAGGGCGTCGGCCAGCGTGACGCCGTCCAGGTCCAGGTCGAGCGGTTTGCCCGCACGCTCGAGGATCTTGCGGATCAGCGAGTAGCCGTTGGAGTGCGGGCCGGACGAGGCCACGCCGAGCACCAGATCGCCGGCCACGATGGCGTCGCCGCTCATCAGGTCGGTCTTTTCCACGGCGCCCACGGTGAAGCCGGCGAGATCGTATTCGCCGGGCGGGTACATGTCCGGCATCTCGGCGGTTTCGCCGCCGATCAGCGCGCAGCCGGCCAGTTCGCAGCCTTTCGCGATGCCGCCGACCACCGCGACGGTGGTGTCGACGTCGAGCTTGCCGGTCGCGAAGTAGTCGAGGAAGAACAGCGGCTCGGCGCCCTGCACCAGCACGTCGTTGACGCACATGCCGACCAGGTCGATGCCGATGGTGTCGTGGCGGTTCAGCTCCTGCGCCAGCTTCAGCTTGGTGCCGACGCCGTCGGTGCCCGACACCAGCACCGGCTCGCAGTACTTGCCGGACAGCGCGAACAGCGCGCCAAAACCGCCAAGGCCGCCCATGACCTCGGGGCGCGTGGTGCGCTTGACGGCCGGCTTGATGCGCTCGACGAGGGCCGCGCCGGCGTCGATGTCGACTCCGGCCGCACGATAGGTGAGGGCGTCGTGGTCTGACGGGGACATGCTTGCGTCCACAGGCTGTAAACCCGCAATGATAGACGTTCGCGTGCGGATTGGGCAGACTTGCATGTGTTCGGGGCCGCCGCCGATGTCATCGACGGTCCGTATACTCGCTTTGCCATCCCATGGATTTGCGCATGCGCTACTTTCTTCTCCTGATTGCGTCGTGTGGCCTGATGCTGGCCGTGCCGGCCGCGCACGCGCAGTCGACGCCGGTCACGTCCACGGCGCCGGTGGCCAATCCCTACCAGGCCAGCGTACCGGTGGCCGACACGTCGGCGGCCAGTCGCGGCAAGGCTTTCGCCACGGCCCTGGGCGAGGTGCTCAAGCACCTGTCGGGGCAAACGCCGGATGCCGCCATCCTCGGCCAGGCGTCCACCTACGTGCAGCAATACCAATACGCGCGTGCGCCGGCCGGGGCCGCGCAGCCGTTCGTGCTGACGGTCGGTTTTGCGCCGTCGGCCATTGCCCATCTGCAACGCGAAATGCTCGCGCCGTCCGATGCGGCCGGACCGGCAACGGCGTCCTCGGTGGCCGGCGCCACCGATGCGGGCTCGTCACTGGTGTGGGTGTCGGGCATCGGTTCCGCGGTGGATTTCGCGCAGGTTCTGGCGCAGATGCGCGAGCTGCCGGGCGTCACCTCTGTGGCCGTGCAGCAGGCGCAGGGCCACGGCATGTTGTTGCAGCTGGATACGCGCGTGGCGTTGTCGCAGGTTGTCGCGGCGCTGCAGGCCGGCGGTCATTTTGCCGCTGCACCCCAGCCGCATGCGGGGGCCGCGTCCAGCCTCACCTGGACGCCGTGATCGACGATGGCTCCCGCCGCGCCCCGGCCGGTAACGCCTTCCGCATGGCGGCATTTGCCCAACGCCATCTCGGTGTTGCGCATCGTGCTGGTGCTGCCGATCGCGCTGGCGATCGAGGCGCGCTGGTTTCGCGAGGCGCTGGTGCTGACGGCCGTGGCCGGCATTTCCGACGGCGTGGACGGCTTTCTGGCGCGCCATTTCAACTGGCGCAGCCGTCTGGGCAGCATTCTCGATCCAACGGCCGACAAGCTGTTGCTGGTGACCTGCTTCGTGGTGCTGGCCGTCATGGGCATCGTGCCGTTGGCGCTGGTGGTGCTGGTGCTGGGGCGCGATCTGGTCATCGCGGTGGGCGCGGTAGCCTGGATGCGCGTGCTCGGGCATTTCCGTGCCGCGCCCAGCTGGCTGTCCAAAACCTGCACGACGGTGCAGATCCTGTACGTGCTGGCCGTGCTGCTGCGGCAATCGGGCTGGTGGGACAACTCGCCGGGCATGGTGCTGGCGTGGCTGGTGGCGGCGTTGACGCTGGTCAGTGGTCTCGACTACATCGTGCGCTGGGGTCTTGCCGCACGCCGCGAACTGGCCGCGCGCCATGCGCAAGGGGAACCGCATGACTCCTGAAACGTCGCGCCGCTGGCAATGGCTGGCCATCGCCGTGGCCGTGGTGTTGCTGGTCTGGCTGCTGTCGCCGGTGCTGATGCCATTCGCGTTGGCGGCCATGCTGGCCTACCTGTGCGATCCGCTGGCCGACCGGCTGGAAGAATGGCACCTGGGCCGCACGCTGGCGGCCAGCATCGTGTTCGCGGTGATGCTGCTGGTGATCGTGGGCGTGGTGTTGCTGCTGATACCGCTGATCCAGCGCCAGGTCGTGCATCTGATCGAAAGCCTGCCCAACTACGTGGCCTGGATCAAGACCGTGGCCATGCCGTGGATCCAGGTGCATCTGCATCTGGCGCCGGGCAGCTTCGAGGCCGACAAGGTCATTGCCGCGTTGCGCTCGCATCTGGGGTCGGTCAGCTCGATCGTGGCCACCACGCTGGCCAAGGTGTCCAAGTCGGGCTTCGGCATCGCGATGTGGTTGACCAATCTGGTGCTGATTCCGGTGGTCACGTTTTATCTGCTGCGCGACTGGGACGTCATGGTCGGCAAGCTCGACGGGCTGTTGCCGCGCCGCCAGCGGCCGACCATCGTGCGTCTGGCGCGCGAGTCCAACCAGGTGCTGGGCGCGTTCGTGCGTGGCCAGTTGCTGGTGATGGTGGCGCTGGGCGTCATCTACAGCATCGGCCTGAGCCTGATCGGCCTCAAGGTCGGCCCGTTGATCGGCATGGTGGCCGGCCTGCTCAGCTTTGTGCCGTATCTGGGTTTCATCACCGGCCTGGTGGCCGCGCTCATTGCCGTGATGGTGCAGTTTGGCGACTGGCTTCATCTGGGCCTGCTGGCGGTGGTGTTTGCCGTCGGCCAGATGATGGAAGGCTACGTGCTCACGCCCAAGCTGGTCGGCGACAAGATCGGCCTGCATCCGGTGGCGGTCATTTTTGCCGTGCTGGCGGGTGGCCACCTGTTCGGTTTTCTGGGCGTGTTGCTGGCCTTGCCGGCGGCGGCCGTCATCATGGTGCTGTTGCGCTACGGCTACGAGCGTTACCAAAAGAGCGACCTGTATGCCGATCGCGCTACGCTGGCGGTTGCCGATGAAACGGCGCCGCCCGAGGCGGACGCGCCCGACCCGATGGATCATCCTTCCGAGTGAGTACCAGTCAACTTCCACTGGCCTTGCGCTGGCCGCGGCGTCAGCGTTTCGAGCATTTTTACGCCGGCGACAGTGCCGTCACGGTCGACAGCGTGCGCCGTGCGGCCGCGTTGGGTGGTCAGCCGTGGCCGTTCGTCGTCGGCCCGCACGGCAGTGGCAAGACGCATATTCTGGCGGCCGCCTGCCAACTGGCCACCGAATGCGGCTGGCGCGTGCAGTACCTGCCGCTGGCGACGTTGGGCGCGGGGGCCGTGCCGGCCTTGCGCGGCAGCGTCGGCAGCGAATTCGTGGCGCTGGATGACGTGGAAGCCATTGCCGGCAACCGCGAGGCCGAGCATGCACTGTTCGATTTCTACAACCGCGCGCATGCCGAAGACGTGACGCTGGTGTTTGCGTCCGCATGCACGCCGGCACAATTGTCGCTGACACTGCCCGACCTGCGTTCGCGTCTGGCCGCGTGCACGCTGTGTCCGCTCAAGCCGCTGGACGAAGCCTCGCGCCGGCGCGTGCTGCACGATTACGCGCGTGCACGCGGCATTGAGCTGGACGCGCACGTGCTGGACTGGCTGTTCACGCGTTACGCGCGCGACCTGGGTGCGCTGCATGCCTTGCTGGACGAGCTGGACAGTGCATCGCTGGCGGCCAAGCGGCGCATCACGGTGCCGTTTTTGCGCGATTTTCTGCGCGAACGGGAAGATCAGGGCAAAGCCTGACGCTGAGTCCGGTATCCGCGCGGATGCCATGCATCCGCTTTGCGTAGGAGCCGGCCTGCCGGCGATGCGGTCCGCAGGAACCCTCATGGCAAGAACGATCGCGCGCAGGCGCGCTCCTACCGTTGCCTGCGGCGCCGTGCCGGACCGACGTGTTGATTCAGGGGCGCAGCAAACCTTCCGGCAGCGTCTGGCGCGCGGTTTCGGTCATGGCGCGGGCCAGAAAATGGTTGCCGGCGATGAGGTGTCCCGATTCGGGCAAGCCGTCGCGGCCCGCCATGTCGGTGTATGTGCCGCCGGCTTCGCGCACCAGCAGGCAGCCGGCCGCAATGTCCCACGGCTTCAGGCCCAGCTCGAAATAGCCGTCGAAACGGCCGGCCGCCACGTAGGCCAGATCCAGCGCGGCCGAACCGGTGCGGCGGATGTCCTCGGCTTGCGTCAGCAGTTGGCGTGTCATGGCCCACTGCGCGTCGAGGTTGTCGCGCTGGCGGAACGGAAAGCCGGTGCACAACATGGCGCCGTCCAGCGTTTCGCGCTTGTTGACGCGGATGCGGCGGTCGTTGAGGTACGCGCCGTCGCCCTTGCTGGCGGTGAAGATCTCGTTGAGCAGTGGGTCGTAGACCACGCCGTAGACCGGCTCGCCGTGGTCGAGCAGGGCGATCGAAACGCAAAAATGCGGGATGCCGCGCAGGTAGTTGTGCGTGCCGTCGAGCGGATCGATCACCCACACCAGCGGGCCTTTGCCGCTTTCGCCGGATTCCTCGGCGAGGATGGCGTGGCGCGGATAGGCGCGCTTGAGCTCGCGCACGATGGTGTCTTCGGCCATGCGATCGACTTCGGAGGCAAAGTCGAGATGCTGTTTTTCGACGACCTGGACCGAATCCAGGCGGTTCATGTAGCGCAGGATGACGTTTCCTGCGGCACGCGCGGCGCGTACCGCGACGTTGACGGCGGGTCTGGGCATGGCTTTGGGCTTTCTGAAAGAACGGGGCGGAAATTCGCGCCACGCAGTGTAGCAGGTCGCGGCCGTCGCGCTGCTATGCTTGTGCGTTTGAAGCGTGTCGCTTCGCCACTTTGCATCGACCCATGGCTCTTCGTTTCGTTCTTGTCCGCACCTCGCACCCCGGCAACATCGGCAGCACGGCGCGGGCCATCCGCACCATGGGTTTTGATCGCCTTGAACTGGTGCGCCCCGAGCGTTTTCCCGATCCGCAAGCCACGGCGCTGGCGGTCGGCGCGCCAGGCGTGCTGGAAAACGTGCGCGTGCATGATGAACTGGTCGACGCGCTGGCCGGCTGCCATCACGTGTTTGGCCTGTCGGCACGTCGACGCGGCATCACCTTGCCGGAACTCACGCCGCGCCAGGCCGCCGCGCAGATGCACGATCTGATGGCCCGGGGCGAGGAAGTGGCGGTGATGTTCGGCAACGAGGCCAGCGGTCTGGACAATCAGGAGTTGTCGCATTGCCACGCCATGGTGCGCATCCCCAGCGTGGCCGATTTCAGTTCGCTCAACCTGGCCCAGGCGGTGCAGGTGATGGCGTACGAACTGCGTTTGACAATGCTCTCGGATGACGAAGTGGCGCCGCCCGAGCCGCTGGACGCGCCGGCCGATGCCGAGCAGATGGAACGCTTCTACCGGCATCTGGAAGAGATGCTCGCGGCGGTGGATTTTTCCAAGGGCCGCTCGACTGAAACGCTGATGCTGCGTCTGCGCCGGTTCTTTCAGCGCGCCAATCCGGACGAGCGCGAATTGAGCATTTTGCACGGCATCCTGGCCGATGCCATTCGCGTGTCGGGACGCGCCGCGCA
>DASVGR010000130.1:0-10484 GCA_036379395.1 Rhodanobacteraceae bacterium | reverse complement strand
CAACGCGTTCGGCGAAGGCTGGGCGTTGTATTCGGAAACCCTGTGCGACCAGCCGATGGGCCTGTACGACAACCCCTACGCCAAGTTCGGCTACCTGAACTACCAGATGTGGCGCGCCGTGCGCCTGGTGGTCGACACCGGCATCCACGAAGACGGCTGGACGCGCGCGCAAGCGGTCAAATACATGCAGGACAACACCGCGCTGGCCGACCAGAACATCGCCACCGAGGTCGACCGCTATATCGTGTGGCCGGGCCAGGCGCTCAGCTACATGATCGGCGAGCAGACCATCCTCAAGCTGCGCCGGCAGGCCAAGGCCAAACTCGGCAGCAAGTATTCGCTGACCAATTTTGACGACGTGGTGCTGGGCCAGGGCAGCCTGCCGATGGCCGTGTTGGAAGAAGTCGTCAACCGCTGGATCACGCGCACGCTGGCCGGCAAGCCGGCCGACCAGCTGCCGTACGCGTGCAAGCCGCGCAGCGTGAACGCCTGCCCGGCCAAAACCGCCGCCGGCAGCCGTTGACCCCGACCATCTGCCGCGCGATGGCTCAATGCCGGCTTGTGGCAAGACCCTTTCGCCCGCGGGCGGGCTCCTACAAGAGCTGTTGAGACATCCGCTTTGCCTGTAGGAGCGCGCCCGCGCGCGATGGCCTGATGCTGGCTTGTGGCAAGACCCTTTCGCCCGCGGGCGGGCTCCCACAAAAGCTGTTGAGACATCCGCTTCACCCGTAGGAGCGCGCCTGCGCGCGATGGCCTGATGCTGGCTTGTGGCAAGATCTTTTCGCCCGCGGGCGGGCTCCTACAAGAGCTGTTGAGGCATCTGCTTTGCTTGTGGAAGCGCGCCCGCGCGATGGCGTTGGCTGGTGCGGGGCTGGAATCGGCCGTGCCGCCCCCATGTAGGTGCCATGGCCACTGCCAAACTCGCCCGCCTGATCGACTGGCTGCCGCCGCGCCGCCCACCGCCGCCCATCGACGAGGTGCTGTGGCAGGCCGCGCTGGCTGATTGTCCGCTGGCGCGCCGCCTCGACCGCCCGCGCCAGATGCGCCTGCGCCTGTACGCGGCGCGCTTTCTCAAGCAAAAACGCTTCCATCCCGTCGACATGCAACTGGGCATCCGCGAACGTTTGCTGATCGCCATGCAGGCGTGCATTCCGGTGCTGGAACTGGGCTGGAAATCGCTGCGCGATTGGCAAACCGTGATCGTGTATCCGCACCATTTTCGCGTGCACCACGACCACCACGACCGCGCCACCGGCGTGGTCACGCAAACCGACCAGATCCGCGCCGGCGAGGCCTGGCAGCGCGGGCCGCTGGTGCTGTCCTGGCAGGCCGTGCGCGACAACCTGGACAACCCGTGGGCTGGCCACAACGTCGTCGCGCACGAAATCGCGCACAAGCTCGACATGCTCGACGGCACCGTCGATGGCCTGCCGATTTTGCCGAAAGGCCTGTCGCGCGAAACCTGGGTCGACACCTTCCAGCAGGCCTACGACGGCCTGCACGCCACGCTTGATGCCGGCCTTGAAACCGCCATCGATCCGTACGCCGCGACCAACCCCGGCGAGTATTTCGCCGTGGTCAGCGAGCTGCATTTTTCCGATCCGCACTTGCTGGCGCAGGTCGAACCCGCCGTCGCGGCCCAGCTGCACGCATTTTACGGGCCATCACCGGCGCCTTGAACACGCGTCCGGCAAGGCTTTGCGCGTTGGCAGGCCGGGGCCGGGCCGTTATCCTGCGCCGATGCAAGATCAAGCCCTTCCCGTCGCGCCGGACGAGCTGGCGCGGCGCGCCCAGCATTACCTGCAGACCAACCGTCTTGAAGAAGCCCAGCGCGTGCTGGAGCATCTGGTTGCCGCCGTGCCCGACGATGCCAGCGCGCACGCCTCGCTGGCACGCGTGATGCGCGCGCGCGGGCAGTGGCGCGCCACGGGCGAAGAACTGCTGCGCGGACAGCCCTTGCGCGCGTCGTTGGCACAACGCCTGGCGCTCGCCAACCAGTTGCTTGCGCATGGCGAAATGGTGGCCGCGCGCGCGCTGGCCTCACAACTGGAAGCCCTGCCCGCGGCGGCCGCGCAACGGCTGGACATCGCGCGCCTGCGCTTCGCGCTGGGCGAGATCAAGCCGGCCAAGGCGCTGGCCGAACAAGCCGTGCAAGGCGGCGCGCGCGATGCCGACGCGTATTATCTGTACGGCCTGCTGCATCAGTTTTGCGGCGACCTGCCACGCGCCGGCGCCGCGTTCGAAACCTGCCTGTCGCTGCGCGCCGACCACGGCCCGGCCGCGATGCTGCTGGCCGGCCTGTGTGCCAGAGAAGACGCCGCCGAGCTTTTGGCGCGTCTGGACACGCAACTGCATGCCTTGCCCGAGGCACCCGCCACGCGTGATGCGCGCTACGTGCGCGCCGCGTTCGAGCACGCCCGTTATCGCCTGCTGCACCAACTGGGCCGCAATGCGGCGGCGTGGGATGCACTGGCACATTGCAACGCGCTGATGCACGCGTTGAATCCGTATGACGCCCAGGCCACGCAGGTGCTGACCGACACGCTCATCGCCCGATCCGTCGCCGGCCCGGCAAGCACGCCCGTCGACGGCCCCACGCCGATCTTCATCGTCGGCATGCCGCGCTCAGGCACCACGCTGCTGGACCGCATGCTGTCCAGCCATTCGCAGATCGTCTCGTGCGGCGAGCTGCACGATTTTCTGTTGCAGATGCACCACGTGGCCGACGTCGTGCCGCGCGGCGAGGACAGCCTGCGCGAAGCGGTCGAAAAACTGTCCGCCGACGACCTGCGCGAAGTGGGCCGGCGCTATCTGGCGCAAACGCGCTGGCGCGCGTGGGGCCGGCGTTATTACATCGACAAGTGGCCGATGAACTTCCAGCTGGCCGGCCTGATCCACGCCGCGCTGCCGCAGGCGAAAATCGTGCACATCGCGCGTCCGCCGCTGGACGTGTGCTTTTCCAACCTCAAGGCCATGTTCGGCAACGCCGGCGCGTACAGCTACGACATGGCCGCGCTGGCGCATTTTCATCGGCAATACGAACGCCTGGCCACGCATTGGCGACAGGCGTTGCCCGGCGCCGTGCTGGACGTGGCCTACGAAGAACTGGTGGCCGATCCCGCGGCCGGCATCGCGCGCGTGCTGGCCCATTGCGGCCTGCCGATGGAAGACGCCTGCCTGCATCCCGAGCGCAATCCCGACGCCATCGCCACGCCCAGCAACCTGCAGGTGCGCCGGCCGATCCATGCCAAGGCGCACGGCGAGTGGCAAACGTGGGCCGAGCAGTTGGCGCCGCTGCAGCGGGCGTTGGCGTCGGATGCCCCGGACATGCCGGTGGATCCGTCCGCCCTGCGCATGCAGGCATTGAACCAGCTCAAGGCCGGCCAACGCGATGCCGCGCGCGCCAGCCTGGAAACCCTGGTCACGCTGACGCCGGATGACTTGCCGGCCTGGCTGCAACTGGCGCAACTGCGCGAGCAGGCCGGCGCATGGCGCGCCGCCGGCGTGGCGCTGGGCAAGGTGAGCGAACATTTGCCGCCGCACGCGCCGTTGCTGCTGGATCTGGAACAGCGTTTGCGCGCGCATGGCGACATTCTCACCGCGCGGCGCTGTCTGGACTTTCTGGCCGGCGCGCCCGAGCCGCCGGCCGCGTTGCTGACGCTGCAGGCCGAACGACGCCTTGCGCTGGGCGAGGTGGACGCGGCCAAGGTGTTGATCGAGCGCGCGCGCCGCGCCGGTGCCGATGATGCCGACACGCATTGCCTGCGTGGGCGCATCCTCGCGCGCTCCGGCGCGCACGACCAGGCCGCGCGGGCACTGGCCGATTGCCTTGCACGCAATCCCGGCCATGCCGTCGCCGCCGCCATGCTGACCGATTTGCCACGGCCGCTGAGCGCACCGGATCTGCTGGATCTGGCCGACGCGCAAATCACGCGGCTGGGAAAAAATCCGCGCGACGCGACCACCGCGCGGGCGCTGGCCGGTTTTCATTACGTGCGTTTTCGCCAGCTCGACGCCGCCAGACAAACCGACGCAGCCTGGGCCGCCCTGACGCAATGCCACGCGCTGTTGGGCGCGCCGACCACGGCGGCCGAATCTGATGCCGCCGCGTTGGCCGACGCCCTGCTCGACCTGCGCGCCGAACAACTGCGCACGGCCAGCGACGCATCCGCACCCGCCGTCGTGCCGATCTTTCTCGTCGGCCTGCCGCACACCGGCATCCGTGACGTGGCCGCGCGCCTGTCGCGCCACCCGGCCATCGGCGGCGCTGCCGCGCTGGACGATTTTTGCGACCACCTGCATTGGGCCGCCGACATCGTGCCGGACGGAGCACGCAGCCTGCGGGCCATCGTCGCGCACGCCGACGAGCTTGACCTGGCCGCCATCGGCGCACGTTATCTGCAACAGGCGCAATGGCGCGCCCACGGCCAGCGCTGCTTCATCGACGCCCATCCCGGCAATGTGCTGCTGGTGCCGCTGATCCGCGCCGCCCTGCCGCAGGCCAAAATCGTGCATGTGACGCGCGCGCCGCTGGCCGCCTGCTTCGCGCAGCTGGCCACGTTTCCGTCGGATGCCGCCACCACCGGCCACACGCCGGTGACACTGGCACCGTGGTACGCCCGCCATGCGCGCGTCACGCGGCATTGGCGCACGGCGTTTCCCGCCGCGATGGTGGACGTGGCGTACACGGATGGCGCCGAAGTCGTCGAGGCGATCCTGCGTCACGTCGGCCTGGACTCCGTCGCGCTGCCAGCGCCACACAATGCGGCAACGCTGGACATGGCTGCCATGCTGGAGCGCTACGCGCCGCAGCTGGAATCGCTGCAAAAAGCCTTGGCCGCACCCACTAACTGACCCGATCCACACGATTTCCCACAGCTTGCAGGAGTCTGTCCCTGAATCAGCATCCGGCCATCACGCGCGGGCGCGCCTCCCCGAATGAACGATCCAGGACGGATCGGTCACAGGCGGCCGTCAACGGCCTCGCGAGGCAGGATGCCCTTGATGTCATAGAGTACCGATTGCGCGCCACCCAAGGCTCGCAGCCGCTCGCCGCCGGCCTGCTTGAACTGGTCGTGCGCGACGGCAATGACAACGCCTGCGTAAGCGCCATCGGCGGGCCATTCGGGCAGCAGATCAACGCCGTAGGCGCGCCTGGCTTCGGCCGCGTCGGCCCACGGATCGAAAATGTCGACGTTGACGCCGAAGCCGCGCAATTCCCCGACCAGATCCATCACGCGCGTGTTGCGGATGTCCGGGCAGTTTTCCTTGAACGTGAAGCCGAGCACCAGCACGCGGCTGTCCTTGACCACGTGCCCCTTGGCGATCATCAGCTTGATCACCTCGCTGGCCACGTGCGCGCCCATGGCGTCATTGATGCGCCGGCAGGCCAGCAGAATGTCCGGAAAATACCCCATCACCTGCGCTTTCTGGATGAGGTAGTAAGGGTCCACGCCGATGCAATGTCCGCCGACCAGGCCCGGCTTGAACGGCAGAAAATTCCACTTGGTACCGGCCGCTTCGAGCACGTCGGTGGTGTCGATGCCGAGGCGGTGGAAGATCAGCGCGAACTCGTTCATCAACGCGATGTTGGCGTCGCGCTGCGTGTTTTCGATCACCTTGGCGGCCTCGGCCACCTTGATCGACGGCGCCTTGTGCGTGCCGGCCGTGATGATGCGGTTGTACAGCGCGTCGACGAAATCGGCCGTGGCCGGCGTGGAGCCGGACGTGATGCGCGGAATGGACGCCAGCCGATGCTGCCTGTCGCCGGGGTTGATGCGCTCGGGACAGTAGCCGACCGTGAAATCGGCGTTGAACTGCAGCCCGGAGGCGCGCTCCAGCTCCGGCACGCACACTTCTTCGGTAGCGCCCGGATACACGGTCGATTCGTAAATCACCACGTCGCCGGCCCTGAGCACGCCGCCAACCGTGCGGCTGGCCGCGATCAGGGGTGAAAAATCCGGGCGTTTGTGCTCGTCGATCGGGGTCGGCACGGTGATGATGTAGACGTTGCGATCACGCAGCGCGTCGAGGGTGTCGGCAAAGCGCAGGCGAGTCGCCGCAGCCAGTTCCGATGCATCGGTTTCGCCGGTGCGGTCGCGCCCCTCGCGCAACTGCCCGATGCGCGCGGCGTCGACGTCAAAACCCACCACATCGAGCCCGTGCCCGAACGCCACGGCCAGCGGCAGGCCGACATAGCCCAGGCCGATCACGGCAAGACGCGCATCATCCACAGTTGGCATGGGGCTCCCCACAATCACAAGTAGCCCATTTTACGCATGCCGCCAGTGCCGGCGCGTCATACCCGTCGCATTTGCGGGAGCCCGCCTGCGGGGAAAAGATCTTGCCACAAACCAGCATCCGGCCATCGCGCGCGGGCGCGCTCCCACAGGTGGACCTTGAGGTTCGAGCCTTGCCTTTGTGGGAGCCCGCCTGCGGGCGAAAAGGTCTTGCCTCATGACAGCATCCGGCTATCGCGCGCAGGCGCGCTCCTACTTCGACGCCGTCAGAACGGCCACACCTGCGGCACCACCAGCATCACCACGATGCCGACCAGAATCGCCAGCGGCGTGCCGACGCGCGTGAAGTCGAGAAAACGGTAGCCGCCGGGACCGTAGACCATCATGTTGGTCTGGTAGCCGATCGGCGTGATGAAGCTGGCCGAGGCGCCGATCATGACGGTGATGATGAACGGCATCGGGCTGACGCCCAACTGCTGTGCCGCCGCCAGACCAATGGGAAACGCCAGCACGGCGGCCGCGTTGTTGGTCAGCACTTCGGTGAACAGCACCGTCAACACGTACACCAGCGCCAGCGTCCAGAACGCGTGCCCGCCGCCCAGCTTGAGCAGCACGGTGGCCACCGCGCTGGCCACGCCGGTCTGCGACAGCGCCAGGCCGATGGCCAGCGAGCAGGCGATGGCGACATACAGCGGAACGTCGACCGACGCCTTGGCTTGGACGGGGTTGATGCAGCCGGTCGCCAGCACGGCCAGCATCGCCACCAGCGCCGACACGAAAATATCCACGTGAAACAGGGCGTTGGCGACAATGAAAGCCCCCAGGATGCCAAGCGACAACATCGCCTTGCGCGGATTGATCGACGGCGCATCGTCGACGAGGTTGACCATGGCGAACTCGCGCGACTGGCTGTAATTGCGCGTGAAATCCGACGTGGTTTCCAGCAGCAACGTGTCGCCGGCCTGCAACACGATGTCGCCGGGCTTGCGCGACAACTGCCGCCCGCGCCGGTTGACGGCGACCACGGCCGCGCCGTAACGGTCGCGAAAATGCGTGGCCTTGAGCGTCTTGCCCACCACCGGCGACAGGCGCGACAGCACCGCCTCGACAAAATGCCGGTCGCCCTCGCGTTCGACGCTGAAAACCTGGTCTTCGGCGTGTTCCAGGCCGGGTTTCTGGCGCAGCTCCTGCAAGCCCTCGGCCGTGCCGACGAACACCAGACGGTCACCGGCGCGCAGCATGCGGTCGGGCGTGACCGCCGGCAACACCAGCCCGTCGCGCTGGATTTCGACCAGAAACGCGCCGGACAACGCGCGCAAGCCGGCATCCTTCAGGCGTCGCTCGACCAGCTTGCCATCCGGGCTGACGCGCATTTCCAGCACGTATTCACGCGTCTCGCGCGCCTGGTCCAGCGCCGTGCGCCGGTCCGGCAGCAGCCAGCGGCCAATCGTCAAAAGGTAGATCAGGCCGACAACCGCCGCCGGCACGCCGACCCACGCCGGGTCGAACATGTGCAGCGTGGGCAGGCCGGGATGCTGCTTCATCAGGCCCAGCACGATGAGGTTGGTGCTGGTGCCGATGAGCGTGCACATGCCGCCCAGAATGGTGGCAAAGCTCAGCGGAATGAGCAGCTTGGACACCGACACCTTCGAGCGCCGGCTCCAGTCTTCGACCGCGGCCGTGAGCATGGCCACGACCGGCGTGTTGTTGATGAACGCGCTGAGCATGGACGAAACGCCGACCAGCCGCACCTGTGCCACGAACGTGCCGTGGCTCGGCCGCCCCAGCACCCACGACGCCACCCAGCGGATGGCGCCGGTCGAACGCAGGGCACCGACCACGACGTACAACGCCACCACCGTCAACACGGCCGTGTTGGAAAAACCGGCCATGGCGTCATGCGGACTCAGCACGCCGCCGATCAGCAGCACGGCGACCGCACTCAAAAGCGCCAACGCCGGCGACAGCCGCTCCCACAGCAGGCAACCGAACATCGCCAGCACCACGCCGATGGTGAGCCAAGCGTGCCATCCCAGTTGCGCGAAGGTCACAGGTTCCATGATCTCATCCTAACCGGGCACATGCCCCAGTGCCCCTTCGATTGCACGCGTTCCCACCACCCGACCTTCCGTAGGAGCCTGCCTGCAGGCGATGGATGGAGCCGGTACCCGTCCGCACATCGCGCCATCGCGCGCAGGCGCGCTCCTACGACAGCTTGTAGGAGCCTGCCTGCAGGCGACAGGTTGAGCCGGTACCCGTCCACACATCTTGCCAAGGGCCTTGCGACGAACGTGATGGCCACCCTCAGCCCAGCAGACTCTCGACCACACGCTGAGCCAGCGCATCGGCTGAGGCGTCCACGGTTTCGAGGTGCAGCTCGGGTGCCTCGGGTGCCTCGTAGGGCGAACCGATGCCGGTGAAATTGGCGATCTCGCCGGCACGCGCCTTGGCGTACAAACCCTTCACGTCGCGCGCCTCGCACACTTCCAGCGGCGTGTCCACGAACACCTCGTAAAACTCGCCCGGCTCGAACAACTGCCGGGCCATGCGCCGCTCGCTGCGGTACGGGCTGATGAAGCTGACCAGCACGATCAAGCCGGCATTGGTCATCAGCTTGGCCACCTCGGCCACGCGGCGGATGTTTTCGACGCGGTCTTCCGGCGTGAAGCCCAGGTCGCGGTTCAGGCCATGGCGCACGTTGTCGCCGTCGAGCAAATAGGTGTGGTAGCCCATCGCGTGCAGGCGCTTTTCGACCAGGTTGGCCACGGTCGACTTGCCCGAGCCGGACAACCCGGTAAACCACAGGCAGGCCGGGCTCTGGCCCTTGATGCGCGCCCGCGCGGCGCGGTCCACATCCATGTGCTGCCAATGGATGTTGTCGGCGCGACGCAAGGCAAAATCGAGCGTGCCAGCGCCGACCGTCGCGTTGGTCTGGCGGTCGATCAGGATGAACGCGCCCAGGTCGTGGCAATCGGCATAGTTTTCAAACGCGATGGCGCGGTCGAGGCTGATGTTGCAATAGCCCACCTCGTTCAATTCCAGGCGCTTGGCCGCCAGCTCTTTCTGCGTGTTGACGTCGACCTTGTGCTTGACCTCGGTAACCTGCGCGGTGACCGTGCGCGAACCGATCTTCATCCAGTACGGACGCCCCGGCAGCAGCGCGGTGGTGTCCATCCACAGCAAGTGCGCGGCGAACTGGTCGGCCACCTGCGGCGGTTGCGCCGTGGCGGCGATGACGTCGCCGCGGCTGATGTCGATCTCGTCGGTCAAGGTCAGCGTGACGGCCTGGCCGGCATGCGCGGCATTCCGATCGCCATCGGCTGTGACGATGCGCGCCACGTGCGAGCGCGCGCCGCCCGGCAGCACCACCACTTCGTCGCCCGGCTTGATGGAACCGGCCGCGACCTGCCCCGCGTAACCACGAAAACTGGAATCGGGGCGGCACACCCACTGCACCGCCAAACGGAAGCCCAGACGGCTTTCCGTCCGTTCGACCTCGACGTTTTCCAGATGCTCAAGCAGGCTCGGTCCGGTGTACCAAGGCATAGCCGATGAACGGCTGGAAATGTTGTCGCCCTTGAGCGCCGACAGCGGGATGGCGGTCACTTCCGGCACGCCCAGCTGCGTGGCGAGCTGGCGGTAATCGGCCTCGATGGCGCGGAACGCAGCCTCGTCGTAATCGACCAGGTCCATCTTGTTGACGGCCAGCAGCACGTGGCGAATGCCCAACAGGCTGCAAATCCAGGTGTGGCGACGCGTTTGCGTCAGCAGGCCCTTGCGCGCATCGACCAGCACCACGGCCAGATCCGCCGTGGACGCGCCGGTGGCCATGTTGCGCGTGTATTGCTCGTGCCCCGGCGTGTCGGCGACGATGAACTTGCGCTTGTCGGTGGCAAAAAAGCGGTAGGCGACATCAATGGTGATGCCCTGCTCGCGCTCGGCCGACAAGCCATCGACCAGCAACGCGAAATCCAGCTCGCCGTTCTGCGTGCCGTGGCGCTGGCTGTCGCCCTTGAGCGTGGCCAGCTGATCGTCGAACAGCAGCTTGGTGTCGTACAGCAACCGGCCCAGCAGAGTGCTCTTGCCGTCATCCACGCTGCCGCAGGTCAAAAAACGCAGCAGGGATTTGGTTTCGTGCTGCGCCAGATAAGCGTCGATGGCCGAGACGGCCGCGTCCTGTGTTGTCATGGTTTGCCCAGTCATTCAATGATCCCGCCAATTGTCTTGCCCATTCCCATCGCGCCC
>DASVGR010000129.1:0-66398 GCA_036379395.1 Rhodanobacteraceae bacterium | reverse complement strand
AGCACCTTGACCTTGACGATGTCGCCTTCGTGCAGCTTGTCGGACACCTTCTCGACGCGCTCGTTGGAAATCTGCGAGACGTGCACCAGGCCGTCCTTGCCCGGCAGGATGGTGACGAACGCGCCGAAATCCATCAGCTTGACGACCTTGCCTTCGTAGATGCGGCCCGGCTCGACGTCGGCCACGATCTGCTCGATGCGGTGCTTGGCGGCGTCCGCGGCCTCGCGGTTGACCGAGGCGATCACCACGGTGCCGTCGTCGTTGATGTCGATGGTGGTCCCGGTTTCCTCGGTGATCGAACGGATGGTTGCGCCACCCTTGCCGATCACTTCGCGGATCTTGTCCGGGTGGATCTTGATGGTCAGCAGACGCGGCGCGAATTCGCTCATCTCGGCACGCGGCTGGTCGATCACCTTGCCCATTTCACCGAGGATGTGCAGACGACCGCGCTTGGCCTGCGCCAGCGCCGTCTTCATGATTTCTTCGGTGATGCCGTCGATCTTGATGTCCATCTGCAGCGCGGACACGCCTTCGGAGGTACCGGCGACCTTGAAGTCCATGTCGCCCAGATGATCTTCGTCACCCAAGATGTCGGTCAGCACGACGTAGTCGTCGCCTTCCTTGACCAGGCCCATGGCAATGCCGGCCACCGGGGCAGTCAGCGGCACGCCGGCGTCCATCATGGCCAACGATGAACCACACACGGAAGCCATCGACGAAGAACCATTGGACTCGGTGATTTCCGACACCACACGCACCACGTACGGGAAGCTGTCCATGCTCGGCTTGACCGCCGACACGCCACGCTTGGCCAAACGGCCGTGGCCGATCTCGCGGCGCTTCGGGCTGCCGATGCGACCGGTCTCGCCGACGGAATACGGCGGGAAGTTGTAATGGAACAGGAACGGGTCTTTCGACTCGCCAACTGGCGCATCGATGATCTGCGCATCACGCTTGGTACCCAGCGTGACGGAAACCAGCGCCTGCGTCTCGCCACGCGTGAACAGCGCCGAGCCGTGGGCACGCGACAGCACGCCGGTACGCACGCTGATCGGACGCACGTCCTCAAGGCCGCGTCCATCGATGCGCTGCTTGGTGGCCAGTACGCCGTTGCGCAGCGTGTGGTATTCGATCTCGCCGAACACACCGTCGATGGCCTGGTCAGTCCAGCCATTGGCTTCGATGTCGGCCGCCAGGGAGGCCTTGACGTCGGCTTCCAGCGCCTTCAGCGCATCACGCCGCTCCAGCTTGTCCTTGATCTGGAAAGCTTCGGCCAGACGGTTGCCGACGGCGTTCTTGACGGCGCTTTCCAGTGCCGTGTCGACCGCCGGAGCGTCCCAATGGAAATCGTGACGGCCGGCTTCGGCAGCCAGCTCGTTGATGGCATTGATGGCCACCTGCATTTCGCGGTGACCGAACGTCACGGCGCCCAGCATGACGTCCTCGGACAGCAGCTTGGCTTCGGACTCGACCATCAGCACGGCTTTGCCGGTACCGGCCACGACCAGCTCCAGATCGGAGGTTTCCAGCTCGGAAGTGGTCGGGTTGAGCAGGTATTCGCCATTGGCGTAACCCACGCGGGCGGCGGCGACCGGGCCCTTGAACGGGATGCCGGCCAGCGTCAACGCGGCGGAGGCGCCGATCAGCGCCGGGATGTCGCCGTCGATCTCGGGATCGAGCGACATGACGGTCGCGACGACCTGCACTTCGTTCTTGAACGCCTTCGGAAACAGCGGGCGGATCGGACGATCGATCAGGCGTGCGGTCAGCGTTTCCTTTTCGGTCGGACGGCCTTCACGCTTGAAGAAACCGCCGGGAATGCGGCCGGCGGAATAAAACTTTTCGACATAGTCGACGGTCAGCGGGAAAAAATCCTGCCCTGGACGCGCGGTAGCCGCGGCCACCGCAGCCACCAGCACAGTGGTCGCGCCCATCGACACCATCACGGCGCCCGATGCCTGGCGGGCGATTTCGCCCGTCTCCAGTGTGACCGTATGTTTGCCGTACTGGAACGACTTGGTTACTTTCGCCATCTTTGAATTCTCCTCGACGTGGACTATCAGCGACGCAGGCCGAGGCGTTCAATCAACGTCTGGTAACGGGTGCTGTCATTCTGTTTCAGATAACCCAGCAGGCGCTTGCGCTGGTTGACCAGCTTCAGCAGACCGCGACGGGAATGATGATCCTGCTTGTGGCTCTTGAAATGCTCGGTCAGGTGGACAATACGAGCCGTCAGCAGCGCCACCTGGACTTCCGGCGAACCGGTATCGTTGGGGGCGTGGCCGTACTCGGCGATGATTTTGCTGGTCTGTTCAACCGTCAGGGACATGCTTCGATTCCTCAGAAAACAATACGCACGAGGCTTGCGCGGATTCACCCGTGGATGGACCTGCGCAAACCCCGTGAAACCAATACAACACACTGGAGGGGCATTATTGTAGCGGGCACGCGGCCGCAACAACAAGCCAATCAGGCCGATGCGGCGCCTTGAGGTGCCGGCAAGTTGAAACCACGCACGACATGCAGCCGGCCATCGGCACGTTGTTCGGCCAATGCCAGCAAGCGCCCATCGTCGGCATAGGCGCGGCACTGACCCACTGGTGGCGCCTTTGCGGGCACCACGCTGCGCCCTTGCGTCAGCGCCAGACTGCCGTCCGCATCCAGATGCACGGCAGGCATGGCGGCCAGGCCGGCATCGACCGGCAGCAACAGCCCATCCAATGCGGAAGGCGTGGTGGCCCGCGCCTGCAGCTGCGGCAACGTCAGCATGGCCGGTTCATGGAATGGATCGACCCACAAGCGCCGCAACGCGGTCAAATGGGCGCCGCAGCCGAGTTTTTCTCCCAGATCGCGGGCCAACGCACGAATGTACGTCCCTGAACCGCAGGTGATGCGCAATTGCAGGCAATCACCTTCGCGGCCGAGATATTCGATGGCATGGATGTCGACCTCACGCGCGGCCAGCTCGACCGCCTCACCCCGCCGCGCCCGCACGTACATGGGCACACCGTCGCGCTTGAGCGCACTGTAGGCCGGCGGCACCTGCCGGATGCGGCCGACAAAGCCATCCAGCGCCGCGCGGATTTGCGTCTCGTCCAAGGCTGGCACCGGGCACGTGCGAACCACCTCGCCTTCGGCATCATGGGTGGCCGTGGTGACACCCAACTGGCACCGCGCCAGATACGCCTTGCGCGAGCCCAGCAACAAGCCCGCAATTTTGGTGGCTTCACCGAAACACAGCGGCAACAGGCCGGTGGCCAGCGGATCGAGACTGCCGGTATGCCCGGCTTTGTCGGCTTGCAACAACCGGCGGCAGGCCTGCAACGCCTGGTTGGAGCTCATGCCCAACGGCTTGTCCAGCAACAGGATGCCGTGGACGGGACGTTTGGGTCGACGAAATTGCTGCTTGCGCATGATGGCGTCCGAAACAGGTCACTGGCACGAATGGCCTGCCAGCACAGGCAAAACCGCAAGGCCGGAAACATTCCAGGCACCGCCGCGCAGACCGCATGGTTCCTTGCCGACCAACCCGGCAGAGCGGCCAGGCCTCACGCCTGCCCGCGGTTCTCATTCATCGCGCAGCAGCGAATCAATGCGTTCGCCCTTGTCGATGGAATCGTCGTACTTGAAGCGCAACTCGGGCACGCGACGCAGGCGCATGGCGTGCGCCAGCTCGTAACGCAGCTCGGGCGCCATTTCACGCAATGCCTTGACCGCCTCGGTGGCAGCCGCCGGATCCAGCGTGGTCACCCACACCGTGGCGACGTCGAGATCCTTGGTGGTCTCGACGTCGCACACACTGACCAGCGGCAGGCCTTCATCGCGCACCGCCTGGTGCACGATCTGACCCAGCTCGCGGCGCATTTGCGCGTTGATGCGGTCGATGCGTTTGAAATCGCGCGACGGCATGGCTTACAGCGTCCTCGCCACTTCGATGCGCTCGAAGCACTCGATCTGGTCACCCGGCTGCACGTCGTTGTATTCCTTGACGGCAATGCCGCACTCGGTGCCGGCATGCACTTCCTCGACGTTGTCCTTGTGCCGGCGCAGCGACTGCAACTCGCCTTCGAAGATGACGGTGTTGTCGCGCAAAACGCGGATCGGCTTGTTGTGGCGCATCACGCCCTCGGCCACCATGGAGCCGGCCACCGCACCCAGCTTGGAGCTGCGGAACACCTGCAGCACCTCGGCCGTGCCGATGATTTCCTCGCGGATTTCCACGCCCAGCAAACCGGTCGCAGCCTGCGTCACCTGATCGATCACGTCATAGATGATCGAGAAGTAGCGCATGTCGACGTTGCTGGTTTCGACCACCTTGCGCGCCGAAGCATCGGCACGCACGTTGAAGCCGATCAGCAGTGCCTTGGAGGCGGCGGCCAGCGTGGCATCGGACTCGGTGATGCCGCCGACGCCGGAAGCCACGACGTTGACCTTGACGTTCTCGTTGCCGATCGCGCTGAGCGACTCGCGCAACGCCTCGGCCGAACCTTGCACGTCGGCCTTGACCAGGATGTTCAGCACCTGCTGCTGATCGCCCTTGCCCATCTGCGCGATGATGTCTTCCAGACGGTTGGCCTTGCCGACCAGACGCGTCTCGCGACGCCGCTGGGCGCGCTCCTCGGCCACCTGCTTGGCCAGCTTCTCGTCGGCCACGACCACGAAATCGTCACCGGCATTGGGCACGCCGGACAAGCCCAGCACCTGCACCGGAATGGACGGGCCGGCACTGTCGGTACGCTTGCCGTTTTCGTCGACGAGCGCGCGCATGCGGCCGTATTCGACGCCACACACCACGAAATCGCCCTTCTTCAAGGTACCGTTCTGCACCAGCACCGTGGCCACCGGGCCGCGGCCGCGATCCAGCCGCGACTCGATCACCGTGCCGCTGGCCGGACCGTCGATCACGGCCGCCAGCTCCATCACTTCGGCCTGCAGGCTGATGGCGTCGAGCAAATCGTCAATGCCCTGGCCGGTCTTGGCCGACAGCGGCACGAACGCCGTGTCACCACCCCAGTCTTCCGGCACCACTTCGTGGCCGGCCAGACCCTGCTTGACGTTGTCGATGTTGGCGCCGGACTTGTCGATCTTGTTGATGGCGACAATCAGCGGCACCTTGGCGTCGTGCGCCAGCGTGATCGCCTCGACGGTCTGCGGCTTGACGCCGTCGTCGGCCGCCACCACCAGCACCACGATGTCGGTCGAATGGGCACCGCGCGCGCGCATCGAAGTGAACGCGGCGTGCCCGGGGGTGTCCAGGAACGTGATGACGCCCTTCGGCGTGGTCACGTGGTAGGCACCGATGTGCTGCGTGATGCCGCCGGCCTCGCCCGACGCCACCTTGGTGCGACGGATGTGGTCCAGCAGCGACGTCTTGCCATGGTCGACATGGCCCATGATGGTCACCACCGGCGGACGCGGCAGCTTCTCGCCGGCATCCTCCACGGTCGCGGTGCGCTCGAGCAAGGTCGCCTCGGCGCCCTTGTCTTCGGCCTCGACCACCTTGTGGCCCAGTTCCTCGACCACCAGCACGGCGGTGTCATGGTCGACCGTCTGGTTGATGGTCGCCATGACGCCCATCTTGAACAACGCCTTGACCACCTCGGCGCCCTTGACGGCCATCTTCTGGGCCAGATCGCTGACGATGTTGGCATCACCCACGGCCACTTCGCGCACGACCGGTGCGGTCGGCTTGGAGAAGCCATGCGTGCCCGTGCCGACGGCGGACGACCCCGCATCGGCGCCACGCCTGCGGCGACCGCCGCTGGAACGCCGCGCGCGCTCGCCTTCGCTCAAATGCAACTTGCCGGCGCCGACGCGACGTCCGTTGCGCTCGCTGTCGTCCCGGTCACGACCATGGTCACCGCGTCGGCTGCCACGCGACGGCGACGCGTCGGTCTTGGCCGCCGCTGCCGGCTTGGCCGGCTCGGGTTTCTTTGCCGCCGGCTTGGCGGCCGGCTTGACCACGGCCGGTTTCGGCTTGCGCTTGTGGCGCTCGTAGACCTGCGGCATGACCGGCGTCTTCCACGCATCCTTGTCGACGTCCCCGGTCTTGGCGGAAGGGGCCGTCTTCGACGCCTTCGAAGTCTTTTCACCGTCCGTCGACACCGCGGCTTCCGGTTCGGAAACCGGCTCGGCCACAGGCTCGGCGTCCGCCTCGGCCGTGGCGGCAACGCCAGCCGTCTCCGGCTCCGACTCGACCATCGCCTCGGGCTCCACGATCACCGGCTCCTCGGCCACGGGTTCGGCTTCCGGTTCCGGGGCAACCTTGTCCGTCTCGACAGGCGCCACTTCGGCCACCGGCTCGGATACCGCTTCGGTCGCGTCGGCGACCGCATCCGGCACCGCCGTTTCCGACTTGGCCGCCGCCTGCTGCGCGCGCCGCTGTTCATGTTCCAGGCGCTCGGCTTCCTCGCGCGCGGTCCGCTCCTGCGATTCCTGCAATTTGCGCCGCGCTTCCTCGCGCTCGCTGGCAGCCGTGGCGTCATCGGCAAGCGCGGCACGTTTGACATACGTGCGCTTGGAGCGCACTTCAACGTTGACGGTCTTGGAGGTACTGCCACGGCCCCGACCACTGGCGGTCGACACTTTCAATTCACTCACCTGACGGCGGCGCAGGGTGATCTTGTGCGGGGTGGCGGTCTTGCCCGTCTCGGCCGCGGCACTCTTGCCGTGATTGCTGCGCAAATGCGCGAGCAGCTTCGACTTTTCGTCGTTGCTGACCACTTGATCGGGATTGGAGAACTGCATGCCCGCTTCGCCAAGCTGCGCCAGCAGCTTGTCGGCTGGCGTGCCCAGGAGCTCGGCCAATTGCTTGATGGTGACTTCTGACATGGTTCTCTTATTCTCCGCGTCTGTGCGTTCTGGCTCCGTACCGGCTCAAGCCGGTCGGGGAGGCCATCCATGGTGGAAGGAATCACACCTTCCCGGCACGCCCATCCAGGACGTGGCCTTGAACGTCAGCCACCCTGCTCCAGGCGCTCGATCATCGGCGCACGCGCAGCCATGATGAGGGCGGCAGCCCGTTCTTCGTCCATGCCTTCGATATCGATGATGTCGTCGACGGCCAGTTCGCCAAGGTCGTCGGCAGTGACGACGCCACGCGCGGCCAGCGTGTAGGCCAGCTCCTCGTCCATGCCGTCCAGTGCCAGCAGGTCTTCGGCCGGCTGATGATCGTCCACGACTTCCTCGACGGCCAGCGCCTCGGTCAGCAGCGAATCGCGCGCACGCGAACGCAGTTCCTCGACGATGCCTTCGTCAAAGCCTTCCACCGACAGCAGTTCCGCCGTCGGCACGTAGGCGATTTCCTCGATGCTGGAAAAACCTTCCTGCACCAGGATGCCGGCGATTTCCTGATCGACTTCCAGCTTGTCCATGAACAGCTCCAGCGCGGCCTGCTGTTCGGCCTCGCTCTTGGCGGCGACGGCTTCCTGCGTCATCACGTTGAGCTGCCAGCCAGTCAGCTTGCTGGCCAGGCGCACGTTCTGGCCGCCGCGGCCGATGGCCTGGGACAGTTTGTCCTCGGCTACCGCGACGTCCATGGAATGCTTGTCTTCGTCCATGATGATGGACTGCACTTCGGCCGGCGCCATGGCGTTGATGACGAACTGCGCGGGGTTTTCGTCCCACAGGATGATGTCCACGCGCTCGCCGTTGAGCTCGTTGGACACCGCCTGCACGCGCGAACCGCGCATGCCGATGCAGGCGCCGATGGGATCGGTGCGCGAATCGTGCGCGACCACGGCGATCTTGGCGCGATCACCCGGATCGCGGGCGCAATCCTTGATCTCGACCAGGCCCTGGCCCACTTCGGGCACTTCCAGGTTGAACAGTTCGATCATGAAACGCGGATCGGTGCGCGACACGAACAGCTGCGGCCCGCGCACTTCCGAACGCACTTCGTACAGATAGCCGCGCAAGCGGTCGCCCACGCGCACCGGCTCACGTGCGATGGCCCTGTCGCGCGGCACGAAGGCCTCGGCGTTGGCGCCCAGATCCAGATAAACGTTGCCGCGCTCGACGCGCTTGACGATGCCGGTCAGAAGTTCGCCGACGCGATCCTGATAGGCCTCGACCACCTGCATGCGCTCGGCTTCGCGCACGCGCTGCACGATGACCTGCTTGGCGGCCTGCGCGGCGATGCGTCCGAACTTGGCGTTTTCGACCTGCTCCTCGATGTACTCGCCGACCTGCGCGCCTTCGCGCTCGTCGACGGCGTCCATCAGGCGGATCTGGCGATAGGGCGATTCCATTTCGACGTCGTCGGCCACGATCTCCCAGCGCCGGAACGTTTCGTAGTCGCCGGTCTCGCGGTCGATCGCCACGCGCACGTCGGCGTCTTCTTCCGGCCAACGTTTCTTGGCCGCCGACGCCAGCGCCGCTTCAAGGGCTTCGAAGATGGTGTCCAGCGGCACGTCTTTTTCGTGTGCCACCGCATCGGCCACCAGCAACAATTCTTTGCTCATCGTCACGTCTCCGCGGGCAGGTCGCGCCCGTTGTCAGTTTCAATCCGTCTTTTTGCGGCGCTTCCGCCCGCCACTTTTGCCGGCATTGGGTTTGGGTGCCGGGGCCAGGCCCAGAGCCACCCAATCGGGCACGATGCGCGCGCTTTCCACGGCGTCATGCTCGAATTCGAACGGGTTGCCATCATCCAGTTCCATCCGGATGAGCTGGCCATCCACGCCGCGAATGTGTCCGCGAAAACGGCGCCGACCGTCCACCGGAGCAGACAGCGTCAACTTGATTTCGTTGTCCACGAAGCGCTCGAATTGCTCCGGCGTGAACAACGGCCGGTCCAGGCCCGGCGAGGACACTTCCAGCGCGTACTGGCCAGGGATCGGGTCGTCGACATCCAGCAGGGTCGACAGCTCGCGGCTGGCGGCTTCGCAATCCTCGATGCCGACTTCGCGTTCGGGGTTTTCGATATACACGCGCAACGTGCCCTGCCCCTGTGCGGGCAACCACTCCACACCCGCGCATTCGAGGCCCAGATCGGCCAGGGCGGGGTTGAAACGTCGGGCCAGTGCCTGTGTATCCAAAAGACCTCCGCGGTCCCGTCATTGCCAACAAAAAATGGGCGCAACGCCCATCCACTGCGCGCGCGGCGCGTATCCGTGCCAAGGGCGGGCAAACCGGTCATGTTGCCGAATTCGCACGCCGCCGCTGTCGTACGTCCAACAAAAAAGCCTCCACAGGAGGCTTTCTCGCAAAAGAAAGTTCTCGCGGCGCTTGCGCCAATCAGTGGCAAAAGCGCCCATCGCCCTGTTTCTAGGACAACCAGAAGGTGAATGATACCTGCGCGGCAAACATCGGGCAACCATGAAATGGCCTCCATCTTGTTGTTTTTCCAACCATGCGTAAACCTCATCTGAACGGCATTGCCTCGCGGGTGTCGCCCGCAATCCTGGCCGCGTAGGCTGGAAAACTCCTGACACGTCACTTGGAGGGAGATTGTCATGAACAAACGGCTTGCAAGCGCCATCTTCGGCGTCCTGGGCGGCACGCTGGCCTGCGTGGCCATGGCGCAATCGCCATCATCCGCCAACAAGGAAGTCGCCACCGCCCACGTGCACGCCTTGATGGCGCAGGGCGCGACATCCGTGGACATGGCGCACAGGCATCTGCACCATGTCGTCAATTGTCTGGTCGGCGCCGCGGGGCGCGGGTTCAATGCCGCTGCCGGCGATCCCTGCAAGGGCCAGGGCAACGGCGCCCTGCCCGATTCGGCCGCCGAGCCGGTGCTGCACGGCCAGCTGAAAAAGGCGCTTGCCGACGCCCGCGCCGGACTCAAGGCCACCCGACTCGAGACCGTGCACAAGGACGCTGCCAAGGCGGCCAAGGCGCTGCAGGGCGCACCGACCGGACACTGACCGGCTCCGGTCCGCCACCTCCGTCGCGCAGGGTGCATCATGGACAAAGACCCCTGCGCGACCTTGCAATGAATGCCGTTCCCCCCATGGCGTCCCAATCGCCACCGGGCGCCTTTTTCGTCCTTGGCGCCGCCGATCCCGAAATGCGCGCCATCGAACGCCTGCTGGCCGACGGCAGCCATGCTTTTACCCACGCCCGCGTCGACGGCAAGCGGGTCCATCCGGCCAACGCCTATCGCGCGCCATTGCCCGTGGCGGCCGGGGAAGCGCTGGCTGCGGGCGCGACCGTGTATCTGGTCGAATGTGTCGGTGACGCGGTTCCCGGCACGCGCCGCATCGATCATCACCATCCCGGCGATCCCGGCTACGGCCGCCCGCCAGACGAGTACTGGCCGGCATCCAGTCTGGGCCAGACCATCGCCGTCATCGCCCGCCTGCAACCCGGCGGCATGACCGTCACGCCGCAGCTGCGCATGATCGCGGCCGCCGACCATTGCCTGGGCGCGGCCTATCGGGGCCTGTGCCCCGGCGTCGATCCGGCCGCCCTGCTCGACTGGCACATCGCCGCCCGTGCCGCGTTCGAAAAACGCCCGCCCGCGGCGCTTCGGCGCGACATCGAAACCGGCTTCGCCGCCATCCACCGGGCGCCGCGACTGGCGCTGGGCAACGGCATGGAAGCGGTCGATCTGCGCGGCCGGCACATTGCCGAATTGCCCATCGTCGCCGCGCACGAGGACTGTTGCTGCATCTCGGCCGTCAAGGCCCGCGACGGACGCGTCAAGATCGGCTGTCTGGTCGGCAGCCCCGCGCAGGTGGAGGCGTTCATGCAATTGTGGGCACCGGCGCACCAGCTGGTCGACATCTACGGCGACCCGATGCGCGGCTTTGCCGGCGCCTACGTGCCCAGGACATAGATTGGTCATCCCCTTCGGAGACACGCCATGCAATACATCGCACATCGCGGCGGCAGCGGCCTGCGCGTGGAAAACACCCTGGCCGCGTTTGCCAACGCCATCGTCCTCGGCGCCGCCGGTGCCGAATTGGACGTCCATTTGACGCGTGACGGCGAAGTGGTCGTGCACCATGACGACAAGCTCAACCCCGGCTATTGCCGCGCCGCCGACGGCCAGTGGATCGACAAGGAGCATGCCCTCACGCTGGCCGATTCAACGCTGGCGCAACTGCAAGCCTTCGACATCGGCACGCCCCGGCCGGGCAGCGCCTACGCGCACCGCTATCCGCGCATCACGCCGATGCCGGACCAGCGCATTCCGCGCCTGGCCGACGTCATCGCACTGGTCCGGGCGCAGTCGGACACGTTTTGTCTGGTGGTCGAAATCAAGACGCCGCTGCTGACCGCGGCATCCCGGCCGTGGCTCGATCTGGTGGACGCGACGCTTGCCGTCATCAAACAGGCGGATTTTCTCGACCGCGCCATCCTGTGCTCGTTTGACTGGGGCAGCCTGGTTTACGCGCGACAGTGCCAGCCGACACTCGCCACCTGGTTCACCAGCTCGCCGCTGAGCTGGTTCAACGCCGGCACGCCGCCCGCAGCCGACATTCCGCCCGCCGCAGACGAACTGGCCGCCTTGCGCGACGCCTTTGCCAAGGGCAACGCGCCCTGGTTTGGCGGCTTCGATCCGCGCCGTTTTGGCGGCAGCCGGCCGGCCGCCATCGCCGCGGCCGGCGGCAGCGCATGGTTTCCCTACTATCGCGACCTTGCGCCGCCGCGGATGGCCGAACTGGCGCGGCATCGTCTGCAAGGCGCCGCGTGGTCGGTCAACCTGGGCGACCCGGCGGCACTGGCAAAACTGGCCGATGCCGGCGCCGACTACGTGTGTGCCGACTACCCCGACATGGCCTGAATCACGTCACCACGAACCGTGGTGTTCCGGCACGCGCGCGATGATCGGCATGGCCACGACAAGCAACGCGGCGCAAGCCACGTAGCACCACGCCTGCACCGTGCCCGAGCCGTACGCGCTGGCGATCACGGCCGTCACCACCGACACCGTCGTGATCGCGCCGCACTGGCGCGACATCGAGCGCAACGCGGCCAGCGTGGCCGATTCGCGCGGCGCCAGTTGCAAGCCGGCATTGCGGCTGGGCGGGTTGATCACGCCACCACCGGCGCCGACCAGAAACGCACTCGCGGCCAGCCACGCATAGGCCGACAAGCCCCACGGCGGCGCCAGTGCCAGCAACACCAGCCCGACCGCGATCACCGCGCCACCAACGTACAACGGCAGCCGATGCCCGGTGCGCCGCAAGGCCAGCGCCGCGATCACCGAAAACACGATCGCGGCGATTCCCTGCGCGATCAGCAACGTGCCCGAGCGCAACGCGTCCATGCCATAACGGTTGACCGCGTACAGCGGCACCAGCGCGATCGAACCGCTGACCACGCCGCCGTACAGCGCGTTGATGAGGTTGACCGGCACGAACCCCGGCCCGCGAATGAAACGCGGAGCGATGAACGGCCGGCTACTGCGGCCCAGATGCCGGAAAAACAGCGTCAACGCCAGCACCGCCACCGCGGCCGGCACCAGGAACAACGGCGAATACAGCCGCGCCGCGGCCTCGCCCAAATAGCTTGCCGCCAGCATGCCGGCCATGATGCCCGCGCCCAGCAATGCCATGCCGGTCCAGTCCGGCCGCGGGTGCGTGCGGTCCTCGCGTACCGGATCCCTGGGCACGAAACGCACCGCCAGGACGACGACCAGCAAACCGATCGGCACGTTGACGAAAAACACGCCGCGCCACGTCCAGTAAGTGACGAACAGGCCGCCGAAAATCGGCCCGATCATGGCGCCAACCGGAAAAATGCTGCCGAACAAACTGACTGCGCGATCGCGCTGGTCGCCGAAGTAATCGACCACGATGGCCGTCGCCGAGGGCGTGAAACCAGCGCCGCCGGCCGCCTGCAACGCGCGCAGGGCGATCAGCACGTAAATGTTGTCGGCCAGCCCGCAGCACAGCGAAGCGACGGTGAACGTGACCACCGAGCCGAGGAACACGCGCCGGCGCCCGTACCAGTCGCTCAGCTTGCCCGACAGCGGCAGCATCAGCACGAAGCCCAGCGCGTACGCCGTGATCGTCCAGCCGGCCCAGTTGACCGAGGTGCCGAGGCCTTCCTGCAAGGCGTGCAAGGCCGTCGCGACGATGGTCGAATCGACCGACATCATCAACAGCGCAATCGAAATGGTGATGAACGCGGCCAGCCGGTTGACCGCCACGGGCGCGGCCGTGATGTCGCGGATCGTGCTCATGGACGCCGCCGCCATGCGCCGTGGCGCCCCGCCTCGTACACGCCCGTGCGGGCCGCCATCATTTCGTCGTTCACGCCGTTCAGCCTTGCACGCGGCGCATGGCGCCAACGCAAAACGCCATTGTACGGCGTTGATGCCACCCCGGAACCGGTCGCCGGCCGCGCCGAGTCAGGCTTTCGGCATCAACCGGTAGGCGGTGAAAAAGCGTCCGTCGGCTTCCTCGCAGCGCACGCGCTGCAACACGCCGCGCTCGACCAGCGCCTGCATGGCCAGCACCACGGCCGGCTTGGCCACGCCGCGTTGCTGCACGGCCAGACGCAGGTCGTGGCCGGCGACGGGCTGCGCCGTCCGCGCGAAGCTTTCGGCCAACACCTCCAGCACCACGCGCTCCGACGCCGACAAGGCGTTTTCTTCCGGTTTCATCGTCATTTGGTTGTCCATCATTGCCATGCCCATCCGCCGCGTCGAACGTGCGCCCTGGCGGCTTTGCCGCGTCCCGGCGCGAGTATGCTTGCCTGCATCGCACAGCCCCGGGCCAACCACGTCGGCCGCCCTGCAACCGCTCCAACACAGGAGATTTTCCCATGAGTTTTTCGATGTACCAGGCTTCGGTTCCCACGTTCATCCGCGCGCTGACCAATCTGTCCGCCGTGCTCGACAAGGGCCAGGCGCACGCGCAGGCACTCAAGATCGAACCCGACCGGCTGTTGCAGCAACGCCTGATCTTCGACATGTTTCCGCTGATCCGCCAGGTCCAGATCGCCTGCGACGCCGCCGCGCGTGGCGCCGCCCGCCTTGCCGGCGCGGAGCCGCAATCGTTTCCCGACACCGAACAGACGCTGGCCGAGGCCAAGGCACGCATCGCGCGCGTCATCGACTACATCGGCACGTTCAAGCCCGAGCAGTTCGACGGCAGCGACACGCGCCAGGTCAGCCTGAAAATGGGCGGCAAGGACGTGAGCTTCAACGGCCGCGATTACCTGTTCGACTTCACCCTGCCGACGCTGTTCTTCCACTGCACCACCACGTACGACATCCTGCGCGTGGCCGGCGTGCAGGTGGGCAAGCGCGACTTCCTCGGCATGCACTGACATCCGCGGACAAGACATGTTGCGGCCGCCGCGGTCACCGATCGCGGCGGCCGTTTTTCATCTGTCGCCAAATCGGGCAAAACGGGTACAGTCAAACAACGCGCCACGCCATCGCGGCGCCTTTTCCCGGAGGGAGATTGACTGATGACCACGCCTTCCTACGCCAGCGGCACCGGCGCCACGCCACTGCTGGGTGAAACCATCGGCGCGAACCTGCGCCGCACCGTCGAGCACTGCGGCGACAGTGACGCGCTTGTTTCGCGCTACCAGAATTACCGCGCCAGCTACCGGCAACTGTGGGAGCAGACCGAACAGGTCGCGCGCGGCCTGATGGCGCGCGGCATCGCGCCCGGCGACCGCGTCGGCATCTGGTCGCCCAACCGCTACGAATGGGTCGTCACGCAATTTGCCACCGCGCGCATGGGCGCGATCCTGGTCAACATCAACCCGGCCTACAAGGCGGCGGAACTGGAATACGCGCTGACCCAGTCGGGCGTGAAAATGCTGTTGCTGGCGCGCGAATTCCGCACCACCAACTACGCCGACATGCTTGCCGCGGTACGCCCCAAGCTGCCCGGGCTTGAGCAAGCGCTCGTCATCGACGACGACTGGCAAGCCCTGCTGGACGACGCGTCCAAGGTGCCGCCCGAGGCGCTGGCCGAGCGCGAAGCCGCGCTGCAATTCGACGATGCCATCAACATCCAGTACACGTCCGGCACGACGGGGTTCCCCAAGGGGGCCACGCTGTCGCATCACAACATCCTCAACAACGGCTATTTCATCGGCGAAGGCTTGAACTATTCATCAGCCGACCGCGTGTGCATTCCGGTGCCGTTCTACCACTGCTTCGGCATGGTGCTGGGCAACCTGGCCTGCACCACGCACGGCAGTTGCATGATCATTCCCGAGGCCGGCTTCGACCCGGTCAGCGTGCTTGAAACCGTGCAGGCCGAACGCTGCACCTCGCTGTACGGCGTGCCGACCATGTTCATCGCCGAACTCGAGCATCCGCGCTTTGCCCAGTTCGACCTGTCCAGCCTGCGCACCGGCATCATGGCCGGCTCGCCCTGCCCGGTCGAGGTGATGAAAAAAGTCCAGGCCACGATGCACATGACCGAAGTGGCCGTGTGCTACGGCATGACCGAAACCTCGCCGGTGTCGACGCAGACCGCCATCGACGACAGCCTGGACAAGCGCACGCAGACCGTCGGCCGCGTGCATCCGCATCTGGAAGTGAAACTGGTCGACGCCGACGGCCGCATCGTGCCGCGCGGCGTTCCGGGCGAACTGTGCACGCGCGGTTATTCGGTGATGCTGGGTTACTGGAACAACGTTGACGCCACGCGCGAAGCCATCGACACCGCGCGCTGGATGCACACCGGCGACCTGGCCACGATGGACGCGGACGGCTATCTCAACATCGTCGGGCGCAACAAGGACGTCATCATCCGCGGCGGCGAAAACGTCTACCCGCGCGAAATCGAGGAATACCTCTACCGCCATCCCGACGTCAGCGACGTGCAGGTGATCGGCGTGCCCAGCGAACGCTACGGCGAGGAAGTGATGGCCTGGGTGCGCGTGCGCGAAGGCGCCGCGCTCGACGAGGCCGCGTTGACCGCGTTTTGCCGCGGCCAGATCGCCACATTCAAGATTCCACGCTACTGGAAATTCGTGGACGGTTTTCCGATGACGGTGACCGGCAAGATCCAGAAATTCCGCATGCGCGAAATCGCCGTCGACGAACTGGGCCTGCACACCGCGGCCGCCTCGCGCACGGCGTGACGCAAGCGCCGGGCACCCCAAGGTCGTCGGGGCGCCCGGCCAGGCATTCAGCCACCCAGCGACCGGCCGAACAAATCATTCAAGACCCGCAAATGGCGCTCGTAACACGCCTTGTCATAGACCGGCATGTCGTAAAACGTCCAGCCGTGTCCGGCCGGCCAGGTTTCAACCGTGTGCTCCACGCCGGCGTCGGTCAACGCTTTTTCGAGGTCGGCTTTCATGGCGTCCGGAAACCCCTTGTCATCCGCGGCCCCAGCCACGAATACGCGCGCCTTCATCGCGTTGGCCAACAGGTGGGGGCTTTGCGCATCGTCCGCGGCCAGGCGCCCGCCGTGGAACGATGCGGCCGCCGCAACGCGCCGCGGAAATGTGCCGGCCGCCGCCAGTGAAAAACGCCCACCCATGCAATAGCCCGTCGTGCCGACCGGGCCGGCCTTCACTTGCGGCTGGTTCGCCAGAAAATCGAGCAAGGCGCGCGTGTCGGACATCACGTTCGCCACATCCGCCCGGGCCATGAACTCGTCCTTGATGACCTTGAAGCCATCGGGTGAGGCAAACACCTGCTTCGGGTCCATCACGGCATACGGCCCGGAGCGATAAAACACATCCGGCACCAGCACGTAATAGCCCAACCCGGCGACGGCCCGCCCCAAGTCCAGCAACGACGGCCGGACGCCGAACGCATCCATGTAAACGATCACCGCCGGCCAGGGGCCGGTGCCTTCAGGCGTGAACACGAAACTGCGGCATTCGCCATCACGCGTGGGAATCACGACGGGGGCAACCGATTCGTCAACCATGAAAATCTCCTTGCAAGAACATCGGGGTCATGCGTCCGTCACCGGGTCGCATGTATTCACCCATGGTACTTCGCATCGGCTCGCGACATGCGGCTGTCATTGGCGATTGCATCGGCGCGCACGAGACGCGATACCGATCCCGAACCGTCCAAGGTTGTGGCATCGCGACGATCCATCTTTCTCCATGCGGAACGATTGCCCTCTTGTTCGCCAACAAGGAAAAGGGCTTCGCAGCTACGTTCAAGCGCCGATCCTGCCGATTACGTGCATAACCAGAAGTCCTCGCAAGCCTTTGCAAACATTGCCGATTTTGCATACACGACCTTCGCGGGGAAACCACAATGAACACGTTGCACGCTTTCTTGGCCGTCACGTCGAAAACCTTCCCCGCCTGGCGCCATGGCAGCCGTGAAACACGTCGTGCCGCTGGCTGCAATGCCAAGCCCGCAAGACGCAAGCACACCTTCGCGGTGCCCATTTGCCTGCCGACCGAACGCGATGATCAAGGGAAGCCTGTTTCGCCAAGAAGCGGTTCAAACACAGCGTGGCCAATGGCTCGGAACGATCCACCTGGCCACGCCGCTGGCCTTTCGCTGGCTGGCGTTGCTGGGTGCGGTGCTGGCGCTGACCATCGTGTTGTTCATGCTGCTGGGCCACTACACGCAGCGCGAGCAGGTGACCGGCCAACTGGTACCCAGCGCCGGCGTGCTGGGCATGCACAGCCCGATCAGCGGCACCGTGACGAAGGTTTTCGTGCACGAAGGCCAGGTCGTGCAGGCCGGACAACCATTGGTCGAAATCTCCGGAGACCATGACAGTGCCAGCCTGGGCGCCACCCAGGCGCTGATCGGCCGGCAGCTGGATGCCCAGGCCAAACGGCTGCAGTCCCAGTTGGCCAACCAGCGGCAGTCGGCCCGCGCGCAGGCAGCCCAATGGCACACCAAACTGGAACTTCTGCAACAGCAGGTGGTGCAAATAGACGGCCAGATAGCGCTGGAAAACCAGCAGGTGAAAAGCATCGACGGCGTGCTGGTCAGCATGTGGCAATTGCGCCGCAAGGGCTACGTTTCGGCACTGCAACTGGAGCAGGAAGGTGCCAAGAAAATCACTTCCCAACGCCAGATCCGGACGTTGCTGAGCCAGAAGCTCGAAGTGCGGCAGCAGATCGGCAAGGTGCGACAGCAACTGGCCCAGTTGCCGCTCGACCTGGCCGACCGCCAGGACCAGGTGCAGCAGTCGCTGTCGCAAAACCGCCAACAATCGGCACGCAACGCGTTGCAGCAAGGCGCCATGTTGCGTGCGCCGGCCGCCGGCGTGGTGTCGACGTTGCTGGTCAAGCAAGGCCAGGCCGTCGCCCAGCAGCAGGCCGTGCTGTCGGTCTTGCCGCACGGATCAACCCTGCAGGCGCAATTGCTGGTGCCCAGCCGCGCCATCGGCTTCGTGCGTCCGGGCAACCAGGTGGTGATGCGCTACCAGGCGTTTCCGTACCAGAAATTCGGCCAGCAATACGGCCGGGTGGTGAACGTGTCGCGCAGCGCGCTCAGCCATGACGAAGTGGTCAGCCTGCTGGGCCAGCCCGCCAAACAGCCGTTGTACCGCGTGCAGGTCAAGTTGAGCCGGCAGACGATCGCGGCGGACGGCCAAACCGACGCCTTGAAGCCCGGCATGGCGCTCGACGCCAGCATCATGCTCGACCGCCGCAGCTTGTGGCAGTGGGCATTCGAACCTTTGTACGGCCTGCATGAGTCGCTTGCCTCGCAAGCGCCAGCCTCGCCGCATTGACCCGTTTTGCCGCTCGCAAGAGCGAACGGCGCACCGAAGCCCGGACGGTTTGATCCGGGCAAGCAAGGAGAACTGCAATGCAAACACTTACTGTGCAAGAAGCTCAAAACGTCGCCGGCGGCCAGGGCCAGATCGGCGGCATTCTCGACGGTTTGCTCGGCGGCCTTCTGGGTGGCGGCCTGGGCGGCGGCAGTTTGCCGGTGGTCGGTGGCCTGCTGGGTGAAGTCGGCGGCGTGGTCAACGGACTGGTCGGCGGACTGCTGGGGTCCATCGGCACGGGTGGCTTGCCGTCAATCAGCGGCCCGCTCGTCAATGTCCAGGTCAGCAATCTTTGACGATGTCCCGCTGACCACCGAAAGGGCCGGTTCGCCGTTCGCGCGGCGTGCCGGCCTGCCCGCGCGCCATGACGGAACACTTGCGTGAACAGCTCTTTCGTCCAGAACCTGCAATTCGGCTGGCACCGCCATTTGCCGACCATCATGCAGACCGAAGCCGCCGAATGCGGCCTGGCCTGCCTGGCCATGATTGCGCGCTACCACGGCCACGAGGTCGACCTGCCGTCATTGCGCGGACGCTTCCCCACCTCGCTCAAGGGTGCCAACCTGGCCGACCTGATGGACATGGCGGCCCGCCTCGGCATGCAACCGCGCGCCCTGCGCCTGGAATTGGCCGAACTGCCGCAATTGAAAACCCCGTGCATCGTGCACTGGGACTTGAACCATTTCGTGGTGCTCAAATCGGCCAGCAAGCGCCGCGTCGTCATCCACGATCCGGCACGCGGCGTGTGTGTGCTGGCCACGGATGAAGCCTCTCGGCACTTCACCGGCATCGCGCTGGAACTGGCTCCCGGTACCGACTTCAAGCCGATCAAGCAAAAGCGCGGCATTTCGCTGCGCGCGCTGGCCGGCCACGTGCAAGGCCTGGGTGGCGCGCTGACCCTGATTCTCGTGCTGGCCGTCGGGCTGGAAATATTCGCGCTCGCCGGCCCGTTTTACCTGCAATGGATCCTGGACCATGTACTGATCTCCAACGATCACGATCTGATGACCCTGCTGGGCATCGGCTTCGTGCTGGTGACGCTGTTCCAGGCCACCGTCAGCGCCGTGCGCGCGTGGACCGTCACCTGGCTGAGCGCGTCGCTGAGCGTGCAATGGGTCGGCAACCTGTTCACGCACCTTCTGCACCTGCCGCTGGACTGGTACCAAAAGCGCCACATCGGCGACGTGGTGTCGCGTTTCGGCTCGGTGCAGGCCATCCAGAAAACGCTGACCACCAGCTTCGTCACCGCCATCATCGACGGCTTGATGACGGTGTTCACGCTCGTCATCCTGTGCCTGTACAGCGTGAAGTTGACGCTGCTGGTGCTGGGGGCGTTTGCGCTGTATGGCGCATTGCGCTGGGCCACTTTCCGTCCGCTGCGGCGCACGCAGGAAGACCAGATCATCTACGCCGCCCGCCAGCAAAGCCAGTTGCTGGAAGCCATCCGCGGCGCGCAGACGCTGAAGCTGCACAACCAGCAGACACCGCGCAGCGCACGCTACGCCAACGCCATCGTGGAAACCACCAACCGCCACATCGCCATGCAGCGGCTGAACATCACGTTCCACACCGGCAACCAGCTGATCTTCGGACTGGAACGCGTGGTGCTCATCTGGCTGGCCGCCGTCATGGTGATGCACGGCCAGTTCACCGCCGGCATGCTGGTCGCGTTTGCCGCCTACGCCGAGCAATTCACGACCCGCGCCGGCGGCCTGATCGACAAGGGCATCGCGCTGTGGATGCTGGGCCTGCACGCCGAACGCGTGGCCGACATCGCGCTGACGCCGCCGGAGGCGCATCTCGAAACCGGCTACGGCGGCCCGTTGCCGGATGCCTGCATCGAATTGCGCCATGTGGGTTTTCGCTATGGTGCGAACGAGCCGTGGATATTGAAGGATTGCAACCTGCGCATCGGCGTCGGCGAATCGGTCGCCATCACCGGACCGTCAGGTTGCGGCAAGACCACGCTGGTGCGCGTGCTGCTGGGCCTGCTCGAACCGCAGGAAGGCGACGTGCTGTGCGGCGGTCTGGACATCCGCCAGCTGGGCTTGGCGCGCTATCGCGACATTGTCGGCGCGGTGCTGCAGGATGATCGCCTGTTCGCCGGCACCATCGCCGACAACATCAGCTTTTTCGCTCCCGACGCGCTCGCGCAGGAGGTCGAGAAAGTCGCCCGCATCGCCGCCATCCACGATGACATCGTGGCCATGCCGATGGGCTACCAGACGCTGGTCGGCGACATGGGATCAAGCCTGTCGGGCGGCCAGCAACAACGCCTGCTGCTGGCCCGCGCGCTGTATCGCCGGCCGCGTTTGCTGGTGTTGGACGAAGCCACCAGCAACCTTGACGTGGCCCGTGAGCACAAGGTCAACGCCGTGGTCGACAGCCTCGCCATCACGCGCATCGTCATCGCCCACCGGCCCGAAACCATCGCCAGCGCGCAGCGCGTCATGACCATGGAAAACGGCACCGTCAGGCAGGTTTCATCGCATCTGGACCTGGGTTCGAACGTGGTCTACGGCCTGCGCTGAAAGACCGCGTCAAGGTGGCCGCCCGCACACGCCAGCCGGCGCGCACAATGGATGCATGAACTTGCCTTTGCCAACAAGTCATCCCGACGCCAAGGCCAGCGCACCCGTGCGCTGGCGCCCCGGTGGCTGGCTGGTCATGATGATCGTGTTTGCCGGCATGGCGCTGCTGCCGTTCGCCATCGCCGCGCTGGTGCTGTGGCGCGGTTGAAGCCTATTCGTCCCACAGGCTGGCCTGCGTGAAAGGTCCGCCGTCGACGACCCAGTCGGCGCCGTCGAGATAGCGCCGATGGCAGTCAAGCGCCGCCAGCTGCCGCATGTCGTCCGCATCCAGCACGATCTTGGCGGCGGCCAGGTTTTGCGCGATGCGCCCGGCGTTGACGGACTTGGGGATCACGCTCGTGCCGCGTTGCAACGCCCAGGCGATGAGGATCTGCGCCGCGCTGGCGCCGTGTTTGTCGGCCAGCGCAAGAATGACCGGGTCCTGCAAAAGCACCGGCTCGCCCGCCGTCTTCATGCCCTTCGGGCGATCGCCCGAACCCAGCGGGGAATACGCCGTCACGCCCACGCCATGCGTCGCGCAAAAACGCAGCAAGGCGTCCTGCTGCAAATACGGATGCAGCTCCACCTGGTTCATCGCCGGCGCTATGCGCGCCACGTCCAGCAGCTGTTGCAGCTTGCGCGCGCTGAAATTGGACACACCGACATGGCGCACCAGACCCGCATCGACGCACGCTTCCATCGCTTGCCACGTCGTCGCCACCGGCATCGCCCCGGGCGCGAAAATGTCGTGTGCGCGCAACGGAAACGACGCATTCCCGCGGATCGCCACCGGCCAGTGCATCAGGTACAGATCCAGTTGCTCCAGGCCCAGTTTGGACAGGCTCGCTTCCAGTGCCGGGCGCACGTCGGCCGGGGCATGCGCGTCGTTCCACAGCTTGGACGTGATCCACAATTCATCACGCCCGACGCCGTCGGCCATGGCGTCGGCCAGGCCCTGCCCCACCTCGACTTCGTTGCCGTAAATGGTTGCGCAGTCGATGTGCCGACAGCCTGCGCGGATGGCCTCGCGCACGGCAAAACGCACTTCGCCGGGACGCGATTTCCACGTGCCCAGGCCCAATGTCGGCATCGGTTTGCCGTTGATCAATTGCACAACATTTCTCCATCAACCAGAAAAACCGGGCGGCTTGCAAAGCCGCCAATCTTGGCTGAGGATAAATCGGATCAGCATCTGGCTCATGTCACGCATGGGCAAAGAGCGCGATGGGGCCACTCATGATGTGGAATCAGGACGAAAGTTGTGATGCCGGCGTCGACGTTACCCGTTTTGATGAATTCGCCCGCGTGCAGCATCCGCAGCTGGTAAGCTTTTTGCGCCGCCGCACGGCGTCGCAGCAGGACGCGGAGGATGCGGCGCAGGAAAGCCTGATCCGCATGCTGCGCTATCGCGATTCGGAACCGGCCTCGGCATGGAAGCGCCTGCTGTACCGTGTGGCCGTGAACGTGGCCCACGACCAGTTTCGCAAAGCGCGCAACCGGCAGGCAAGCCGGCATGTCGACGTGGACGAGTGCGACGTGGCCTCACCCTCGCGCACGCCCGAGGAACAGGCGGTGTACGAGCAGCAGATGGCCCGCCTTGCCCAGGCGATCGCGGCCCTGCCGCCCAAATGCCAGCGGGTGTACCTGCTCAAGCGGATCCACGGGCTCAGCCACGCGCAAATCGCCAGGCGCTGCGGCATTTCGGTCAAGACGGTAGACAAACACCTGGCGACGGCGCTGGCCACGCTGCGTCGCAAGGTAGGCAATGGCACACAGGGGACGTCCAAATGAACAAGATGGAAGGCAACAACTCCAACACCGATGTTCCCGACGACGGCGTCATGGCGACGGCCGAGCAGTGGTTTGCGCGCATGAGCGACCCAGCCTGCACGCCGGCCGAACGCACGGACTTCGAACTGTGGCTGACGCGCCGGGCCGAGCACGCCACCGCCTACCATCACGTGGAGCAGCTGTGGACGACCAGCGGCGACGCCATCCGCGACAATCCCGCGCTCATGGCCGCCGCGCGGCACGCCCTGCAGCCATCCGCGGCCGGCTCCTGGCAACGCCGCCGCTGGTTGCCGTGGGCGGTCGCCGCGGCCGCCGTGCTGGGCACGGTTTTTCTCGTCGCGCCCGGCTGGCGCCAGCATGCGCTGTCGACCAACGGCGCGCTGTACGCCACCGCGGTGGGCCAGCAGCGCACGCTCACGCTGGATGACGGCACGCGCATCCTGATGGACACGAAAACGCGCCTGCGCGTGGACTACAGCACCGGCAAGCGCCAGGTCGACCTGCTGCAGGGCCGTGCGCAATTCGACGTCCACCACAACGCGCAACGTCCGTTCGTCGTGCATGCCGGCGACGGCACCGTGACCGACATCGGCACCACGTTCCAGGTTGGTCTGGGCCACCGTTTCGTCAACGTCGTGCTGCTCCAGGGCAGCGTCACCGTCGCCACGAACGCCGACGGCGAAGTGCGCCACGCCTCCATCCAGCCGGGCGAGCAACTGCAGTTCGACCAGGCCGGCATCATCAGCCAGCCCAGGCCCGTCGACATGGCACAAGTGCGCGGCTGGACCTCGGGCAAGTTGTTCGTGCACGACTGGACGCTGCCCCATCTGCTGACCGCCATGAACCAATACAGCGCCACGCAGGTGGTCATCGGTGATCCGTCATTGCGGCATCTGCGCATCAGCGGCGTGTTCCGCGCCGGCGACCAGAAAACCCTCGTCACCGTGTTGCAGCAGGGCTGGCCCGTGCATGCCACGTGGGCATCGGCCAACCGCGTCGTGCTGTCGCGCAAGTGAGGCATGACCATCGTTGTCATGTTTGACAAAAAAAGTTCAAAACGAAGGTGGTGATCCTCGTTCGTGCCGCGTCTTGGTAGGTGGAGGGGGCGATCGTGTGCTTGCAAACATCGTCCGACCAACATCCACTTGCGAGGAAACCCAACGATGACGAGCACATCAACACCGCGTACCCCGGCCAGTTTCAACAACCACGTCGAAACTGGCGCGCACCGCATCACGACCCGACGTCGCGCGCTGGTCGGCGCGTTGTCACTGGTGCTTTCGGGCAGCGCCTTGCTGCTGCCCATGCAGGCTTTTGCCGCGCAAACCACGGCCGGCCAGCACGCCTACCACATTGCCTCCGGCAAGCTCAGCACCGCGCTGGACAAGCTGGCCGTTGAAAGCGGCGTGCAATTGGCCTATGCCCCGCGTCTGGTCGACGGCAAGACCTCACCCGGCCTGTCCGGCACGTTTTCCACCACCGAGGCGCTCAACCACACCTTGCGCGGCACCGGGCTGGCAGCCAAGTCGGTAGGCAAATCGGCTTACGTGATCCAGCCCAAGCGCGCCACGCGTGAAACCCGCCAGCCGCGTTCCACGCCGCAGCCGCAGTCGCAAGGCAGCAGCAACGACGACCCGTCGAAAAACCCGGCGACCACCCAGACCAATCCCACCCAGCTGCAAGGCATCACGGTGTCCGGCATCCGTCAAAGCCTGGCCGATTCGCTGGCCATCAAGCGCGGCGCCAACACCATCGTCGAAGCCGTCAGCGCCGAGGATCTGGGCAAGTTTCCCAACACCAACGTCGCCGAGGCGATGACGCAAATCCCCGGCGTCACGCTGGACCGCAACATGGGCCAGGGCGACCTGGTCAGCATCAACGGCACCGACCCGGCGTTGAACCTCACCTTCATCAACGGCCACCTCATGGCCGAAGTGCCGTGGCTGCACGGCTCGCAGCCCAGCCGCGGCTTCGACTTCACCATCCTGCCGCCACAGCTGGTCGGCAACATCGAGGTGCACAAGACCTCCGAGGCGCGCTTCCCGGACGGCTCCGTCGGCGGCACGATCTTCGTGCACACGCGCAAGCCACTCGACCTCAAGGCCAACACCGTCGCCGGCTCCATCGGCGTGACCAACAACAGCCAGGCGCACGACCACGCCACCAACCCGATCGGCTCGCTGTTCTACAGCTGGAAAAACACGGCCGACACCTTCGGCTTCGACGTGTCCGTGTCGCACTACAAGGAACGCATCGACCGCGAAGGCCTGGAAATCTTCAACGGCTACAGCCCGGCTTCCGACTACGCCGCCAACCTGCCGTGGCTGGCGCACAGCTCGGACAGCGTGCCGACCGTGATCAACTCGGCCTGGTTCCGCCAGACGCGCGAGCGCAACGGCGCCCACCTGACCGTGCAATGGAAACCGACCGACCGCCTGGAATTTTCCGGCAACGCCATGTACGTGGACGAGAACTACGACAACTGGAACACGTCGTTTTACCCGATGCCCAGCGCCAACCCGGGCAACGCGGACGCGATGGGTGCGGCCACCAACGGCGTGATCACCAGCGGCCACCTGTGCTCCACGGTGTTTTCCAACCCGTGCCAGAACGGCGCCACCGTCAGCGGCCCGGCCACGACCTACTTCGACAGTTTTCCGCGCAAGAGCGACGTGACGATCAAGGGCTTCGACCTTGCCGGCGCCTATCGCGGCGACGGCTGGGGCGTGAAGGTGCAAGGCGGCATCAGCAAGTCGTCCAACCCCGACCAGCGCCAGTACGCCATGAACGCCGCGTTCCATGGCGGCTATTCGTGGGACCTGGACAAGGGCATCACGTTTGACGACCCGGCTGCCGCGCGCGATCCGCAAAACTGGACGGTCGGCGGTCTGGACGGCTCCAACCCGACGCAACTTCTGACCCACGACACGCGCCAGCTCACCGACTTCGTGCAGGCCGATTTCCACAACGATTTCGACGGCGCGTTCTACAAGCTGCAATACGGCGTGCGCTACAACCAGAACCGCCTGGCGCAAACCTCGCACACGTTCAACGCCGTCGGCCCGTCCGCGCAGGGCACGCTGGAAGACATCGTCGGCACCGACGGCTACGTCAACATCATCGGCAACAAGGTGCCCGGCTTTGCCGCCGGTTCCGGCCAGCATCTGATGTGGTCCGAAAGCGGCGAGTTCGCCAGCTTCGGCAACTACGACCTGGTCGACGACCCCAGCTCCTACCTCAACGGCACATTCAATTTCGACGAAAAGAACATCGCCGCCTACGTGCAGCAGGACTTCGCGCTGGATCGCCTGAGCGGCAACTTCGGCCTGCGCTACGTGCACACCAAGACCACCACCGGCTCGATCCTGCTGGGTGCCGACAAGGCCGCGTTCCCGATTCCGCAATCGTGGTGGCATTACGGGTCAAGCTCGTACAGCGAGTGGCTGCCGTCGGTCAACCTGACCTACAGCCTGCTCGACGACCTGCTGGTGCGCGGCGCCATTTCCGAAACCATCGCGCGTCCGCCGGCGTTCCAGGAAGTCAACAGCTTCTTCATCGCCGACGTGGCGGTGCCGCCCAAGGCCTCGGCCGGCAACGCCGACCTCAAGCCGTACAAGTCGACCAACATCGACGCGTCGGTGGAATGGTATTTCGCGCCGCAATCGGTGTTCGCGGTATCGGCGTTCTACAAGAACATCCGCAATTACATCTCCACGGTATCGGTGTTCGAGCAGCACTTCGACCCCAAGGCCACCGGCGACACGCTGGCCACCCTGATGTCGATGGGCCTGTGCGACGCCAACGCGATGTGCAAGTTCAGCGTGACCAAGCCGGCCAACGTCGGCACCGGCAAGCTGCTGGGCCTGAACCTGTCCTACCAGCAAAGTTTCGGCGAAAGCGGGTTCGGCATGGTCAACTCGGTCACCTACTCGCACGGCACGCTGTCCACCGGCGGCGCGCTGCCATACAACTCCAAGTGGTCGGCCAACATCAGTCCGTACTTCGCCAAAGGCCCGTTCAGTGCCCGGCTGACCATGAACTGGCGCGACGCCTACCTCGCCGGCGGCTACATCGCCGGTGCGCCGCCGGCCACCACGGGCGATTACACCGAGCTGGATTTGTCGCTGGGCTGGACGTTCAACAAGCACTACTCGATCACGCTGGATGCCTTGAACCTCACCGACCAGCGCTACATCCAGTACTTCGGCGGCAACAAGGCCATGCCGGCCAACCGCTACTACAACGGCAAGCGCTACCTGGCCAAGTTCAACTTCAAGTTTTAAACCTTGCACGGCCCCATCTCCCCCCTCGCGGGCCCAATGCAATGGTTTTGCGGTCTGGGCCGGGTTTTCCCGGCCCAGTTTTTTCATTGGCGGCCCATCGTGGATCGGGCAATCCAGCCAGGGCACCAAACCACTCGCCGCGCCATCACGGCCACATCCGCACGGACGCGGTGCTATCGTTGCCGACCGTATCCCATGACAGAGGAAGTTCCATGATCCGGCATCGCGCATTCCCTCTTCTGGCCGGCCTGGTCGCGCTGGCCCTGACCGCGCCCGCCGCCCTGGCGGCCGACCTGCCCACCAACCTGCAAACCGACATCAACCAGATCGCCACCAAGGCGCTGGCCCAATCCGGCGTGCCCAGCGTGTCGATTGCCGTGGTCGACCATGGTCAGCTGGCCTACATCCACGCCTACGGCCACGGCCGGCTGGACCCGAAAACGTCGGCCAATACGGCCATGCGCTATTCCATCGGCTCGGTCAGCAAGCAGTTCACAGCCGCCGCCCTCTTGCTGCTGCAACAGCAAGGCAAGCTGAAACTGTCCGACCCGGTATCGGATTATTTTCCCGGCCTGACCGACGCCGGCAAGATCACGCTGCGGCAAATCCTGTCGCACACCTCCGGCTACCAGGATTACTGGCCGCAGGATTACGTGATGCCAGAGATGCTCACCAACACCACGCCGCAATTCATCATGGACAAATGGGCGAAAAAACCGCTGGATTTCGCCCCCGGCACCAAGTGGCAATACAGCAACACCAACTACACCATCGCCGGCGCCATCATCGAAAAACTGACCGGCCAGACGCCGTTCCAGTATTTGCGCCAGCACGTGTTCCTGCCGCTGGGCATCACGGACGCCTTCGACAACAACCTGCATGCACTGCCCCCGGACGACGCACGCGGCTACCACCGCTACGCGCTGGGGCCACTGCACCCGGCGCCGAAGGAAGGCGTCAACTGGTTGTACGGCATGGCCGAACTGTCGCTGACGCCGACCGACCTGGCCTCATGGGACATGGCCATGATCCACCAGACCCTGCTCAAGCCGGCCTCATGGCAAACCATGGAAACCGACGTCATGCTGAAAAACGGCCTCGCGTCCGGCTATGGCCTGGGCGTCTTCGTCGGCCGCTTCCAGGGCCATCGCATGATTTCCCACGACGGCGAAGTATCCGGCTTCACCGACACCAACCTGGTGTTTCCCGATGACGGGGTGGCCGTCATCGCCATGACCAACCAGGACGCGATCGGCACCTCCGGCGTCATCGCCCGGCGCATCGCCGCGGCCGTGCTCAAGGCCAACGAACCCGTTTCCGCGACCGCGCTGGAACAGGCCAAAAACATCTTCGCCGGCCTGCAGCACGGCAAGATCGACCGCAAGCTGTTCAGCCCCGACGCCAACGCCTACTTCGACAAGACCGCCCTGCACGACTACAGGAAAAGCCTGAAACACCTGGGCAAGCCCGACGCCTTCACGGCGGTGGCGCAACGCCTGCGCGGCGGCATGACCATGCGCGCCTACCGCGCTCGCTTCGACAAGCAGACGCTGAGCATCACCACCTACACCCTGCCCGACGGCAAGCTGGAGCAGTACATCGTCGCGCCGACCGACTGAAACTGGCCATATGACCAGACGGCAAAATTGACCTGCGACGCAAGCCGGCGACACGGGGCTGCCTAACATGGCCCCATGCAGCCAGACCCCTGGACCATCCTCGACATTCCGCCCGGCGCCAGCGCCGAGCGGGTGCGTCGCGCCTGGCGCCACCAGGCAAGCCGCTGGCATCCGGATCGCAACACCAGCCCCGAAGCCACGCGGCGCCTGCAGCAAATCAACGACGCCTACCGGTATCTGGAAGGCCATGCCGGCCAATACATACCGGACGCCGCGCCCGCCGCCGTCATTCTGGCCGGCGTTTCCGGCACCGTTTTCGGTCAGCCGTGGCACCCCGTCCGCCACGGCGCCCGCACGGTGTACGCCGACCTCGCCATCCCCGTCGCGCACTGGTCCGCGGACACGCCCGTGGTGCTGACCCTGCCGCTGTCGGACAGCATTTCCACGCTGATAACCCTGGTCCATCCGGGACATTGTCGCGACGGCGAAAAAATCACCTTCGCCCGCTCCGGCCCGGGTGCTGACGGACACGTGGCGGATCTGGTCGTGACGCTGCACGTGGGCATGCAAAAACTGCGCAAAAACGTCTCCGCATCGGCTCTGGCCCGGCCGGCCTGACACCCGCGCGCCGGCAAACCGCCAGCGCTTCCCGCCCTCCGCAAAGGCGCCACACCGCGCCATCACGGTGCCTTCACAGGACTGATTCGAAAGGGGAAATTCGTATTCAGGCCACAGACAGGCGTCCACTTCGTCAGCCGCCTATGATCGCGATGCGGCTGGGGACACTCACGTGCGCCGCACACACAACTCATGCAACGGGGAATCACGATGAAGATCTCGCGTCTGAAGCTTGCAGGCTTGCTGGTGGTCATGCTGGCCGCCTTTTTGATGGCAACTCCGGCGACGTTCGCCGCCAGCCCGACCGGCTACATGGTCGGCAGCAGCACCACGACCTCCACGAAGCACAAGAAAAAGGCCGTGCACAAGAAGGCGACACACAAGAAAACCACGCACAAAAAGACCGCCCACAAGGAAAAGGCAACGCACGAAAAAACGTCCGGACACGCCAAGACAACGTCGCACAAGCGCAGCGAACATCATGCCAAGGCCGACAAGAAATCGACCAAGTCCCAATCGGCCGCGACCACAAAGCGCGCGTCGCACGCCAAGTCGACGACGCACCGCAGCGTGGCGACCCGCGGCGGCAACGGCAAGGTGTGGGTCAATACCGACAGCAAGGTCTACCACTGCTCCGGCAGCAAGCTTTCCGGCAACACCAAGCAAGGCGAATACATGAGCGAGTCCCAGGCCAAGGCCAAGGGTTACCGCCCCAGCAACGGCCGCGCTTGCGGCAGCCGCTGAACCATTCCTTGCATCATGTGACAAAAGAGCCGGCCACCTTGGTCGGCTCTTTTTGCAGGACAGGAGCGGGAGCGGAAACCGCGCTTGCCCCGGCTTGCGGCGACGACAAACGTCAATGCAGCAAATTGGTCCGCGCCAGTTCGACGATCTCGTCGCCGCGTCCGTTGAGGATGGCCTTGAGCATGAACAGGCTGAACCCCTTGGCCTGCGCCGCCTGGATCCTGGGCGGCATGACCAGCGCCTGGGTGGCCGTGACGGCATCCACCAGCACGGGGCCATCATGGGCAAAGGCCTGCTTGAGGACGTCCGGCAACCGGGCCGAATCCTCCACGCGGAAAGCCTTCACGCCCATCGCCTCGGCCATGGCCGCAAAGTCCGGATTTTCGAGGTCGGTGCCGGTATCGAGATAACCCGCCGCCTTCATTTCCATCGCCACGAATCCCAGCAGGCTGTTGTCGACGATCACCACCTTGACCGGCAGTTTCAACTGCGCCAGCGAAATGAAATCGCCCATCATCATGGCAAAACCGCCGTCACCGGACAGCGACACCACCTGGCGCCCCGGCGCCGCCGCCTGCACGCCCATCGCCTGCACCAGCGCATTGGCCATCGAGCCGTGGTTGAACGAACCGATGAGGCGGCGCTTGCCGTTCATGTCGAGATAGCGCGCCGCCCACACCGTCGGCGTGCCGACGTCGGCGGTAAAGATCGCATCATCGCTGGCCGCCTCGTTCACCAGGCGCGCGAGATATTGCGGATGAATCGGTCGCCCCGGTTTGGACGGCCGCGCCAGCGCATCAAGATCTGCCCGCGCCTTTTGATAGTGTGCCGTGGCGGCATCCAGGAAAACGCGGTCATCGGTGCGCGCAAGCTTGGGCAGCAGCTGCGTCAGCGTTTCCCTGACGTCACCCACAACCGCCTGGCTCAGCTGCGCGCGCCGCCCCAGCGCGGAGGGATCGCGGTCGATCTGGATGATCCTGGCTTTGGCCGGATAGAAATTGCGATACGGAAAATCCGTGCCCAGCATCAGCAGCGTGTCGCACGCCAGCATGGCGTGGTAGCCGGACGCAAAGCCGATCAGCCCGGTCATGCCGACATCGAACGGGTTGTCCCATTCCAGATATTCCTTGCCGCGCAGCGCATGCACCACCGGCGCCGCCAGCTTGTCCGCCAACGCGACAACTTCACCATGCGCACCGGCGCAACCACTGCCGGCCAAAATGGTGACGTGCCCGGCCGCGCCAAGCGTCGCTGCCAGACGATCCAGCTCGACCGGATTGGGCAACAGCCGTGGCGGTGCGGACATCACCCAATCCGTGCGCGCATTGGCCGGAGCCGCCTGCAACGCCACGTCGCCGGAAATCACGATCACCGCCACGCCGCGATGACCGATGGCCGAGCGCATCGCGCGGTGCAGCACTTCGGGCATCTGCGCCGGGTTGGTGACCAGCTCCACGAAGTGGCTGCACTCGCGGAACAGTTCCTGCGGATGGGTTTCCTGGAAGTAGCCCAATCCCACTTCCGAAGAAGGGATGTGCGCGGCAATGGCCAGCACCGGCACGTGGTTGCGCTGGCAATCGAACAGGCCGTTGATGAGGTGCAGATTGCCCGGCCCGCAACTGCCCGCGCACACCGCCAACTCACCGGTGACAGCCGCCTCGGCGCCGGCCGCAAACGCGGCGGCTTCCTCGTGGCGCACATGCATCCAGTCAATGCGATCCAGGCGCCGCAAGCTGTCATTGAGCCCGTTGAGACTGTCGCCCGTGACGCCCCAGATCCGCTTCACCCCGGCATTGGCAAGCGTTTCGGCGATGAGATCGGCAATGGTCATGATTGGACTCCTCAAGCAGCATCGGGTTGACCGTGCCGATAGTGCCACCATCGGCACGCCGGGGCTTGAGAAGATCGTTCATGTGGGCAGCCGGACGGCCGCGCGGTTTCACGCACAGGGCTGTCACTCAACACAAAGCCTGATCAACTGGTGCCCGGGCCGGGAATCGAACCCGGATGGCCAAAAGCCTGCAGATTTTAAGTCTGCTGCGTCTACCAATTCCGCCACCCGGGCATGCGGGCGCGCCAAGCTTACCAAAGCCGGGCGCACCGATCGCTTTTTTCTCACGCACGCGGCGCGAATGCGGCGAAGGCTTCCTTGAAGGCCGCGTAGGCGGCCTTGCTTTCGTCGCTGTCGGCGGCGGGCGTATGGATGGCCAAAGTGACCAGCTGGTCACCGGCATTCGTGCCCGGCAAACCGCGTCCCTTGAGGCGCAATTTGCGGCCGGATTGCGAACCCGCCGGCACGTGCAGTTGTACGGTGCCGCCCAGGGTCGGCACGTCGACCACGGCACCCAGCGCTGCTTCCCACGGCGCTACGGCCAGGGTATTGAGCACGTTGCGGCCGTCCAGTTCGAAGCGCGCATCCGGTTTCACGCCCACTTCCAGCAGCAGATCGCCACTGGGGGCACCGCCGAAGCCGGGCTGCCCCTGACCGCTCAGACGAATGGATTGCCCGGACAGGATGCCGGCCGGAATCTTGACCTCCAGCACCTTTTCGCCACCCTGCCCGTCACCCAGCGCGACGCGCGTCTTGCCGCCGGCGTAGGCCGTGGCCAGATCGACGTCGATGTGCGCCTGCACATCCTGCCCGCGTTGCGCATGCGGGCGACCGCCGCCGCGCGCGGCCTGGCCGAACAGGCTTTCGAAAAAGTCGCTGAAATCGGCGCCGCCAAAGCCGCCGCCGTTGAAATTGAAACCTTGCGGGCCGGCACCACCGCCCCAACCCGGCGGCGGGCGAAACTGGTCGCCGGCGCGGTACCCGCCGGCACGCACCTGGTCATAGGCCTGGCGCTTTTCCTTGTCCTTGAGTACCTCATTGGCTTCGTTGATTTCCTTGAAGCGCTCCTCAGCTCCCGGCTCCTTGTTGCGGTCGGGGTGATACTTGCGCGCCAGCTTGCGGTAAGCCGTCTTGATCTCGGCCTCGCTGGCGTCCGGCTTGACGCCGAGGATGTCGTAGTAATCCTTGAATTCCATGCACGCTCCGCGGAAACGATCAGGCAGCCGCACGTTCGCACATGCGACACGATTGTCATCAAGATAAGTGCTCGACGCGCAGATTCAAGCGCCGAAGCGCCTGCACGGCACGCGTTATCATGCCGGCAACCCTCCGGACGAGCAAAATCCCATGACCACTCCCATCGTCGTCGGCGCGCGTATCCCCGCCGCCACGCTCAACATTCTGGCTGATGGCGTGCGCAGCATCGGCACGGACGAGGTTTTCGCCGATGCCAACGTGCTGCTGTTTGCCGTACCCGGCGCCTTCACGCCCACCTGCTCCAACCGCCATCTGCCGGGCTACGTCGAACATCTGGCCGAGTTCGAGCGGCGCGGCATCAAGGTGGCGTGCCTGGCCGTCAACGATGCGTTCGTGATGCACGCGTGGGCGCAGTCGCAAAACGTGCCCGCCAGCCTGACCATGCTGGCGGACGGCAACGGCACGTTCACCAGGGCATTGGGGCTGGAAATGGATGGCAGCGCCGTCGGCATGGGCCTGCGCGCAAAACGTTTTGCGCTGTATGCCGAAAACGGCGTGGTGAAGTTGCTGCACGTGGAAGCGCCGGGCGAGCTGCGCGTATCAAGCGCGCAGGCCATGCTGGATGCGCTGGACACCTTGTAGAAGCCCGCCCTTTGTGGGAGCCCGCCTGCGGGCGAAGAGATCTTGCCGCAAACCAGCATCGCGCCATCGCGCGCGGGCGCGCTCCCACAGAAGGGAGTTGAAACGGTGGGGGCCTGCCTGCGGCGACAGGCTCCCGCATCCGAACGATCAGGTTTCGTCGGCCGGCACGGTGTCGTCGGCGGCTTCGCCATCCGACGTGCCGTCGTCTTCTTCCGGATCAAGGCGCACCACACCGATGAGTTTTTCTTCATCCGGCAACTTGATCAGCGTGACGCCCTGCGTGTTGCGGCTCAGGCACGACACCTCGGCCACGCGCGTGCGCACCAGCGTGCCCTGGTCGGAAATAAGCATCAGCTCGTCTTCCTCGGCCACTTGCTGCGCCGCGACCAACGCGCCGTTGCGCTCGGAGCACTTGATGCCGATGACACCTTGCGTGCCGCGCCCCTTCTTGGGGAACTCGGCCAATGCGGTGCGCTTGCCGTAGCCGCGTTCGGTGGCGGTGAGGATGTCGCCCTCGGCCTTGCCGTCGCTGCCCACGACGATCAGCGACACCACTTCGCTGTCGTCGGACAGACGCATGCCGCGCACGCCGGCGGCGGTGCGGCCCATCGAACGCACCGTGTTTTCGTCGAAACGGTTGACCTTGCCGTTGGAGGCAAACAGCAACACATCGCTGTTGCCATCGGTCAGCTCGACATCAACCAGCGCGTCACCCTCTTCCAGACGGATGGCGATCTTGCCGCGTTGCAACTGGTAGGCAAACTCGGTCAGCGGCGTCTTTTTGACCGTACCGTGGCGCGTGGCGAAAAACGCGTAACGATCTTCGCTGTATTCGCGCACCGGCAACACGGCCTGCACACGCTCGCCTTCTTCCAGCGGCAGCAGGTTGACGATGGGCTTGCCGCGCGCGCCGGGACCGGCTTCGGGCATCTGGTACACGTTGAGCCAGTACACGCGGCCGGCGCTGGTGAAGGTGAGCAGCGTGTCGTGCGTGTTGACGACCCACAACTGTTCGACCACGTCTTCGTCTTTCAGGCTGGACGCCGAACGTCCCTTGCCGCCACGACGCTGCGCGCGATACGTGCTGGCCGGCTGGCGCTTGACGTAACCGGTGTGCGACAGCGTGACGACCACGTCCTCGGGCTCGATGAGGTCGAGGATGTCCAGATCGTCCATGGAATGGAGGATCTCGGTGCGGCGCGCATCGCCGTAGGTTTCCTTGATGACGGTGAGCTCGTCGCGGATGACCTGCAACAGCTTTTCCGGATCTTCCAGGATGGTGATGAAGCCATGGATGGCATCGAGGATCTCGCGATATTCGTCGCTGAGCTTTTCCTGCTCCAGACCGGTCAGGCGATGCAGGCGCATGGCCAGGATTTCCTGCGCCTGCACCTCGGACAACTTGTAGCCGTCGTCCTTCAGGCCGTCGCGCGGGTCCATGTCTTCCGGCCGCGTGGCATCGGCGCCGGCCGCTTCCAGCAGCGTGGCGACCATGCCCGGTTCCCAGCGCTTGGCCAGCATGCGCTCGCGTGCCTGCGCCGGCGACTCGGACGTCTTGATCAGCTCGATCATTTCGTCGATGTTGGCCAGCGCGACGGTGAGGCCTTCCAGCACGTGGGCGCGCGCGCGCGCCTTGCGCAGCTCGAAAATGGTGCGTCGCGTGACCACTTCGCGACGGTGGCGGATGAACGCCTCGAGGATTTCCTTCAGGTTGAGCAGCTTCGGCCGGCCGTCGACCAGCGCCACCATGTTGATGCCGAAGGTGACCTGCATCTGCGTCTGCGAATACAGGTTGTTGAGCACCACGTCGCCCATCGCGTCACGACGGATTTCAATGACGATGCGCATGCCGTCCTTGTCGGACTCGTCGCGGATGGCGGAAATGCCTTCCAGCCGCTTGTCCTTGACCAGCTCGGCGATTTTTTCGATCAGGCGCGCCTTGTTGACCTGGTACGGAATTTCGTCGACAACGATCGTCTCGTGGCCCTTGGCGTCGGTTTCGATCCCGGCCTTGGCGCGCACGCGGATGCGGCCGCGCCCGGTGCGGTAGGCGGCGGCGATGCCGGCCGCGCCGTTGATGATGCCGCAGGTGGGAAAATCCGGCCCCGGGATGTAGCCCATCAGGTCGTCGATGGTGAGCGCCGGGTTGTCGATCAGCGCGATGGTGCCGGCGATGACTTCGGTCATGTTGTGCGGCGGAATGTTGGTCGCCATGCCCACGGCGATGCCGGCCGAACCGTTGACCAGCAGGTTCGGCACGCGCGTCGGCAGAACCAGCGGCTCCTGCTCGGACTCGTCGTAGTTGGGGCCGAAGTCGACCGTGTCCTTGTCGATGTCGGCCAAAAGCTCGTGCGCCAGCTTGGACATGCGCACCTCGGTGTAACGCATGGCCGCGGCGGAATCGCCATCGACCGAACCGAAGTTGCCCTGCCCGTCGACCAGCATGTAGCGCAGCGAGAACGGCTGCGCCAGACGCACGATGGCGTCGTACACGGAAGCGTCGCCATGCGGGTGGTATTTACCGATGACGTCACCGACCACGCGCGCGGACTTTTTGTGCGCCTTGTTGTACACGTTGCCCAGTTCGCTCATGGCAAACAGGACGCGGCGATGCACCGGCTTCAGGCCGTCGCGCACGTCGGGGAGCGCACGCCCCACGATCACGCTCATGGCGTAATCGAGGTAGCTTTGCCGCATCTCGTCGACGATGTTGACCCGGATGACTTCTTTGGCGAGTTCTGCCATGTAAGGCGTCCTTGTGAGAACAAAAGGAGATCCCGTGGGCACGCCGGCAAGGCGCGTCCTGACGCTTGGTCACGGAACCTTTGAAGTGTACCACACGCGGCCCTGAATTGCCCGTATTTTGGGTTTCAAAAACAATCAGTTACAGCTTGCATTCGGGGTTGACGAAAAGCCCCGCGCAAGGGTCGAAAAAATCCCTCGCGACGGCCGCCGCAAGCACCGTCGCGCCCCCCCTTGCGCCAGCGCATTCGATCTATGCGGCAAACACCGCCCGCATGCGTGCGGCATCGGGCTTTTCGATCACGCCACGCTCGGTCACCAGCACGTCGATGAGCGCGGCCGGCACCACGTCGAACACCGGGTTCCACGCGCTCGCGCCGTCTACCACCGTGCGCTGGCCGGCGTAGCCCAGAAGCTCGTCCGGCGCGCGCAGTTCGATCTTGATGGCGTCCCCCGAAGCGGTTTGCATGTCCACCGTGGACGACGGCGCCACCACCATGAACTTGACGCCGTGATGACGCGCCGCGATGGCCAACTGGTAGCTGCCGATCTTGTTGGCTGTGTCGCCGTTGGCCGCGATGCGGTCGGCACCGATCACCACCCATTGCACCTGGCCGGAGTGCATCAGCCAACTGGCCGCCGAATCGGCAATCAGCGTGGCCGGGATGCCGTCGCGCACCAGCTCCCACATGGTCAGCCGCGCGCCTTGCAGCCACGGCCGCGTTTCGCCGGCAAACACGCGCTTGATGCGCCCGTCGCGATAGCCACTGCGGATGACGCCCAGCGCCGTGCCGAAGCCGGCCGTGGCCAGCGAGCCGGTGTTGCAATGGGTCAGCACGCCGCTGTCCGGCGCCATCAGCGCGGCGCCCAGGTCGCCCATGCGGTGATTGGCGGCCAGATCCTCGTCCTGGACGGCCTGCGCCTCGCGCGCCAACGCGTCCACCGAAGGCGTGCAACGCGCCATGCGGTCAAGCGCCCACATCAGGTTGACGGCCGTCGGTCGCGCGGCACGCAGGGTGGCCATGGCCACCGGCAAATCGTCACCGCGTTGCGCGGCCAGCACCACGCCCCAGGCCGCGGCAATGCCGATGGCCGGCGCGCCGCGCACGACGAGATCGCGGATGGCGCCAGCCACGGCATCCGCGTCGCGACAGTCGAGCCACGCTTCCGCCATCGGCAAGCGACGCTGATCGAGCAGGTGCAGGTGATCGTCGCGCCACTGCACGGCGCGGATGGAATCGTGGGCAAGCATGGAGGCATTCATGGCGGCATTATCGCCGATGGCCGTCAGGGAAGCGCTGATTGAATCGGACGCAGGCCGCTGGCAAATGACCCTTGTGGGAACGCGCCTGCGCGCGATGGGATCTTGCCTTGAATCATCATTTGGCCATCGCGCACGGGCGCGCTCCCGCAGACAGCCATGGGGCCTGCCTGTCGATTCGATCAGAGCTTCTTCAACAAGCGCATGGCGTGCGTATCGGCGGCATTGATTCACCTCGCCCTGCCCCAATCTTTCGACGATCCCGTCCAAGGAAATCCGCATGGCCCGCCAACGCAAAACCCATCGCCTGGGCGCCCTGCGCGGCCTGTGGCCATTCCTCAAACCGCACAAGATGCTGGCACTGGGCTGGCTGGTGTTCATGGGCCTGGCCTCGGCCGCTTCGCTGGTGTTGCCGATCGCCGTGCGGCACATGATCGACCAGGGCTTTTCCTCGACCAGCGCCAGCGTCATCAACCACACGTTTCTGGCCTTGTTTGCCGTGGCGCTGGTGATGGCCTTTGCCACCGCGGCGCGCTATTTCTGCATCACGCTGCTGGGCGAGCGCTCGCTGGCCTCGCTGCGGCGCGCGCTGTACGGCCATTTGATGAAGCTGGACATCGGTTTTTTCGAGACCTCGCGCGTGGGCGAGCTTATTTCGCGCCTGAGTACCGATACCGAACTGGTGCAAACGCTGGTCGGCTCCAGCATTTCGATGGCGTTGCGCGCCGTGGTGATGTTGCTGGGCGCGACCGTCATGATGGTGTTCACCAGCCCGCATCTGGCCGGTTTGACCGCGCTGGTGATCCCGGCCGTGATCGTGCCGATATTGCTGTTTGGCCGGCGCGTGCAAAAGCTGTCGCGGCACAGCCAGGACCGCCTGGCCGACGCGGCCGCCATCGCCAACGAAACCCTGAATGCCGCGCCCACGGTCAAGGCCTACGCGCGCGAGGACGTGGAAACACATCGTTATGGTGACGCCATCGCGCGCGCGCTGGCCACCGCGCGTGCGCGCATCGGCATGCGTGCGGGCTTGACCGCCGCGATCATCACGCTGGTGTTCGGCGCCATCACGCTGGTGCTGTGGGCCGGCGCGCGCAATGTGCTGGCCGGCACGATGAACGTCGGCGTGCTGGCGCAGTTCGTGATGTACGCCGTGTTTGCCGCAAGCTCGGTCGGCACGCTCAGCAGCGTGTTCGGCAGCGTGCTGCGCGCGGCCGGCGCGATGGAGCGCATCGGTGAATTGCTGGCCGAACGCCCCGGCATTGCCACTCCGGCCAAACCGGCCAAGCTGCCCGCGCCGGTGCGTGGCGAAATCCGTTTCGAGCAGATCGGCTTCCGCTACCCCACGCGGCCGGATACCCAGGCGCTGGAAGATTTCGACCTCGTCATCCGTCCAGGTGAAACCGTGGCCTTGGTCGGTCCATCCGGTGCCGGCAAGAGCACCGTGTTCAATCTGCTGCTGCGTTTTTACGATCCGTCGGCCGGCCGCATCACGCTGGACGGCATCGACGTGCGCCAGCTGGCCCTGCCCGAGCTGCGCGGCACGATGGCGCTGGTGCCGCAGGAAACCGTGATCTTTGCCGGCTCTGCCGCCGACAACATCCGCTTTGGCCAAGCCGACGCCGACGATGCCTCCGTGCACGACGCGGCCGTGGCTGCCGAGGCCGACACCTTCCTGCGCGCCTTGCCGGAAGGCTATGCCGCCGAGCTGGGCGAACGCGGCGTGCGCCTGTCCGGCGGCCAGCGCCAGCGCATCGCCATCGCGCGTGCCATCCTGCACGACGCGCCGGTTTTGCTGCTGGATGAAGCCACCTCGGCGCTGGACGCGCAATCCGAGGCCGCCATCCAGCAGGCGCTGGCGCATCTGGAAAAAGGCCGCACCACACTGGTCATCGCCCATCGCCTGGCCACCGTGCTGCGCGCCGACCGCATCGTGGTGATGGACCAGGGCCGCATCGTCGCGCAAGGCACGCACGAGGCATTGATCCGCGAAGGCGGGTTGTACGCGGAGCTGGCGCGGCTGCAATTTGCGGCCTGAGGCAAAAAGCACGCTCCGGGGCAAAACCATCGCACACCGGTGTTGGCTGTGCAGGAGCCTGCCTGCAGGCGATGGCTTGGTACTGGTTTGATCGCAGCATTTTTCGCGCGCAGGCGCGCCCCTGCCAGCCAAGCCGTGTTCCGCCCATCAACGGGACCTGTTCCTGCCAGCCAAAAACAAAACGCGCCCCGACCCTCGTCGGCGCGCGTTTGTGCGCAATGGGCAATTGACGTCGGTCGCTTACGGCGTGGCGAGCGCCTTGCCCTGCTCGGTGATGTGTTCCATCAACTGGCCCCAGGATTTGACGAACGCGGCAGCGCCATCGACTTGCAGCTTGGTGGCCAGCGCGTCGACATCGACGCCGGCCTTGGCAAACTGCGCCAGCGTGGCTTCGGCCGCCGCGCCGTCAGTCGCCATCGGACCGTGCAGCTGGCCGTGGTCGGCCAGGGCTTCAATGGTCTTGCCCGGCATGGTGTTGATGGTGTTCGGCGCGGCCAGCTCGGTGACGTACAGCGTGTCGGGAGCGGCCGGGTCCTTGGTGCCGGTGCTGGCCCACAACAGGCGCTGCACCACGGCCCCGGCGTCGGCCAGCTTGCGCCAGCGCGGCGAAGCCAGCAGGTCGACATAGGCCTTGTAAGTACGCCCGGCAATGGCAATGCCCAGCTTGTTCTTGAGTTCGGCCGGCACCTTGTCCTTGACTGCCACGTCCCAGCGGCTGATGAACACGGAGGCCACGGACGGCACCTTCGGGCTCAGGCCGGCCTCGATGCGGCGTTCGATGCCGCGCATGTAGGCCTCGGCCACGGCCAGATACTGCTCGGCCGAGAACAGCAGCGTGACGTTGACCGGCACGCCGGCAAAAATGGATTCCTCGATGGCCGGCACGCCTTCCGGGGTGCCCGGAATCTTCACGAACAGGTTTTCGCAGTCGGCCTGGTGATGAATGGCCGCGGCGGCGTCGATCGTGGCGGCGGTGTCGCTGGCGATCAGCGGCGAGACTTCCATCGACACCCAGCCATCCAGGCCGTCGGTGGCCTTGAAGGTGGGATGAAAAAGCTTGGCCGCGCGGCGCAGGTCATCCAGCGCCAGTTCGACGAACAGCTCCTCGTTGGACTTGCCCTGCGCCGTCTTGGTGCGAATGGCCTCGTCGTAGGCGCTGGTGCCCTCGATGGCCTTGTCGAAGATGGTCGGGTTGGAGGTAAGGCCGGTCAGCGAATATTCCTCGATGTGCCTGGCCAGCGAGCCGTCGTCGAGGATGTCGCGGGTGATGTTGTCCAGCCACAGGCTCTGGCCCAGTTCGTGCAGTTGCCGAGTCGCGTTCATGAAAGCTCCTGATACAAATGTGTCGCCATGGATATGCCGGCACGATGCTCCGCTTTCAATGGTTGCGCAAGAAACCGGCGGGCATGAAAAACCCGCGCCTTGCGACGCGGGCTCTTCGTTCCTACGGCAATGATGCCTTACTCGGCCGCATCCACAGCGGAAGCTTGCGCTCCCTTCGGGCCTTGCGTCACCTCGAAGCTGACACGCTGGCCTTCCTTGAGGCTGCGGAAACCGGTCGAATTGATGGCCGAATAGTGCACGAACACGTCGTCACCACCATCCTCGGGTGCGATGAAACCGAAACCCTTGGCGTCATTGAACCACTTTACTGTACCGAAACGCATTGAAAACCCCTCACGTAAACGAACGCACGACAACTGCAACCCCCTGTCCCCGCTGTTGCCGTACTTGGCGAAGTATCACTGCGTCAATGCACCAATTGCAAGAGGCTGAATACACATTTCCTCATACTCGCATCGCATGTTTTATGACAAAACTGAACACAAGTTATACAAGAATAAGCTGTTGCAAAATCGCCGGCACCTTGGCCGTTGCCGCCGCGACATGTTCGAAAATGGCTTCGAGACTTATTTCCGGCGCATTGTCCGGATCACATCCCGCCGCCCAATTGGCGACCAATGCGAGACAGGCATAGTCGATATCGAGTTCGCGTGCCAGGGTGGCTTCCGGCATGGCAGTCATGCCAACCAGGTCACACCCGTCACGCCGCAAGCGCGCGATTTCGGCACGCGTCTCAAGGCGCGGCCCCTGCGTGACACCGTAACAGCCGCCATCGACCACGTCCGTGCCGACCCGTTGAGCCGCCTCCAGCAAGGCATGGCGCATGGCCTGCGCATACGGCTCGCTGAAATCGACGTGCACCACCTCGGCGCCATCCACGTCGCAAAAGCTGGATGCGCGGCCATGGGTGTAATCAATCAACTGATCCGGCACGACGAGTGCACGCGGTCCCATGTCCGAGCGAATGCCGCCCACCGCGTTGATGGCCACAATGTGCTTGATGCCCAGATGGTCCAACGCCCATATATTGGCGCGGTAATTGACCCGATGCGGCGCCCATTGATGGTTTTCACCATGGCGCGCCAAAAACGCCACTTCACGGCCATCCAGACGGCCGATAACGATATCTCCCGATGGAGAACCCCAAGGCGTGTCGACCCGTTCGCGCCGCATGTTTTCCAGGGCCGCCAGCTGATAAAAGCCGGTGCCGCCGATGACTGCAAAAGCGATATCACTCACGCCAGGCTCTCCGGAGTGTCTCATGGGTTCTTGAGCGCATGGATGGCCGGCAAATTGCGGCCCTGTTCGTGGTAATCCATGCCGTAGCCGAAAACGTAGCGATCGGGCACGTCGACGCCGTTGAAATCCGCCGCGACACCTTCCACGCGCCGGTCGTGCCGCTTGGTGCACAAGGTGGCGATGAGCACGCGGCGCGCGCCCATGGCAAGGCAATCGTCGCGCACGGCTTTCAGCGTCGCGCCCTCGTCGAGGATGTCGTCGACCAGCAACACGCTGCGCCCGGCAAGGTCCACGCGCGGCTTGCGCAGCCAGTGCAGCGCGCCGCCGCGATTGTCGCGATAGCGCGTGGCATGCACATAGTCGAATTCCAGATCGGTGCGCACGGCCAGCGCCAGTTCGGCGGCAATGACCAGGCCGCCGTTCATGACGGTCAACATCACCGCACGTTCGCCTGCCAGCGCGGCGTCGATTTCGCGGCCCATGCGCGCGATTTCGCGGCGCAGGGTGGCCTGGTCAAATAGCATTTCGGCATTGGCCAGCGCTTCGGCCAGGGGCGGCAGCGTCGTCATGCGGATTCCTCGTCGGCAAGTGCCCGGACATGGGCGATGAAGGCGTCGCGTTGCGGGTTGTCTTCCAGCGACGCCCAAGTGCTGGCCACGGTGCCGCGCAAGGTTGCCACGCGTTCGGGATCACAAGGCGCCTGGTCGCGCACAGCGTCCAGCGCCTGGTCGACCACGTCGGGCTGGCAGGCCAGGATGAGGTCGCAGCCGGCATCGTGGTGCGCCTTGATGCGCGCGGCCACGCCGCCGGCGGCCTGCGCCGCGGCCATGGAAATGTCGTCGCTGAAAACGATGCCGGCAAAACCGAGCTCGTCGCGCAGCACGTTCTTGATCCAGCGCGGCGACTGTCCGGCCGGCAAGGCGTCCATGGACGGATAAATCACGTGCGCCAGCATCACCGCCTCGGCACCGCTGGCCATGGCGTCGACGAATGGAGGCAAGTCGTCGCGACGGATCAAATCCTCGTCCCGGTCATCCACGGCCATGTCACGGTGCGTGTCGGCCAGGACCGAGCCATGTCCCGGAAAATGCTTCAGCGTGGCCGCCATGCCGGCCAGGTGCATGCCGCACACGTAGGCCTGGCCCAGTTCGCTGACCACAGCCGCATCGGCGGCAAATGCGCGGTCGCCGATGGCCAGGTTGCCGCGCGCCAGGTCCAGCACCGGGGCAAAACTCAGGTCGATGTCGCAGGCGCGCAACTCACTGGCCATGATCCAGGCGTGTTCCTCGGCCAAAGCCACGGCATGTTTGGCGTCTTGCGCCCACACGGCGCCAATCCGCGCCAGTGCCGGCAGGCGCGTGAAGCCGTCCTTGAAACGCTGCACGCGGCCGCCTTCCTGGTCCACGGCGATGATGAAGGCGTCGTCGCCGCGCACTTCGCGCAGTTCATCGACCAGCTGCAGCAATTGCTCGCGCGAGGCGAAATTGCGCGCAAACAGCACCACGCCGGACACCTGCGGCGCGCGCAATTGCTCGCGCTCGTGCGCCGACAAGGTCAAACCCGCCACGCCGATCAGCAACATCAGGCTGTCTCCCCGGCCCGCTCGGCCGCGCTCCACGCCGCGAACGGATGGTCGATCAGGTTGACGTTGTAATAGCGCGGCAAATCGCTCACCTCGCGACCCAGCCAGGCCGGCCGCGGATACGGCGCGTCGACGGCCGGCAATTCCAGCTCGGCCACGATAAGGCCGGCATTGGCACCGGCAAATTCGTCGATCTCGAACACGTGCCCGTCGACCGGCACCCGATGGCGCGTCTTTTCCACGCGACCACGGCACAGCTCGGCCAGCATTTGTTCGGCGTCGGCCAGTGGCACGGGGTATTCGAACTCCCTCCGCGCGATACCCAGCGCGACCGACTTGACGTTGAGCCAGGCTTCGCTGCCGGCCACGCGCACGCGCACCGACGCATGGGCCATGCCTTGCCGCAGCGCGGCGACGTCCTGCAGATACCCTTGCGCCATGCGCGTACTGGTCGCGATGCCGGCGCGCCAGCCCTCGTCGGCCAGCAAGAACTTGCGTTCGATCTCGGTGCTCATCGCTCGAACAGCGCCATGGATTCGACGTGGGCGGTGTGCGGAAACATGTCCATCACGCCGGCCGCGGCCAGCCGGAAGCCGTGCTTTTGCACCAGAATGCCGGCATCGCGCGCCAGCGAGGCCGGATGGCACGACACGTAGACGATGCGGCGGGTCGATTTGCGCGGTAAATACTCCAGCACCTGGTCGGCGCCGGCGCGCGGCGGATCGAGCAGGATCTTGTCCCAGTCTTCGCGCGCCCACGCCGTCTCGTGCTGGTCCTCGAACAGGTTGGCCACATGGAAACGCGCGTTGGCGATGCCGTTGTGCGCGGCGTTGGCATCGGCGCGCTCGACCAGCGCATGCTCACCTTCCACGCCGGCCACGTCGGCCACGCGGCGCGCCATCGGCAAGGTGAAATTACCCAGGCCGCAAAACAGGTCCAGCACGCGGTCGGTCGGCTGCGGGTCCAGAAGCCGCAACGCCTGCGCCAGCATGCGCTCGTTCATGTCGGCGTTGATCTGCACGAAATCCAGCGGACGGAATTCCAGTTCCAACGCGTCGTTGTCGAAACGGTAGGCCAGCTTCGGATGCTCCGGCCACAGCGGATGCACACTGGTGTTGCCGCCCGGCTGCAGGTAGATGGCAAAACCATGCTCTTTGCCAAAGGCGACCAGGGCATCCAGGTCGGGCTGCCCCAACGGCTTCAGGTGACGAAACACCAGCGCGATGATGTCGTCGCCGGCGGCAAACTCGATCTGCGCGATGTCGCCGGCCGCGTCCATGCCGCTGACCAGCTCGCCCAGCGCGCCGATGCGCTCGCCCAGGCGCGGATGCACCACGTCGCAATGGGCGATGTCGGCCACGTAGCGCGGATTGCCCTTTTCGCGGAAACCGACCAGCACGCGGCCCTTTTTCGGCACCTTGCGCACCGACAGCCGGCCGCGCCGACGATAGCCCCACGCCGCGCCGGTCAACGGTTCCAGCCAGCGTTCCGGCGCAACCTTGCCGATGCGCTCGAAGTTCTCGGCCAGCACGTTCTGCTTGGCGCGGATCTGCGCGCCCAATTCCATGTGCTGCAGCGTGCAACCGCCGCAAATGGCGTAATGCGGACAGCGCGGTTCGACGCGGTCGGGCGACGGCACGAGGATTTCCGCCACCTCGCCCTCGTCGAAGCGCCGATGCCGGCGCGTGATCGCCACGCGCACCTTTTCGCCCGGCAGCGTGCCGTCGACGAACAAGGCCTTGTCGTCAACCCGCGCCACGCCGCGCCCGTCGTGGGTCAGGCCCACGATGTCGGTTTCAATCTGGATGATTTTCTTCATGACTCGTCATGTCGCGCCGGAGCGGTCGCGCTCCGGCGGCCAAAGTTACTTGCGCTTCCAGTTGCCGGCCGCGTCCTGGTAGTACCAGCCGGCATGCGCCTTTTCGATCCACAACGCCGCAAACGTGGCGCGGATGCGCGCTTCCCAGTCCGGATGACCGTTGGCGTTGGCGATTTCGCGGTACAACGCGTTGCGGTCGCGGTTGTCGGCCGCCACCACGTTGTTGATGCCGGCACGCTCGGCCAACGGCACCGCGCTGGCATCGTGCACGGCAACCAGGCCGTCATGCGTAAAGCCGACCACGCCGCGATCCAGCAACGGGTGCAACGACTTTTCGTAACGCTGGCGCATGCGCGTGCGGATGCTGTCCAGCGCCGGCGTGTGGATGCGCAAATCCGGCACGGCCGCCGCCTCGGCCGCCGGGATCAGAAAATCGATCACGCTGGCCAACGGTGGCTTGTGCGTCGCCGGTACCGACTGTGGCGCCGGCGCCACGCTGCCGGCGGCAGCCGGCGTTTCGGGTCCGATGACCGAACCGATGAACTGGCCGGCGGCCTTCTGCGCGGCGGCCTTGGGGAAATACACGTTGATCGTGACGCAACCAGCCAAAGTGGTCAGCAACAACACGCCAAGGCACAACAGACTTTTGCGCATGCAACGTTCTCCGAAAGCCACCCGGCACACACCGGGAAAGGTGAAATGATCACACAGATGGCCGGCGGCGCCCAGTCTGGCGGCACCCGCTCCGATTCACTTGATGACCGGCCCACCGCCGTGGATGGCCGCCTTCAGGCGCGCCACCAATATCGGCCAGCTCACTTCATGCTGATGGCCGATGACGGACAAATGCGGCAGGCCGCGGCCCTCGACGATGAGATAGCCGTCGTCAACCGGCTTGATGCCCTGCATGTGGCACACCGAACCACGCAGGGTGCAACTCAAGCCGATGCGGCTGTAGCCGAAACTGTCGAACAGTTTCATCACCGCGCCCTGCAGGCCCGTGGCAAGGCCACCGCCGCCGACCGAAGTGAGATTGTTGACGGCCCGCTGGCTGATGCGACCGCCCTTGCCTGTCGTGGTCAGGGAAGCCTGGAACGCGACCGGCGTCCAGTTCACCAGCCGCAATTGCTTGACGTCGCCATCAAGGCGCCCGGTGATGCGGCCAAAGTCGAACACGCTGGTCAGGCTGGCCAGATTGAGACCGCCCAGATGGACATCGCCGACCAGCACCGGCGTGGCGCCGAACGGATGCTGCACGGCCAGGTTCGTCACCTGGACAAAACCGCCGAACACGCTGAGCGACAAACCGCCATCCAGCTCGACATGGTTGCCGACGTAACGCAAGCCGGGGATGGCCCCTCCGAGCGTGCCGGTAAAGTGCGGCCAGCCAAACGCCTTGGACAATTGCGCCACATCGATGTCGGTCAAGGCCAACGACATTCCCAGGTGCTGCCCATTGCCCGCCTGCGGATTCCATGCCAGCCGATTGACGTGCAATTGACCGCCCAGCAAGGCCATTGCCACCGGCTGCTGCAGCGTCAACTGGCCGTTCTCGGTGCGCCAGTGCGTCTGGGCCGCACCCAGGTCGATGCCGCTGAACGCCAGTTGCTTCCAGGCCAGGGACGTTGCCGGGCGAGTCGCTCCACGCCGCCAGTCCAACGCGCCATCCAGGCCGGAAACGGCCAGACGCGCCCCTTGCGCCGTCACTTGCGAAGCATTCAACTGCAAGGCGCGCAAGCCGTGCGCATCCATCCAGAAGCTGCCTTCCAGTTCGCCCGCGGTCTTGAGGTTGGCGTATCCCAGCGTCGCCAGCCACGCCTTGCCGTAACGCGTGTAGGCACCCGGCAGACTGGCGCTGAAGCGGGTCAGGTTGACATTGCGCACGTGGCCATCGTCGGCCACGAACATGGCACCGGACAAATGCAGGGTGCCCGGATCGGTAAAACGCAAATGGCGCAGGCTGATGCCGTAGCGCTCCATGACGGCCTGCATCGACAAATGCACTTGATGCTTCGGCAAGGCCGCATACATCGGGCCCAGCAGCCATTGACCGCCTTGCAGCAGAAGATCGGCGGCCAGCGTGTCCTGCTTGCCCGTCGTGTCCACCGTGACGTGGCCGCGCATGTCCAGCCCCTGCCCGGCCAATTTGCCGCCCTCGGCGTCGAAACCGGCGCCCTTCAGCGTCACGTCGCTGGAGCTGCGAAAGCCGTTGCCCTCCATGTCCAGCGCCATCACGCCATCCAGGCTGCCGCCGGTCAGACGGCCGGACCACACGCCCGACAACAATCCCTGCAGCCACGCCAAGGGCACGTTGGTGAGATTGATGCGGGCATGCGAGGGCTGATCCAGCGGCAACGCGGCACTGATGCGAATCGACTTGTCGACGATAGCCACGCCGATGTTGTTGGCGTCGGCATCCAGCGTGAATTGCAGCTGGCCCTGGCGCAGCAGGCCGCCCGGCGCGCCGGACAACGCCAACGAGCCTTCGAACATCCAGCTTTGCGGTCCCGAACGCGTGATCACGCCGTCCAGCGTCATGCCCACCTTGTGCCAACCCAGCGCTGCCATGTCGACGCTGGCCGCCTTGGCCTGCAGCACCAGTTGTCCCGCCGAACCGGCGTCGAGTGAGAACGTCAGTTGCCGCAGTACGGCCTGCTTGTCCGCAAGGCGATCAATGTGCAAACGCACGCCGGCCAGCGCCCCCGTGCACCACAGCATGGCCAGCAGGCACACGCCGGCCCGAACCGCCAGCGGCAGCTTTGCAGCCCGTTTTTCCGGCCCGGGAATTGATCGCGCGCGCATGGGGTGGCATTGTGCCAAAGATTCACCCAACGCCAGGGAAACGGCCATGCCCGCCCAAATCGACGACGCGCCGATCACCGCCTTTGACGCCAGCGTCCTGGTGGCCGAGGACGACGCCCCCAGCCGCCTGTTCCTGCAAGCCGCCCTGGAACGGCTCGGTTGCCGCGTCAGCCTCGCCGAGGACGGCGCCCAGGCGCTGGAAATGGCCCGACAACAACGTTTCGACCTGCTGCTGCTGGACTGCCGCATGCCGCATGCCGGCGCCATCGAGGTATTGACCGCCCTGCGCGGCGACCCTGCGGCCGCCTCGCGCGACACCGACGCCGCCGCATCCAGTGCCGAACTGGATGCGTCCATCAAGGCACGCTTGGCCTCGGCCGGCTTTGCCGACGCGCTGCCCAAACCCACCACGCTGGCGGCCATCCGGACGCTGGCCGAGCATCTGCTGCCGTCACCGGACGGTCTTGCCGCTCCGCTTCTGGACAACGCCACGGCCTACGCGCACGGCGGCACGGCCGATGTGGTGGACGCCCTGCGCGGATTGTTTGCGCGCGACCTGCGCCTGCTGTCCGGCGAGCTGCCAAGGCTGTCCGAGCGTCCCGCCGATCTGGCCGAACGCCTGCATCGGTTGCTGGCCTCATGCGGGTTTTGCGGCGCCAACGCCCTCGCCAACGCCTGCCGGCGCCTCAAGAACCTGGCCGAAAACGGCGCCAGACCGCCGACGCCCGAAGTGGAACATTTCCGTCACGTCCTGCTGGACACCATACGGGCTCTGGACGCCTCGGTGAGATGCGATCAACGCGTGGCTGATCCACCGAACACCTGCCACGAGCGCAACGGCTTGCCGCCCAGGTGATGCAGCACGATGCCGCGCAACAGCCGCCGCAAGCGTTCCAGTCCTTCGGCATCCGGCGGCCGATCGTTGCCCAGCCCCAGCAAATCCGCGCCGCGCACGCGCAGGCCCGGTTGTCCCGGCATTGCGCGCAGTGGTCCCTGTTCGGGCACGTAGACGTATTCCGCAGCCGCTTCGAGCGGCTCGTCGCGTTGCGCGTCCACCGCCAGTTCCATGGCGTAGCCCAGGGCAGCCAGGGCGTCGCGCTCGAACCGGCGCAACGTCCAGGCCAACGCTTCCGGTTCGGCGGTCAGCCTGTCCAGGGTCTGCGCATAAGTGTCGAACAAGCCGCCGTCCGCGTCTTCCCGCGCCGACAGGCGCACCACCAGCTCGTTGACGTACAGGCCGGCAAACAGGGTCGTGCCTTCCAGCGGTCGCGATGGCCCGACCGGCTCGGCCGCGCGCAGGGTGGCCAATTCGCCACGCAAGACAAACGTCAGTGCCAGACGCCGAAACGGCTGCAGGTCGGCCGCGGCCGTCGTGGCGCGCGCGCGCCGCACGCCACGCGCGACCACGCCCAAGCGGCCGTGGTCGCGCGTCAGGCATTCCAGCAAAAGGGACGTTTCGCGGTACGGCCGCGCGTGCAGGACATAGGCGGGCTGCTGCGTGATGAGCATGTCAGTCGAAGCGTCCGGCAGGCATCAGGCCAACGACCGGCAACACTCAATCGGTATAGCCGAAACGCTTGAGCGCGTTTTCGTCGTCCACCCAGCCTTCGCGCACCTTCACCCACAAACGCAGGTAGACCTTGCGTCCGAACACGTGCTCCATGACGCGCCGCGCACCGGTGCCGATGGCTTTCAATTGTTCACCGCCCTTGCCGATGACGATGGCCTTCTGGCCGGCGCGCTCGACCCAGATCACGGCATGGATCTCGGCCACGCCGTCGGCGCGCTCGTCGAACTGCTCGATGATGACCGTGGTCGCGTACGGCAATTCCTGGTCCAGGCGCAGCATCAGCTGCTCGCGCACCATTTCGGCGGCCATGAAGCGCTCGGAACGGTCAGTCACGTCGTCGGCGTCGAAAATGGCCGGCTGTTGCGGCAAGCGCTTGATGATGCCGGCGGTCAGCTCCGGCAGGCCTTTTTCCTTCAACGCGCTGACGTAGAACACTTCCTCGAACGAACGCTCGGCGGTCAGCTGGGCCACAAACGGCAACATGGCACCCTTGTCTTTTTGCTTGTCGACCTTGTTGACCGCCAGCAGGCGCGGAATGTTGCGTTCGGCCAAGGCGGCGTAGACGGCTTCGTCCTCGTCGGTGAAGCGCCCGGCCTCGACCAGTTGCACGGCCACGTCCACCTCGGCGATGGCCTGCCGCGCGGCCCGGTTCAGGCTGCGGTTCATGGCGCGCTTGGCACCGCGATGCAAGCCCGGCGTGTCCACGTACAGAACCTGGCCGGACTGCGTGGTGGAAATGCCCAGAATGCGGTGCCGCGTGGTTTGCGGGCGCGGGCTGACGATGGACAGGCGAAAGCCGATCAACGCGTTGAGCAGCGTCGACTTGCCCACGTTGGGCCGCCCGACCAGGGCGACCAGGCCGCAGCGAAAATCATCGGTGGATACGTTGTTGCTCATGCCGCCTGCTCTCCGGTCAATGCCGCCAGCATGTCCGCAGCCGCCTTCTGCTCGGCGCCGCGACGACTGCTGCCACGTCCTTCCACGCACAATGCGCGCGGCTCGTCGATGCGGCAGGCCACTTCGAACGTGCGCGCGTGGTCTTCGCCCCAGGCGTTGGTCAAATCGTAGACGGGCAACGCCCAGCCACGGCCCTGCAACCATTCCTGCAGACGCGTCTTGGCATCCTTGTGCGAGCGCGGGATGGCGGCAATGCGCTCGGCGAACAGGTCATGCACGACACCGCGACAGGCCTCGAAGCCGCCGTCCAGATACACGGCCGCCAGCGTGGCCTCGAAAGCATCGGCCAGGATCGACTCGCGCCGATGCCCGCCGCTTTTCATCTCGCCCGGCCCCAGGTGCAGGGCATCGCCCAATTCCAGCTCGCGCGCGACCTTGGCCAGTCCCTTGCCGCTGACCAGCTCGGCGCGCAGGCGCGACAGTTCGCCCTCGTTGGCATGCGGATGCGCGTTGAACAACAGTTCGGCCACCAGCATGTTGACGAGCGAATCGCCCAGAAATTCCAGGCGCTCGTTGTTGGGCTGACCGACGCTGCGGTGGGTCAGCGCCAGCTCGGCCAGCGCACGGTCACGGAAGGCATAATCAAGTTTCAAGGGAACACGGGGCCATCAGTTGCACAGGCGCCCATGATAACCGTCCGGGCCGCCATGCGCCCGTCCGGCGCATCACCTCAGCTGCCGTAGCCGACGTTGCCCTGCAACTGGATCGACTTCTTGAAATGCAGCAGAAAGTCGATGTTGTAGATGAAATGCACCTGCTGATCGTAGGCCACCGTCATGTTGGTGCCGTTTTCGGCACGCTTGAACGTGATGTCGCTCGGCTGGATGACCTGGTCGGCGTACTGGAAGCTCAGCTTGAACATGAAATCGCGGCGGATCTCGTTCGGCATCTTGCCGTTGACGCCCTCGGTCGCGACCTGCTTCATGGCCTTGCTCACGCCCATGAAATCCATGTACGGCGGCGCCAGTTTCATCGCCATGTAGGCAAAAAAGCCCGCAATGATCAGGATCACGAGGAAGCCGATCAACGTCATGCCCGATTGTTTGTGCTTGGTGAGCATTGTTTCCCCCTGTCAGGCACCGTTGGCCCGCACGATGGATTTTGCGTGGTCAGTGCAGGATGGTGCCGACGCGCGACAACGACGACAGACTGAACCAGATGAAGAATGCCTTGCCGACCATGTCCTTTTCCGGGACGCAGCCCTCATATCGGCTGTCTTCGCTGTTGTCGCGGTTGTCGCCCATGACGAAATAGCAGCCCTTGGGCACGATCTCGGGATTAATCGAGCTGGGCACGCCTGGCGCCACGTTGATCGACGGCATCTCGATGATGTGATGCTCGATGCCCCCCAGGTGCTCACGCATCAATATGCCGCTGTGGGCCATGACGTAGCGGTCTTCCTTCTTGTCGGCATCGCCCTGGTAGGGGCCGATCGGTTCGTCCTGGACCAGCTTGCCGTTGATCCACACCTGCTCGCCCTTGATGACGATCTTGTCGCCGGGCAGGCCGACCACGCGCTTGATCCAGTCCTGGTTGGGCTTCCACGGCGGACGGAACACCACGATGTCGCCACGCTTGGGCTCGCCGATATGGACGATCTTGGTGTGCGTGACCGGCAACCGCAGGCCGTAGGCAAACTTGTTGACGAGGATGAAGTCGCCCACGTCCAGCGTCGGCATCATTGAGCCGGACGGAATGCGGAATGGCTCGGCCACGAACGAGCGCAGCACCAGCACCGCCAGCACCACCGGAAACAGCGAGCGCGCCCAGTCGACCATCCACGGGTCGCGCGGCTTCTCGCCAGCGGCCTCGGCCCTGGCCACGCGTTTGGCGCGGAAAAACAAGCGGTCGATGAGCCAAATCAGCCCGAACAGAACGGTCAGAATGACTAGCAGCAAGGCGAAATCAAATGCCATCGTGAATCCTTGTGTCGCAGGCCCCACGGCCTACTTGTCGACTTTCAACACGGCCAGGAACGCTTCCTGCGGAATGTTCACCCGGCCCACCTGCTTCATGCGCTTCTTGCCTTCCTTTTGTTTTTCCAGCAATTTTTTCTTGCGGCTGACATCGCCACCGTAGCACTTGGCCAGCACATTCTTGCGCAACGCCTTGACCGTGGAGCGCGCGATGACCTGCGCGCCGATGGCGGCCTGGATGGCCACGTCGAACTGCTGGCGCGGAATGAGCTCCTTCATGCGCTCGACCAGGTCGCGCCCGCGGCGCTCGGCGTAGGTGCGGTGCACGATCAGGCTCAGCGCATCCACGCGGTCGCCGTTGATGAGCACGTCCACGCGCACGAACGGGCCGGCGTCGAAACGCAGATGCTGGTATTCCATCGACGCGTAGCCGCGCGTGCACGACTTGAGGCGGTCAAAAAAGTCGAGTACCACCTCGGCCAGCGGCAGCTCGTAGCTTACCTGCACCTGGCTGGCCATGTAGTTGATGGAGCGCTGGATACCGCGTTTTTCCTCACACAACGTGATCACGGCGCCAACGTAATCGGGCGGCGTGAGGATGTTGGCCAGGATGATCGGCTCGCGCACTTCCTCGACCTCGTTGGCCGGCGGCAAGCTGGCCGGATTGTCCAGCTCCATGATGGAGCCGTCGGTGCGGAGGATTTCGTAGACGACGGTCGGCGCAGTGGTGACCAGATCCAGGTCGTATTCGCGCTCCAGCCGTTCCTGCACGATTTCCATGTGCAGCATGCCGAGGAAGCCACAACGAAAACCGAAGCCCATGGCTTCGGACGATTCCGGCTCGAAAAACAGCGCCGCGTCGTTCAGGCGCAGCTTGTCCAGCGCCTCGCGCAACGCGCTGTAATCGTCCGAATCGACCGGGAACAGGCCGGCGAACACACGCGGCTGCATGGTCTGGAAACCGGGCAACGGCTCCGCCGCCGGGTCGTTGGCCAAGGTCAGCGTGTCGCCGACCGGCGCACCGTGCACTTCCTTGATGGCGGCGTTGATCCAGCCCACTTCGCCGGCCTTGAGCACGGCGGTTTTCTTGCGCTTGGGCGTGAATACGCCCACTTCGTCCACGCCGTGACTGCGCCCGGTGGACATGACCTGGATCTTGTCGCCGGGCTTGACCTGTCCTTGCATCACGCGCACCAGCATCACCACGCCAAGGTAGTTGTCGAACCACGAGTCGATGATGAGCGCTTGCAGCTTGTCCGAGCCGCGCGGGGTCGGCGGCGGAATGCGTGCCACGATGGCTTCGAGCACCGCACGCACGTTTTCGCCGGTCTTGGCGCTCACGGCGATGGCGTCGGAGGCGTCGATGCCGATCACGGCCTCGATTTCTTCCTTCACCTTGTCCGGGTCGGCCGTGGGCAGGTCGATCTTGTTCAGCACCGGCACTACTTCCAGCCCCTGCTCGACCGCGGTGTAGCAGTTGGCCACCGACTGCGCCTCGACGCCCTGGGCGGCGTCGACCACCAGCAGCGCGCCTTCGCAGGCGGCCAGCGAACGACTGACTTCATACGAAAAATCGACATGCCCCGGCGTGTCGATGAAATTGAGCTGGTAGACCTGTCCGTCCAACGCCGTGTACGGCAGCGACACCGACTGCGACTTGATGGTGATGCCGCGCTCGCGCTCGATCGGGTTGGTGTCCAGCACCTGGGCCTCCATCTCGCGCTCGCTCAGGCCACCGCACAGCTGGATAATGCGGTCAGCCAGCGTGGATTTGCCGTGGTCGATGTGGGCGATGATGGAAAAATTGCGAATATGGTCCATGAAATCCGGCACTGCGTGGGGTTTCGTCGCGGTTTGGCCGCACGACACGGCGCCGCCAGACCCTGGCGACGCCGAAGAATCGGATTATCGCATGGAACCCGATGACTGGCCGCCTCCTGGTGAAGACAGCCAGCACTGTTCCCTTACGGGTGCGTCGGCACCGTCACCGTGGTGAAGCCAGTATTGCCCTGGCGATCACGCACCAGCAGCATCACCGTGTCACCCGGCTTGACCGATTTGGTCAAACGCTGGAAGTCCCTGACCGAATTCACTTCCTGCTGGTTGACCATCAGTACCACGTCACCGGTCTGCAGGCCGGCCTGCACCGCTTGGCGACCTTCGATGTTGCTGATGACCACACCCTGGCCATCCTTGATTTTCAACGCCTTGCGCTGTGAAGCGGTCATCGATTCGACCGTGAAGCCCAGCGCGCGGCTGCCCGAAACGGCCTGGCCCTGCGGCGTGATCGACGAGTAGGAGTTCTCGTCACGCGGCTTTTCGCCCAGCTTGACCTTGACCGTCTCGACCTTGCCCTTGTGCATGACCGTCAACGTGACTTCCGTGCCCGGCGCCGTCTCGGCCACCATGGGCGGCAGGGAACCGGCGTCGAGAATCTCGCGGCCGTTGAAGGCCTGGATCACGTCGCCCGGCTGCAAGCCAGCCTTGGCGCCCGGGCTGCCGTCGTTGACGCGCACGATCAGCGCGCCGGAAGCACTGGGAAGATGCAGTGCCTTGGCCTGGTCGGCCGTCACCTGTCGCACCATCACGCCGATCTGGCCGCGCGACACGTAGCCCTTGGTCTTGAGCTGGCGCACCGCGTCCATGGCGATGTTGATGGGGATCGAGAACGACACGCCCATGAAGCCGCCGGTCGAGGAATAGATCTGCGAGTTGATGCCGACCACCTGGCCGTCCAGGTTGAACAGCGGGCCGCCCGAGTTGCCGTGGTTGATCGGCACGTCGGTCTGGATGAACGGCACGTCCGGCTGGTCCTGGCTGCCGCCGAAGGTGCGGCCTACCGCGCTGACGATGCCTTGCGTGACGGTGTAGTCGAAGTTGAACGGCATGCCGATGGCCAGCACCCACTGGCCCGGCTGCAACGTCGAGGAGTCGCCCAGCGTCACGGTCGGCAGGTTCTTGGCGTCGACTTTCAGCAGCGCGATGTCGTACGGCTTGTCGGTGCCGATCACCTTGGCCGTCAGCACGCGGCGGTCGCGCAACCGCACCGTGACCTTGTTGGCATGGTCGACGACGTGGTCGTTGGTGAGGATGTAGCCGTCACTGGAAATGATGAAGCCCGAGCCGATGGAAAGGTGCCGCTCGTCCTGTGGCGACATCTGCTGCGGCCCCTGGAAGAAGTGGCGGAAGATCTCCGGCACGCCCGGCGGCAATTGCTGCGGCGCATTCTGGTTGGCGCCGTACGATTGGTAGCTCGGCTGGCCGTTGTAATACGCCTTCACGTGCACCACGGCCGGCGCGTTCTTCTTGACGATCTGGGTGAAGTCGGGCAGCTGCGCGGCAAAGGCGCCGGCTGCCACCAGCATCAATGCCAACCCGGCTCCGATCCGGATGCTCATGCGTTTCATGGGTGATTACCTCCTGTCACTTTGAAAAACGACGTACTTGAACAGCTCAATGTGGCGTTTCGATCCCCTGCCGGTGCCGGCACCGGGCAAAAACGATCCCGCTGACTGGCCAGAATGGTCAGACACCTTGCGTTTGGCAATACGAAAACGGGGGGTTATTGGCGTTGCAATCGCAGCACGCGCTGATTCGGCGGTGCCGGCTGCGGCGCCACAGTCCACAACTCGTACATGATGTGGCGCGCCTGGCGCGTGTCGGTCGCGCGTGGCGTCGGCAAAGTCATGTAGGGACTCAGGCGCTCGGCGTAACCGTGCGAGGCGACCATCTGGCCGGGGCCGTAAAAGTCGGCGGCGGCCGGTTGCGCCAACTGCGCGGCCGAAGGGGAAGCCGACAACCAGCGCGGCACGGCCGGCGCGGCCATCGGCCGTGGCGATGTCGTCGCCTGCGTCGTCCTGGCGTTTGCGGCGGCAATTCGTGCCGAGCCCGTGGCTGCCGGTGCCGCCGGCTGCATTTGCGGCTGCACCATGATCAACGCCACGGCGGCCACGCCTGCGGCAATCGCGCCACCGGCCGACCAGCGCAACCAGTGATGGGCACGACCGTGGGCCGCTGGCGCCGTGGCCACTTTCAGCTGGGGCGCGGAGGCCGCGATTTGCTGCATGACGCGCGTGGCGAAATCATTGTCCGCCAGCAACATGGATTCATGTCGCAGACTGGCGCCGATGACGTGATAACGGGTCCACACGGCCCTGAGCCCGGCATTGCCTTCGGTGCGCCGCAGCATGAAGCGCACTTCATCACGACCGAGTTCACCATCGGCCAACGCAGACAGGTTTTCGTGTTCGACAGGCTTCATGATGTCGCTTCCTCGTGACCGGGCAGTAACGGCCGCAATTGCTCATCGATTGCCTCACGCGCCCGGAAAATGCGCGACCGGACGGTGCCGATCGGACAATCCATGGACAGGGCAATCTCTTCGTAGCTGAGTCCGTCCACTTCCCGCAGGGTGATGGCCGTACGCAGCTCCTCAGGTAATGCTTCGACCGCGGAAACCACGGTTTGTTCAATTTCCTGGCGCAGCATTTCGTGCTCGGGCGTGGCGTTCTCGTACAGGCGCTCGGCGCTGGGGCCGAATACCGCGTCCTCGACGGCCACGTCGTCGTTGGGCGGGCGCCGTTTCAATGCCACCAGATGGTTTTTGGCGGTATTGACGGCAATCTTGTACAGCCACGTGTAAAACGCGCTGTCGCCGCGAAACGAATCAATCGCGCGCCAGGCGCGGATAAACGCCTCTTGCGCCACGTCCTGGCACTCGCTGCGATCGGCGACGTAACGCGAAATGAGCCCGATGACCTTGTGCTGGTATTTGCGCACCAGAAGATCAAAAGCCCGCGAATCGCCTTGTTGTACGCGCTCGACCAGAGCGCGATCGACTTCTTTCTCGCCCATCCGGGCCAATCTCCCTTGACGTGCGAGTGCCACACGCCGTTGTAGGACTGCCAAGGCGGCGCAAAAGTTCACGCGCCCACCTCGGCAAGATGGGGCCGGCCCGCTGGCGCGTCAACCGGTGCCCTGGTCCCGGGCAGCTCCAAGCAGGCGCTGGCGTTCAGCCAGCAGCAGGTCGAACGCGTTGCGCGGCAACGGTCGACAGAACAGGTAACCCTGCAATTCCTCGCAATGCTGCTGGCGCAGGAAAGACAGGTGCGCCTCGGTCTCGACGCCTTCGGCGATCACGGCGCGGTTGAGCCCGTGGGCCATGTCGATGGTGGCCTTGACGATGGCTTCGTCGTCCGGGTCCACGCCGATGTTGCGCACGAAGCTCTGGTCGATCTTGATGCGGTCGGCCGGCAGGTTGCGCAGGTAATCGAGCGAGGCCTGCCCGGTGCCGAAATCGTCGATGGCCAGATGGCAGCCCATGTCGTGCAGCCGGGCAAGGTTGCGCAGCAAATGGGGGATGGATTTGACACTGATGCTTTCGGTCACTTCCAGTTCCAGCTGGCCGGCCGGCAAACCGCTGTCATGCAGCGCCGACATCACCATGTCGGGCAGGCGCGGCTGCATGAGCTGCAACGCCGACAGATTGACCCCGATGCGCAATGGCAGGCCGTAGCGCCTGGTCCAGCGCGCGGTCGACTCGCAGGCGCGACGCAGCACCCATTCGCCGATGCTGACGATGAGCCCGGTTTCCTCGGCCAGCGGGATGAAGAATCCGGGGCTGATCATGCCCAGCTCGGGATGCTCCCAGCGCACCAGCGCTTCCATGCCGACGATGTCCTCGGTCAGCACGTCCACCTGCGGCTGGTAATACACGCGCAGCTCGCCGTTGCGCTCGGCCTGGCGCAGCTTGGACTCGAGCGCCACGCGCTGCTGATGGCTTTCCTCGGACTGCGCCACGTACACCTGGTAACCGTTGCGGCCCTTGCCCTTGGCGCTGTACATGGCCACGTCGGCATGCTTGAGCAGGCGCTCGGCGGTGGCCGCGTCGTCGGGGTAGAAGCTCACGCCGATGGAGGCGGTGATGTGCAGTTCGGAACCGTCGGCCAGCATCAGCGGCGCATCCATCAGGCGCACCATCTTGTCGGCGATGCGCAGCACGTCCTCGCGCTGAGTGATGTGGCGCAGGATGACGGTGAACTCGTCGCCGGCGTAGCGTGCCACGGTGTCGGATGCGCGCACCGAGCCGCGCAGACGCCGCGCCACGGCCGTCAACACCTCGTCGCCGACCGAATGGCCCAGCGAGTCGTTGATCGACTTGAAGCGGTCCAGGTCGACGAACAGCACGGCAAACATCTCGCCGGTGCGACGCGCCTCGCGCAAGGTGTTTTCCAGCCGGTCGTTGAACAGCAGGCGGTTCGGCAGGCGCGTCAGGCCGTCCAGCAAGCCGTGCGCACGGCCTTGCGCGCGGGCCCGGCGCAATTCCATGTCATGGGCAAAGTGTCCGGCGGCCACGTGCAAGGTTTCCGGAATCAACGATCCCGAAACCCACGGCTCGCGGCTGCCCGCCAGCAGCGCGCCCAGCACGCTGCCGCGCTCGTCGACCAGCGGCAAGCCGGCAAAAGCCTTGAAATTCATGCCCGCCACGAAGGCGTCCGAATGCGCCAGCCGCATGGCGTCATCCGAATGCATCAACGTTTCGCCGTCCAGCACCAGATGCAATGCCGGCTGTTGCAGCACGTCCGGCACCGCATCATTGCTGGCCAGCGGCTGACGCAATTGATGCGCCCACATGACCGGTTCGGCATTGGCTTCGGGCATGGCCGCATACACGCCGACAAAATCCAGCGCCAGGCCCTGCACCAGCACCTGTGCCGCCTGGCGCACGCCAGCCTCGTTGCTGCCCGCCTTGCGCAGCTGGGCCAGCAGATTGAGCAACCCGCGCGCCTGCGCCACGTGGCCTTGCGCCTGCAACGCGGTGACATGCACGACCTGATTGCGCCATGTGGCCAGGCGGGTGACGGCGCGCATCGGCGCGTTGCCGCCATCGGCGCGCGGGCACTGGACCATGCGCTCGGCAACGCCCGCTTCGGCAAGACGCTGCAGCAACTCCGTCGGTCCCACGCCGGCCTCGCCGATGACCACCGACAACGTCCGCCCGCGCAATTCGGCGGCCGTGGCGCCGACATGCCGCGCAAATGCCGCGTTGACATCCAGCACCTGTCCGTCCGGCGTCGATATCACCCAGCAGCGATCGTCATCGTCAAACGCAAAGCGGTAATCGTCCGGACCGGCCTGCGGCAAATCGACGGCGGGCTTCGCGGGTGCCGGTTTTGTCTGTTGCAGCAGCTCGAGCTGCTCACGCAACTGTTCCCCGTCGGCCGGCAAGTGCAGCCAGCCACGCACATCCTCGAGCGACTCGTTCCCGCGACGGGTCGCGGCCGTGGCCAGGCCCAGAATGGGGATCTGGCGATAAGCCTCAAGTCCGTGCACATGGGCGCAGAACGCCAGCGCGTCGCTGGCGTCCGCGGCAAATTCCAGCAGCACCAACCCCAGCGCCGGCCGCTCGGCCAGCAGGACTCGCGCCTGGGTGGCATCACGCGCCGCATGAATACGCCGAAATCCCTGCTTGTCGAGCAGATCGAACAGGCAGCGCCGGTCGTCCCGTTGGCTGGCCACCAGCAGGATGCCTGTTGCCCCGACACTGTCAACCATGCCCGTCATCGGATCAGTTCACCCAACGCCCGCCACGCAGGCGCAAACGTCCCTGCGCGGCCTGCCGATCCCGGATCACCACGGTCAGATCGCCCAGGCGACGGGCCAGTTCCGGCCCCTGCGCCAGCAACACCACGCGCCGCACGAAATCCGCCCTGGTTTGCACGAAGCGCCGCATCAACGCCACATCCGATTGCGTCAGGCTGGTCGTCAGCCCGCCCATGAGGTAGATGCCGAAATGCCGGCTCTTGAGGACATAACGCAAGGTGTCGCTCACGCGCAGGCTGCCGGGGATGCGCAATCCGGTTTCACGCAGGCTGCACAGGCCCTCGCCTTCCTGCCACACGTAAAACGTTTCGCCGCTGCGGCGCACGCGCTGCCGGAATTTTTCCAGCAAGGCGTCGGGACGCGTCGTTTCCAGCGTGATCAGGGGCGCGTCGGCTTCGAGGATTTGATCAAAGACATCCCGGCCATCAGGCACGGCCAATGCCTGCATTGTCATGTCTGTCACGCCGTGCTCCTTGGGCCGTGCATTGGAACAGTGCCCACCTTGCCAGCGATGGATGTCCGGGAACGCGAAATGCATCGCGTTTTGCCGCCATATCCGGCATTGGTCGTGCATGCTTCAGGCAGTTTTCAGTCACGTGCGGAAGGCGTCCCGCGCGCACGCCGCCATCTCGCATTGCATCGATCCGCGCGGTATCGTGATGGGCCACTCCGTACGAGCCGTGATCATGTTCGAAGGGTTGCGTTTCAAGCACTGGAAAACCTCGGTGGACGACGGCGGCATCGTCACGCTGGCCATGGATCGCGCGGACAGTCCGGTCAACGCCATTTCGCGCGCCATGCTGGACGAGCTCGATGCCATCGTCGAACGGCTGGAAATCGAGAATCCGCCCGGCGTCATCGTGCACTCGTCCAAGCCGTCCGGCTTTGCCGTCGGCGCGGACATCCACGAGTTCGTGCAGTACGCGGCCGCCGGCAGCGTGCGCGAGAACATCGAGCATGGCCAGCACGTCTTCGATCGCCTGGCGCGCCTGCCCTGCCCGACCATCGCGGCAATCCACGGCCATTGCCTGGGCGGCGGCACCGAACTGGCGCTGGCCTGCCGTGGCCGCGTCGCGGCCACCGACGCGCACATCGGCCTGCCCGAAGTGATGCTTGGCATCCACCCCGGCTGGGGCGGCACGGCCCGCCTGCCGCGCCTGATCGGCGCCCCGGCCGCGCTGCAGGCCATGTTGACCGGCAAGCCGTTCAGCGCCGGCAAGGCACATGCCGCCGGCCTGGTCGACCGCGTCGTGCCGACCGACCAGCTGCTGGCCGCCGCGCGTCAACTGATCGTGCATCCGCGTTCGCGACCACTGGCCCGACGCCTGCGTGGCTGGGCCACCAACTGGTGGCCGGTGCGCCAGGCACTGGCTCCTGCGGTGCGTCGCCAGACCGCCGCCAAGGTGCGCAGACAGCAATATCCCGCACCCTTCGCCGTGATCGACGTGTGGCGTCGCGGCGGTCGCCATGTCAACCATCGCCTGAAGCTGGAAGCCGCTTCGGTCGCGCGCCTGGCCACCACGCCGACCGCGCACAACCTCATCCGCGTATTCTTCCTGCGCGAACGGCTGCTCAAGCTGGACGGCGCGGTCGAACACGGCATCACCCGCGTACACGTGGTCGGCGCCGGCACCATGGGCGGCGACATCGCCGCCTGGAGCGCCTGGAAAGGCTTCAAGGTGACGTTGCAGGACCGCGAAATGCGCTTTATCGAACCGGCCCTGCTGCGCGCCCAGACGCTGTATGCCAAAAAGGCCCACGGCGACACGGCGCGCGCCGATGCCGCCGGCAACCGCCTGGCGGCCGATCTCGAAGGCAAGGCGGTCGCGCGTGCCGATCTCGTCATCGAGGCCATTTACGAGAACACCGAGGCCAAGCAGGCCGTGTATGCGCAGGTCGAGCCGCAACTGCCGGCCACCGCCATCCTGGCTACCAACACGTCCAGCATCGCGCTGGATATGCTCGACGAAAAACTGGCCCGCCCGCAGCATTTCATCGGCCTGCATTTCTTCAACCCGGTGGCGCAGATGCCACTGGTCGAAGTCGTCCGCCACGACGGGCTGGACGCCACCACGCAGCAACGCGCGCGCGCGTTCTGCAAGGCGCTGGGCAAATTGCCGCTCGTGGTCACCGGCACGCCCGGTTTTCTGGTCAACCGCATCCTCATGCCGTACCTGCTCGAAGCCATCCGCCTGCACCACGAAGGCGTGCCCGGCCCGGTACTGGACAAGACGGCCAAGGCCTTCGGCATGCCGATGGGGCCGATCGAACTGGCCGACACCGTGGGCCTGGACGTGTGCGCCAGCGTCGGCAAGGAACTGGCGCCGTTCCTCGGCCTGGAATTGCCGGCCGGCCTGGATGCGCTGCGCGATGCCGGCCATCGCGGCAAGAAGGACGGCCAGGGCTTGTACACGTGGGTCGATGGCAAGCCGCAAAAGCCGCCGGTGGAAAAAGGCTACAACGCACCAACCAATCTGGAAGACCGCCTGATTTTGCCGATGCTCAACGAGGCCGTCGCCTGCCTGCACGACGGCGTGGTCGACGATGCCGACACGCTGGACGCCGGCGTCATTTTCGGCACCGGTTTCGCGCCATTCCGCGGCGGTCCCATCCAGTACATCCGCAGCGCCGGCGCCGACGCGCTCAAGGCACGGCTGGAACAACTGGCGCAACGCCACGGCTCCCGTTTCACGCCACGTCCCGGCTGGGACAATCCAACCCTGCGCGAACCCGCCGCCATGTGACGCGGCCGTCCGTTCAGACCGCCGTGGCCAGCATCAGCACGGCGGCCACGGCCAGCACGATGCCAAGCACGTTGACGCGCGAGAGCTTTTCGCGGAACAGCCATACGCCGACCAAGGCGGCCATCACGATCACGCCGATGTTCATGGTCGAAAACACCAGCGCCGGATCGTGTGCCATGTGGCGATGCGCCTGCACGTAGAACACGATGTCGCCGAAGTTGAAGATGCCCAGCAACAATGCGCCACCCGCATGCCGCCAGCGCCAGCGCGCGCGACCGCGCACGTACAGCCATGCCACGCCCGCGGCCGCCAGCACGAAGGCCAGCACGAACGTGGCAAACAGCACATCGGTGAACGGCACGCCGGTCAACTGCGCCACTTCCTTGAACAACACGTCGATGGCACCAAAGCCGACAAACACACCCAACGGCCACAGCCAGTCACGCGCCTTCGCGACCGCCGCCGTGGTTTCCTTGCGCGCCACGATGCAGCCAATGGCCGCCAGACCGACAACCATGCCGATGCCCTTTTGCCACGTCAGCACGGCGCCAAACAAGGTAAAAGCGGCCAGCAGCGACAACAGCAACGACAAGCGCTGCGCGGCATCCGAGCGCACCACGCCAACATGCTCGACCGCACGCGCCAGGACGACAAAGATGGTCGGCAGCAAGACGCCCAGCGCCAGCAGCACACGCCACGCCGGATGCGCCACGGGCAGTGTCAGCAAGCCCGGATCGGGGTGAAACACGCCCCATGCCAGCAACGCCGCGACCAGATAGTTGCCGGCGATCGCCTGGCGCACATCCACGGCGAAGCGTGGTGCCAGTTTCAACAACACCGACACCACCACGCTGCAGACAACGCTCAGGACGATGTAGACCACGTCACCACATCAGGTCGTCGGGGACGCCGTCGTCCGCCGCCGCGGCTGCGGGATCGACCAGCAAGGCGACGCATTCGGGCGCGAACGCATGCACCTGCTCGGCCACCTCGCGCGCCACCACGACGTAGCGCCCGCGGTTTTGCACCACGCCCAGTTCGCCGGCGTTGAGTGCGGCCATCTGCGCCGCATCGACGTGCACGCGACGGATCTTGCCGGCGTATTCGAAGTGCCGCGCCACCTCGGCATCGGCCTTGTTGAGAATCTTGCCGTTCAAGGCTTCGGCCAGCAGACGCTGGCGCTCCTTGCGCGCCTTCGCCTTGGCCTCGGCCTCGGCTTCGGCCTGCTTGCGTTCGGCCGATTCCGCACGCGCGCGCGCGGCCCAGGCCTGCGCCAGATTGAGGTCGTCGGATGACGCCTTGCCCGCTTTGCCGGGCCGCGCCGGGCCGGCCTGCGCCTTGCCTGTCTGGCCATGCTGCGGCTTGCCGCTCCTGGCATGCCGCGGCGGCTTGGTTTTCGGAAGGGTCTTGGCCAGGCCGCTTTTCAGCAGCTGGTCACGCAATGATTCGCCCATGTTCAAACGTCCGTGGGAAAGTCGTGATCAATAATGCGGTGGCGGCGGCTCGTTGCGGGCATCGTCGCCCAGCGCCGTGCGGATGGTGGCCAGTTCCGCGCGCATGTCGCGGATGGCGCGTTCCAGCGCCAGCAGGCGCCGCGTCAGCGAGGCATCGGCATCAGCCAGCGATGTCACCGTGTCGTCGACGAATGTCAGGCGCACTTCGAGGTCGTTCAGGCGCTCGGCCATGTCCGTGTCATGCATGACCTTGCCCCGCTTGCGCCACGCTGCGCCCGCGACCGATGCCGTAGTAGGCAATGCCGGCCTCTTCGACAGTGACCGGATCGTACAGGTTGCGCCCGTCGAACATCACCGCCGGCGCTGTCAGCGACGCGGCAATGGCGGCAAAGTCGGGGCTGCGGAAAGCTTTCCATTCAGTCACCAGCATCAACGCGTCGGCCCCTTCGAGCGCCGCGTACGGCTTGTCGCACAGCACCAGATCGTCACGCTCGCCGTAGATGCGGCGCGTCTCGGCGCGTGCCTGCGGATCAAACGCACGCACCGTGGCGCCGACTTCCCACAGCGATTCCATCAGGCGCCGGCTGGGCGCCTCGCGCATGTCGTCGGTGTTGGGCTTGAACGCCAGTCCCCAGATGGCAATCGTCCTGCCGGCGAGCTGGCCGTCGAAATGGCGCTCGATCAGCTCGAACAGCCGGGCCTTCTGCTCGCGGTTCACGCGCTCGACCGCCCCCAGCAAGTGAGCCGCGTAGCCGTGCGCACGTGCCGTGCGCTCGAGCGCCTGCACGTCCTTGGGAAAGCACGAGCCGCCGTAGCCGGCGCCCGGATAGATGAAGTGATAGCCGATGCGCGGGTCCGAGCCGATGCCCTGGCGGACCAGCTCCACGTCGGCGCCCACGCGCTCGGCGATATTGGCGATCTCGTTCATGAAACTGATCTTGGTGGCCAGCATCGCGTTGGCGGCGTACTTGGTCAGCTCGGCCGAGCGGACGTCCATCAGCACGGTGCGCTCGTGGTTGCGATTGAACGGCGCATAGAGCGTGCGCATCGCGGCAATGGCGCGCTCGCTGCTGCTGCCGATGACGATGCGATCCGGACGCAGGCAGTCCTCGACGGCATCGCCTTCCTTGAGAAACTCCGGATTGGAGACGACGTCGAAATCCACCTTGGCACCGCGTACGGCGAGTTCGTCGGCAATCGCCTGGCGGACCCGGTCGGCCGTACCCACCGGCACGGTCGACTTGTTGACCACCACGGCATAGCGATCCAGCTGACGGCCGATCGTGCGCGCCACTGCCAGGACGTACTGCAGGTCGGCGCTGCCGTCCTCGTCGGGCGGCGTACCGACCGCGATGAAGATGATGTCGCCGTGGACGATTGCCGGGGCCGCCTCGGTGGTGAAGG
>DASVGR010000128.1:0-11058 GCA_036379395.1 Rhodanobacteraceae bacterium | reverse complement strand
ACGCTGGCGTTGTCGGTGTTGCTGAGGAAGGTGTTCTTGATCACTACCGCGCCGCGGCCGCCGGCCTTGAGCTTGCGGATGAAGTGCTGCAGGAACAGGTAGGCGGTTTCGCCGGACTTGATCGGGAAGTTCTGCTGCACTTCCTTGCGCTCGCCACCGCCGAACGGCGGATTGGCCAGCACGATGTCGTGCCTATCCTTCTGCTGGATGTCCAGCACGTTCTCGGAGAGCGTGTTGGCGTGGCGGATGTTGGGCGCGTCGATGCCGTGCAGGATCATGTTCATCACGCCGAGCACGTAGGCCAGCGATTTCTTCTCCTGGCCGTAAAACGTCTTGCGCTGCAAGGTGTCCCAGTCGGCGGCGGACAGGTCGTCACGGCGCAGGCTGCTCCAGGCCTCGCACAGGAAGCCCGCCGAGCCGCAGGCGCCGTCGTAGATCGTCTCGCCGATCTCGGGCTTCACCACCTTGATCATGGCGCGGATCAGCGGCCGCGGCGTGTAGTACTCGCCGCCGTTGCGGCCAGCGTTGCCCATGCGCTTGATGCGCGTTTCGTACAGGTCCGACAGCTCGTGCTTGGCCTGCTGGCTGTTGAAATGCAGCCCGTCGACGACGTCGATGGCATCGCGCAGGGTGTAGCCGGAGCGGAACTTGTTGACGATTTCGGAAAAGATTTCGCCGATCTTGTATTCCAGCGAATCCGGACTGTCGGCGCTGTCGCGAAAGTCCTTGAGGTAGGCAAACAGGTCGTTGTTGACGAAGGCGATGAGGTCTTCGCCAGTCAGCGCCGCCTGGTGATCAAACGTGCCGTCCTTCTTCGGCGCGGCCCAGGTTTGCCAGCGAAATTCGACGTCGATGACAGGCGTGTATGCGCGGCCTTCCAGCTCGGCCTCATCCGCCCATTCGTGCTCCATGTCATCGAGGTATTTCAAAAACAGCAGCCACGAGGTTTGCTCGGCGTAATCCAGTTCCGAGGCCAGGCCCTCGTCGTTGCGCATGACCTTGTCGATGTTGTTGAAGGCGTTTTCAAACATGGGTATTCCAGAAACAAGGCGATGTTGGCGCAGGAGCCTGGGCGGCAGAAGCTTTCGAGGCGAAAAAGTGACTGCGTGAGGACAGATTTTCGACGCTTTGCCGGCCCATGGTGGTTCCATGGGTCAAAAAGCGGCGGAAATATGGACCGCGCAGGCGCTGTTTGCAGCCCGGAAGATTTCTGTCGCCCAGGCTCCCAGGACGCGAAAGGTACATCATGCACGTGTACACGGCGTGCCCGCATGCGCGATGGCAAGGGCTTGCGCCTTGCCGCCCCACATGCAAACAGGCGAGCCGAGGCCCGCCTGTTCGTCGCAACGCCTTCGCACGCGGTTTCAGCGCAAACCCGTCTCGTTGCGCGCGATCACCATGCGCTGGATTTCGCTGGTGCCTTCGTAGATCTCGGTGATCTTGGCGTCGCGGAAATAGCGCTCCAGCGGCATCTCGCGCGAATAGCCCATGCCGCCATGGATCTGGATGGCCTGGTGGGTGATCCACATGGCCGCTTCCGACGCCGTCAGCTTGGCGCAGGCCGCCTCGGTGGTGAAGCGTCCGTCGTTGGCCTTGGCCTGTTCCTTGGCCCACGCGGCGCGCAAGGTCAGCAGATAGCCCGACTCCCACTTGCATTTCATGTCGGCGATCTTGGTCTGCGTCATCTGGAAGCTGCCGATGGGTTGGCCGAACGCCTTGCGCTCGCGCACCCACGCCAGCGTGGCTTCATACGCGGCGCGGCCCAGGCCGACGGCCTGCGAGGCGATGCCGATGCGGCCGGCGTCGAGCACGCCCATGGCAATGCTGAAGCCGCGGCCTTCCTCGCCCAGCAGGTTTTCCTTCGGGCAGACGTAGTTGTCGAGCTCAATTTCGCACGTGGCCGAGGCGCGGATGCCCAGCTTGGGCTCCTTGCGGCCGGCCTTGAAGCCCGGCTTTTGCGTGTCGATGATGAACGCGGACACGCCCTTGGCGCCCTTCTCCGGGTCGGTCATGGCGAACAGCACGATGTAGCGCGCGACCGTGCCCGAGGTGATCCACATCTTCTTGCCGCTGATGACCCAGTCGCCATCGGCGTTCTTGACCGCGCGCGTGCGCATGTTGGACGCGTCCGAACCCGACTGCGGCTCGGTCAGCGCATACGCGCCGATGGCCTCGCCCGAAGCGATGGCGCGCACGTAGGTCTGCTTCTGCTCCTCGCTGCCGTGCTTGAGGATGCCGTGGCAGAACAGCGAGTTGTTGACGCTCATGATGGTGGAGGTGGCCGTGTCGGCCGCGGCGATTTCGATCATTGCCAGCACGTAGGACACCGGGTCCATGCCCGCGCCGCCGTACTCGACCGGCACTTCGATGCCCATCAGGCCCAGCTTGCCCATCTCCTGGATGTTTTCCAGCGGAAACTCGCCGGACTGGTCAAACTGTGCCGCCACCGGCGCGATGCGCTTTTGCGCGAAATCGCGGGCAATCGACTGGATCGCCAGCTGATCCTCGGTAAAACTGAAATCCATGCGTCCTCCTCAACCGCATGCGCGGCATGAACGGGTCAAAACGTGGGCACAGCCGTATCGGCCGTGACGAAAGCGGCTATTTTACCTTTTTGCATATGCCCGTGTTGCCCGCGCCAAACAGCCACATCCGCCTTGACGCTGCACAGGCTTGCGCCTAACCTTGCATCCTTGTATCGCGATATAAGGATAATCAATGGACCTGGCCGCTGCCTCCACCCTGCTGCGCCTGCTGGCCGACGCAACACGCGTGCGCCTGCTGGCCGTCCTTGAACGCGAAGAACTGACCGTGGCCGAGCTGGCTGCCATCCTGCAATTGGCGCAGCCGCGCGTGTCCACACACTTGGCCAAGCTGAAGGACGCGGGCCTGGTGCGCGACCGCCGCAGCGGCGTGTCGGCCTATTACCACGCCAACACCGACGTGGACGCCAACCAGGCCGCGCTGCTGGAAACCCTGCGCCGCACCATCGACGACGCCCTGCTCAGCGCCGACGCCGAACGCCTGCCGGCCGTGCTGGCCCATCGCGCCGGCGAACAGGGCTGGGCCGATGCCGTGGCCGGTGACATGGAGCGCCACTACTCGCCCGGCCGCACGTGGGAAACCCTGGCCCGCGCGCTGCTGCAATTGCTGGCCACGGGCGACGTGCTGGACATCGCCTCCGGCGATGGCGTCACCGCCGAGCTGCTGGCCCCGCACGCGCATTCGATCGTGTGCGTGGACGCCGGCGAACGCGTCACCGAAGCCGCCCGCCAGCGCCTGAAACCGTTCGGCAACGTGCGCGTGCAGCAAGGCGACATGCACGCGCTGAACCTGGCTGATGCGCAATTCGACCTCGTGCTGATGCTGCACGCGCTGACCTATTCCGACCAGCCGGCCAAAGCCGTGGCCGAGGCCGCGCGCGTGCTCAAGCCGGGCGGCCGCCTGCTCGCCGTCACGCTGGCCCATCACGGCCACAAGACCGCGGTCGAGCCGTTCGACCACCGCAACCTGGGCTTTCGCCGCACCGATCTGGCCGGGCTGGCCAAAAAGGCCGGGCTGTCCGTCCTGGCCTGCGCGCCAATTTCGCGCGAACGCAAGCCGCCGCATTTTGAAGTGCTGAGCCTCCTGGCCAGCAAACCGCTTTGACTGGAACCGCCATGACCGCCTCCGTTCTTCCCTGGTACAACCCCGAGCGCGCGCAAAAGCTGCTGGACGCGCTGGACAAGCGCATCCTCATCCTCGACGGCGCCATGGGCACCATGCTGCAGCGCCACCGTCTGGACGAAGCCGGCTTTCGCGGCGAGCGTTTCGCGCACGGCTGCGACCACGACCATGCGCACCAACACCGCCACGACGCCGGCTGCGAATACGACCTCAAGGGCGACAACGACCTGCTCAGCCTGACCCGGCCGGAGATCCTGCGCGACATCCACACCTCGTACCTTGAGGCCGGCGCCGATCTCATCGAAACCAACACCTTCAACGCCACGCGCCTGTCGCAGTCCGACTATCACCTGGAGCACCTGGCGGGCGAGTTGAACCGCGCCGGCGCCAGCTTGGCGCGCGCCGCCTGCGATGCGGCCGAGGCAAAAGATCCGTCACGCCCGCGCTTTGCCATCGGCGTGATCGGGCCGACCAGCCGCACCGCGTCGATCTCGCCCAACGTCAACGATCCGGGCTTCCGCAACGTGAGCTTTGCCGAGCTGGTCGACAACTACACCGAGTGCGCCGAAAACCTCATCGCCGGCGGCGCCGACGTGCTGATGGTCGAAACCATTTTCGACACCCTCAACGCCAAGGCCGCGCTGTACGCCATCAACCAGGTTTACGACCACCTGGGCGCGCGCCTGCCGCTGATGATCTCGGGCACCATCACCGACCGTTCCGGGCGCACCTTGTCGGGGCAGACGACCGAGGCGTTCTACTACTCGCTCAAGCATGCGCGACCGCTGTCGATCGGCCTGAACTGCGCGCTTGGCGCCGATGAGCTGCGGCCGTACATCCACGCGCTGGCGCAGGTGGCCGAATGCCGCGTGTCCACGCACCCCAACGCCGGCCTGCCCAACGAACTGGCCGAATACGACGAGACGCCGGAGCACATGGCCGGCGTGCTGGGCGAATTTGCCGGCAAGGGCATGCTGAACCTCGTCGGCGGCTGCTGCGGCACCGGCCCCGAGCACATCGAAGCCATTGCGACCACGATGAAACAGTACACGCCACGCGCCCTGCCCAGGCTCGAAACCGCCGCCTGAGCCGACCCGCATTGGTCGCAGGAGCGCGCCCGCGCGCGACAGCCAACCCATCGCGCGCAGGCGCGCTCCTACGGCATCAGCACCATTGCCTTCCAAGGACCATCGCGTCATGAATCGCTACACCCGCCTGTCCGGCCTCGAACCCCTGGTCATCACGCCCGATTCGCTGTTCATCAACATCGGCGAGCGCACCAACGTCACCGGCTCGGCCAAGTTCAAGCGCCTGATCAAGGAAGAACGTTTCGACGAGGCCGTCGCCGTGGCGCGCCAGCAGGTCGAAAACGGCGCGCAGATCATCGACGTCAACATGGACGAGGGCCTGCTCGATTCCGAAGCGTGCATGGTGAAGTTTTTGAACCTCATCGCCGCCGAACCCGACATTGCCAAGGTGCCGGTGATGGTCGACTCGTCCAAGTGGACGGTGGTCGAGGCCGGCTTGCGCTGCCTGCAGGGCAAGGGCGTGGTCAATTCCATTTCGCTCAAGGAAGGCGAGGACGAGTTTCTCGAGCACGCGCACACCGTGCTGAGCTATGGCGCCGCGGCCGTGGTGATGGCGTTCGACGAGCACGGCCAGGCCAGCTCGGTCGAGGAGCGCGTGGCCATGTGCGAGCGCTCGTACAAGCTGCTGACCGAAAAAGTGGGCTTCCCGCCGGAAGACATCATTTTCGATTCCAACATCTTCCCCATCGCCACCGGCATCGAGGAACACGCCAACAACGCCGTCAACTTCATTGAGGCGGCGAAAATCCTCAAGCAGAAATTCCCGTACAGCCACATTTCCGGCGGCGTCTCCAACGTGTCGTTCTCGTTCCGCGGCAACAACCCGGTGCGCGAGGCCATCCACAGCGTGTTCCTGTATCACGCGATCAAGGCCGGCATGGACATGGGCATCGTCAACCCGGCGCAGCTGGCCATCTACGACGAGCTTGATCCCGAGCTGCGCGAACGCGTCGAGGATGTGGTGCTCAACCGCCGCAACGACGCCACCGAACGGCTGATGGAAATTGCCATGAAGTTCAAGGACGGCGGCTCGTCCGAGGCCGACCAGGGCGACAAGCTGGCCTGGCGCGACGCGCCCATCGGCAAGCGCATGGAATACGCGCTGGTGCACGGCATCGACGAATTTGTCGTCGCCGACACCGAAGAAGCGCGCCAGGCTTCCACGCGCACGCTGGATGTCATCGAAGGCCCGCTGATGGACGGCATGAACGTGGTCGGCGACCTGTTCGGCGCCGGCAAGATGTTTTTGCCGCAGGTGGTCAAATCCGCGCGCGTCATGAAAAAGGCCGTGGCCTACCTGCTGCCGTACATGGAAGAAGAAAAAAAGCAGGCCGGCTACACCAGCCAGTCCAACGGCAAGATCGTCATGGCCACCGTCAAGGGCGACGTGCACGACATCGGCAAGAACATCGTCGGCGTGGTGCTGGCGTGCAACAACTTCGACGTGGTCGACCTGGGCGTGATGGTGCCGGCCGAAAAGCTGCTCGACACCGCCATTGCCGAAAACGCCGACATGATCGGCGTGTCCGGCCTGATCACCCCGTCGCTGGAAGAAATGGCGCACGTGGCCGAAGAAATGGAACGGCGCGACTTCAAGATTCCGCTGCTGATCGGCGGCGCCACCACCTCGCGCGCGCACACCGCCATCAAGATCGAGCCCAACTACGCCTCGCACACGGTGTGGGTGAAGGATGCCTCGCGCGCCGTCGGCGTGGCGCAGACGCTGGTCAACAAGGAGAAAGTGGACGCGTTCCTGGCCAAGATCCACGACGAATACGAAGACGTGCGCGTGCGCCGCGCCAACCGTGGTCCGCGCAAAAAGCTGGTCACGCTGGCTGCCGCGCGCGCCAACGCGTTCAAGCGCGACTGGTCCGAATACGATCCGCCGGCCCCGTTGCAGCCCGGCATCCACGTGTTCGACAACTACGACCTGCAAACCCTGCGCGACACCATCGACTGGACGCCGTTTTTCCAGGCGTGGGAGCTGCACGGCCACTATCCCGACATTCTCACCGACGAGATCGTCGGCGCGCAGGCAACCGAACTGTTCGCCGACGCCACCGCCATCATGGACAAGATCGTGGGCGAAAAATGGCTCACCGCGCGCGCCGTGATCGGCTTCTGGCCGGCCAACAGCATCGGTGACGACATCGAGCTGTACCACGACGACGGCAGCACGCTGACCATGCTGCACCACCTGCGCCAGCAGGCCGACAAGCCGGTCGAGCGGCCCAACTTGGTGCTGTCCGATTTTGTCGCGCCCAAGGACAGCGGCAAGCGCGACTGGGTCGGCGGCTTTGCCGTCACCGCCGGACTGGGCATCGAGAAACACCTCGAACGCTTCCGCGCCGACAACGATGACTACTCCGCCATCATCCTGAAAGCACTGGCTGACCGCCTGGCCGAAGCCTTCGCCGAGCACATGCACCTGCGCGTGCGCAAGGAATTCTGGGGTTACGTGCCGGACGAAAACCTCGACAACGAGGCGCTCATCGCCGAGGCATACCGCGGCATCCGCCCGGCACCCGGCTATCCGGCCTGCCCCGACCACACCGAAAAAGACACGCTGTTCAAGCTGCTGGACGTGACCGCCAACACCGGCATCGAGCTGACCGAAGGCTTCTCGATGTATCCGGCCGCCGCCGTTTCCGGCTGGTACTTCAGCCACCCGGACAGCCAGTATTTCGTGGTCGGCAAACTCTCGCGCGAGCAAGTGGCCGACTACGCCAAACGCAAGAACTGGTCGCTGGCGGAAGCCGAGCGCTGGCTGTCGGCCAACCTCGACTACGAACCGGACTGACATCCGCGATCCACGCGCGCATCGGCACAAGACTGCCGATGCGCGCGTGGTTATAGTCGAACGACCTGTCTGGCGGAGTGAATGGCATGACACACGGCATGAGCAAAGCGTCTTTGACAGCGGCACTGGGCCTTGCCCTGGCCACGCCAGCCTTTGCCGCCACGCCTCCGGCGCGCATTCTGACCAACCATCTGGGCTACGAAACCGCCGGGCCCAAGCTCGCCATCGTGCAAGGCCACGCCGGTGACGACATCACCGCCTGCACGCTTGCGACCTATCCCGACGAGCAGCCGCAGCAAACGCTCAAGGTGTCTTCTCCGCAATCGGTCAGACATTGGCGTGATTGGCGTTTCTGGTCGCTCGACTTCAACGGTTTCGACCGCGACGGCCGGTACGTCATCACCTGCGCCAACAAGACGGACGGCAAAGTCGCCACGCTGACATCCTTTCCGTTCCGCATCCAGCACGACATCGTCGAGCGCCACACGTTGTCGGACGTGCTGGCGTTTTTCGAGTCCGAGCGCGTGTCTGGCGCCATGGACAAGGCCGATGCCGACATCGGCTTTGCCGGCGATCCGGGCAAGCCACATATCGACGCGCGCGGCGGCTGGTACGACGCAACCGGCGATTACGGCGTGCATTTTTCGCAGCTGGATTTCAGCACCTGGTTCAACACCCAGCAGGTGCCGCTGGTGGTTTACGCCATGGGCCGCTCGTGGGAATTGCTGAAGGCGCGCGGCAACAGCAACTTCACGCAGCTTGAGCGGCGCCTCGTCGCCGGCGCCACGTACGGTGCGGATTTCCTCGTGCGCATGCATCCCGCGGGCGGCTCGTTCTACGAAACCCTGGATGCACCCGGCCCCCACAAGAAACCCCAGGACCGTCGCATCGCGCCGGTGATGCAAAAATTCGCCATCAAGAAAAACCGCAACGAGGCGGCTGAAAAAATCATGATGGCGCACGGCCATCGTTATCAAGTGAGTTTTCGCAGCGGCGGCGGTTTTGCCGTGGCTGCCCTGGCCCTGGCCGCGCGCTTGCCCTGGAGCGGCGATTTCAGCCGGGCCACGTATCTGAAGACCGCCGAGGACGCGTTCGCCTGCCTGCAAAAGCACAACAAGGCGCTGCTCAACGACGGCCGGGACAACATCCTCGACGACTACAGCGCCCTGCTGGCCGCCAGCGAACTGCTGCGCACCACGCACAAGGCCGTCTACAAAGCCGCCGCGCAGAAGCGTGCCGATGCACTCATGGCGCGGCTGTCCAGCGATGCGCATTACCAGCATTACTGGCGCCGCGGCGGCCCCGGCAGCGGCCCGTTCTATCATCCGTCCGATGCCGGTTCGCCTGTCGTCGCCCTGCTCGACTATTACCCGCAGGCCGACGCCGCCACGCAGGCGCGCATCAAGCAGGCGGTGCGCCGTTCGCTCGGGTTTCAGCTGGCCATCACCGACGACGTGGTCAACCCGTTCGGCTACGCGCGCCAGTACGTGCAGACCAAGGCACTGGGACGCCAAGCGCGCTTTTTCTTTCCGCACGACACGACGGCCGCGCCGTGGTGGCAAGGCGGCAACGCGCGCATCGCCTCCCTGGCCACGGCCGCGCGCCTGGCCCTGCCCTTGTTCAAGAACGATGCGGTTTTCAGCCAAAAACTGCGTGCCTACGCCACCGACCAGATCAACTGGATTTTGGGCCTGAATCCGTTCGACGCCTCGATGCTGCAAGGCATCGGCCACAATAATCCGCAATACCTGTTCTTCGACAGCTGGCAGTACACCGAACGCCCCGGCGGCATCGTCAACGGCATCACTTCGGCCTATGCCACCCACGACGACACCGGCATCGATTACGCCGTGCCGTACAGCCAGACGCACACCGATTCGAGCTGGCGCTGGGAAGAACAATGGCTGCCGCATGACGCGTGGTATCTGCTGGCCGCCGCTTCGCGCAACGCCAGATAGCCGCGACCGGGCGGCACCCATGCCATCCGGCCCATGTCGCGCCTGGGACGCGGTGCTAGCGTCACCCGGTTGTCCACAACCGGAGTCCATCATGGCTTTTCGCTCCACTCGCCATCCGCGCATGCGCCATCTCGCCCTGGCCCTGTCCGCCTGCCTGCTTGCCGCCGCCCTGCCGGCCACGGCTTTTGCCGATGCCGCCGACGCTCACATCGCGCCGCCGCAGGACACGCCCTACCCCGGCACCATCACCATCAACGTCAATGCCACCGACACGCAACAAGGCATTTTCCGCGTCGACGAAACCATCCCGGTCAAGGCCGGTCCACTGACACTGTTGTATCCCAAATGGATTCCGGGCAACCACGCCTTCAATCCCGACGCACTGGACAAACTGGCCGGCCTGGTCATCACCGCCAACGGCAAGCGCGTGCCGTGGTTGCGCGACAAGTACGACGTGTACGCCTTCCACGTGGACGTGCCGCAGGGCGCGAGCGAGCTGCACGTGTCCTTCCAGTGGCTGGCCGCGCGCACCTCCGACCAGGGATCGATGCTGATGACCAACCGCATCCTCGACCTCAAGTGGAACAACATGTCGCTGTACCCGTCCGGGCATTACACGCGCGACATCACGTTCAAGCCCAGCGTGACGCTGCCGGCCGGCTGGCAATTCGGCACCGCGCTGGAGGCAGCCTCGCACACGGGCAACACGACAACGTTCAAGCCGGTCACCTACAACAATCTGGTCGATTCGCCGCTGTACGCCGGCAAGTATTTCAAGCGTCTGGATCTTGATCCCGGCGCGAAGATTCCGGTGCACATGGACTTGTTCGGCCAGAGCACCAAGGATCTCGACGTCAGCGACGCCGAACTGAAGATGCTGCGCGATCTGGTCAAGCAGGAATACCAGGTTTTCAATTCGCACCACTACAACCACTACGACTTCCTGGTGTCGGTGTCGGACCTGTTCGCCATGAACGGGCTGGAGCATCACCAGTCCAGCGAGGATGGCGTCAAGGCCGACTTCTTCACCGGCTGGAAACCCGGCTCCAAGATGCCGTTCCGCGGCGGCCTGTTCGCGCACGAATGGACGCACTCGTGGAACGGCAAGTTCCGCCGCCCGGCCGATCTGTGGACGCCCAATTTCAACGTGCCGATGGGCGACTCGCTGCTGTGGGTCTACGAGGGTGAAACCCAATACTGGGGCCAGATCCTGCCGGTGCGCGCCGGCATGATGACGACCCAACAGTTCCATGCCGAGCTGGCCGCGATCGGGGCCGGTTTTGAGCGCGGCACGCCGGGTTTTGCATGGCGCAACATCCAGGACACCACCAACGACGAGATGATCGCGCACCGTCGCCCGCGGCCGTACCGCAGCTGGCAGATGGGCGAGCAGTACTACGTCGGTGGCGCGATGATCTGGCTGGACGTCGATTGCAAGATCCGCCAGCTGACGCATGACAAGGCTTCGCTGGAAACCTTCACCCACCAGTTCTACGGCGTCGACAACGGCAGCTACGTCACCAGGACCTACACATTCAATGATGTC
>DASVGR010000127.1:0-48334 GCA_036379395.1 Rhodanobacteraceae bacterium | reverse complement strand
GATGAGCAAACGGGATTACTACGAAGTTCTGGGTGTGTCCCGCAGCGTGACCCAGGTGGAGCTGAAAAAGACGTTCCGTCGCGTGGCCATGAAGTACCACCCGGACCGCAATCCGGATGACAAGGACGCGCTGGAGAAATTCACCGAGGCCAAGGAGGCCTACGACATTCTCTCCAATCCCGAAAAACGCCAGATGTACGACCAGTACGGTCACGCCGCGTTCGAGAATGGTGGCGCCGGCCCGCGTGGTGGCGGCGGCTTTGGCGACATGGGCGACATCTTTGGTGACATTTTCGGCGACATCTTCGGTGGTGGCCGCGGCCAGCGCGTGCAGCGCGGTGCCGATCTGCGCTACATCATGGAAATCGACCTCGAAGAGGCCGTGTTCGGCGTCACCAAAAACATCGACATTCCCACCCTGGTGGCTTGCGAAGACTGCAAGGGATCGGGTTCCGAGGACGGCAAGAAGCGCACCTGCGAAACCTGTGCCGGTCACGGCCGCGTGCGCATGCAAAACGGCATCTTCTCGGTGCAGCAGACTTGTCCGCGCTGCCACGGCACGGGGCAAGTCATCGAAAAGCCGTGCAAGACCTGCCACGGCCACGGCCGCGTCGAGGACAAGCGCACGCTGTCGGTCAATATTCCGGCCGGCGTCGACAACGGTGATCGCGTTCGTCTGGCCGGGCAGGGCGAAGCCGCACCAGCCGGTGGCCAGGCCGGCGATTTGTATGTCGAAGTCAACGTGCGCGAGCACGCCATCTTCCAGCGCGATGGTGCCGACCTTTACTGCGAAGTGCCGATCCGTTTCGGCCAGGCCGCCCTGGGCGCCAAGATCAAGGTGCCGACGCTGGAAGGCGAGGTGGACATCGACGTGCCGGCGGAGACGCAAACCGGGCAGACTTTCCGTTTGCGCGGCCGTGGCGTGAAACCCGTGCGCGGCGGCCGCCAGGGTGATCTCATCTGCCATGTGCAGGTGGAAACCCCGGTGCGCCTGAACGACGAACAGCGCCAGTTGCTGGAAGCGTTCGAAGCCACTTTTGCCGACGAGTCCGTGGCCGAGGAGCATTCGCCGCGCGCGCAGACGTGGAAGGACGGCGTGAAGAAATTCTGGTCGCGCATGACTGCATGAGCGATCGTTGGCACCACGTCGCTGCGCATGTGGCGATGTCGCGTTAGGATGGCCGTTTTCGTCGTGAAATCGGAACGATCATGAGCCATTCAACCGTCCGTGTTGCCATCAATGGCGCTTCTGGCCGCATGGGGCAGGCATTGCGGGGCCTGGTGCGCGCCAATCCGCATTTGACGCTGGCACGCGCCGTCATCAATGCCGATTCTGAATTGGTCGGACAGCCGGTGACCACCCCGGCCACGCCGGAAACCTTGTGCTACGCCGCCAACTGGGACGCCGCCGATGCCCTGGATGTCGTCATCGACTTCAGCAGCCCCGACGGGTTGGCCGCGGCGCTGGCCCATTGTCGTCGGCAGCACGTCGCGCTGGTGGTTGGCACGACGGGGCTGTCCGCTGCGCTGGAGGCCGAACTGGTGGCGGCCAGCCAGGAGATACCTGTCCTGCGTGCCGCCAATTTCAGTCTTGGCGTCGCCGTCCTGACGCGTTTGCTGCGCGAGGCGGCGGCCGCCTTGTCCGAGTGGGACATCGAACTCATCGAGGCCCACCACGGCCGCAAGCAGGATGCACCGTCCGGCACGGCGTTGGCCTTGGGCAAGGCGGCGGCGCAGGCGCGGGGCCGCGAGCTCGACGATGTGGCCGCTTTTGCCCGGCATGGGCACACGGGGGCGCGCGAGACTGGCAGCATCGGCTTTGCCGTGGTGCGTGGTGGCGACATCGTGGGCGAGCACACGGCCCTGCTGGCCACGCGCGGCGAACGCCTGGAGTTGACCCATCGCGCGACCGACCGCGCCATCTTCGCGCGAGGTGCCTTGGCTGCCGCCATTTGGCTGGCTGGCCGCAAGCCGGGGCTGTACGCCATCGACCAGGTGCTGGATACGCATCTGGCGTAGTGTCGGCGGTGCATCGGGATCCTCTTTTCGCCAGCTCGTCCGGGCCGGATGGGCGGCGCTGCCCGGCATTGCCTGCATGCGTCAATTGCAAAGCCATGACAATTGGATCGGGTCTCGCGGCAAGATAACCTTATCTTTCAGGCATCGCCGCAGCGTGACGCGGCAAGGTCGTTTCGACTTGACGGATCCAGACAATGAAAACGCGTGATGGTTTGGCCGGTTCGCTGGCGTGTCTTCTGCTGGCAACATGGCCGGTGGCGTGGGGCAACCCCGCTTTTGCAAAGCCCCCGCAAAATGCGCGCGACAATGTGCTGAAGCAGGTGCAAACCTTGCCGACGGCCGCGCTTGCCAGACTTCTGGGCAATGCGCAGCCGGCCGTGCCTGCATTGCATGCGCCGGCCTACAACTGGTGGAGCGAGGGTTTGCACGGAGTCGCACGTGCGGGCTACGCGACGGTTTTCCCCGAGCCGATCGGGCTGGCGGCCACCTGGGATCCGGCGTTGATCGGGCAGGTCGGCCGAGCCGTCGGTCACGAGGCGCGCGGCAAGTACAACGACATCGGCCCGGATGCGGCGCATGGCCGTTACCAGGGCGTGACGCTGTGGGCGCCGGTCATCAACCTCGCCCGCGATCCGCGCTGGGGGCGCGTCATGGAAACCTACGGCGAGGATCCGCTGCTGACTTCGCGTCTGGCCAGCGCCTATGTCGAAGGCGTGCAGGGTGATTCGGCACATCCCGTGGCGCTGGCCACGGCCAAGCATTTTCTGGCCTACAGCGGCCCCGAACCGGGACGTTTTTCGTTTGACGTGGACGTGTCCAGACGTGAGCTGACGCGCACGTATTTGCCGGCTTTCAAGCAACTGGTGCAAGGTGCGCAAGTCGGTTCGGTAATGTGTTCGTATTCGGCCGTGCATGGCGTGCCCAGTTGCGCCAACAAGCCCATGTTGGACGGGCTGCTGCGCAAGACATGGGGCTTTCGCGGCGTGGTGGTTTCCGACTGCGATGCCGTGGCCGACCTGACTTCGCAGCACCATTACGTTGTCGATCCGGTTGCCGGTGCCGTGGCCGCCTTTGATGCGGGCACCGACATTGATTGCGGGCACAGCTACGACGCCCTGGCGCAGGCCGTGCAACAAGGCAAGGTGACACGCGAGGCACTGGTGCGGCGCGTGGTGAAGGTGCTCGACGTGCGCCGGAAACTGGGCGTGCTGACGCCCGAGCCGAACGATCCGCGTGCCAAAATCCGTTTCGACGCCGACACGCTCAAGCAGCATTACCCACTCGCGTGGCGGGCGGCCGCCGAGTCACTGGTGCTGCTGAAAAACCGCGACCACACGTTGCCGTTGAAAGCCCATGGCCACCTGAAGATTGCCGTCGTGGGCCCGACCGCCGACAACCTGCGTGACCTGGAAGGCAACTACCACGGCACGATCGACCATCCCGTCACGCCACTGACGGCCCTGCGCAAGACCTTTGGCCACGTCAATATCCATTACGCCGAAGGCGCCAGTTTCACGCGCGGCGTGCCGGTCGTCATTCCCGATACCGCGTTGCGTTCGAACAATGGACGGGCGGGGCTGGCGGCGGTCTATGCCAACCGGTCGGGCAAAAACTCCACGGTGGTTCATCGCGTTGATCGGCACATTGATTTTGACTGGAACCAGGTGGCGCCGGCGCAAGGTATTTCCGCCGCGCGTTTTGGCACCGTGTGGACGGGCACGCTCACCGCGCCGGCCAGCGGGCAATACACCCTCGTGTTTCATGTCCATCGCTGTTACGACTGCCAGACCCACGACAAGGCCGGCATGCAAGTGGGCCGCGCCCAGGTTGGTCTGGCCGAAGTCGACCAGCGCGGCGATGTGACGCTCAAGGTTCACCTGCAGGCCGGCCAGCCCACGCCGATCCGCATCACGCTCGACCACGCCAGTGGCGACAGCGGCGCGCGGCTGGAATGGATCGCGCCACCCGGAGCGTTGCTGGCGGCGGCCCGGAAAGTCATCGCGCAAAGCGATGTCGTCGTGGCTTTCGTCGGCAGCACGCCGGTGCTGGAAAACGAAGCCTCGCCCTACGTCGTGCCCGGCTACGTGCACGGCGACCGCACCAGCATCGACCTGCCACGCCCGCAACGACAGCTGCTGAAGTTGGCCAAGCAGGAAGGCAAGCCCTTGGTGGTGGTGCTGATGTCCGGCAGTTCGGTGGCCTTGCGTTGGGCCAAGGCGCATGCCGACGCCATCGTGGCGGCGTGGTACCCCGGCGAAGCCGGCGGCCCGGCCATTGCTGCCATGCTGGCCGGCGTGATCAACCCGTCCGGCCACCTGCCGCTGACGTTCTACGCCTCGGATGCCGATTTGCAGCCGTACAACAGCTACAGCATGCAAGGCCGTACCTACCGGTTTTTCGACAAGCCGCCGCTGTATCCCTTTGGCTACGGGCTGAGCTACACCTCGTTTGCCTTTTCCGGCATGCATGTTGATGACGACACGGCATCGGGCCAGCCGCGCCGGCTGCAAGTCACTGTGCATGTCGCCAATACCGGCAAGCGCAAGGGGTCCGATGTCGTGCAGATTTATCTGCGTTATCCGGCGTCGCTGCATGACGTTCCGCTGCGCAAGCTGGTGGGTTTCAAGCGCGTCACCCTGACGCCGGGGCAGAGCCTTCCGGTCAAGATCGACGTGCCGCTGAAACGGTTGCGCCACGTGGACAAGGCCGGCAACTGGCAGCCGCCGGGCAAGGGCCAATACACGTTGTACGCGGCTGATTCCAGCGACCTTGCGGCGCCGGGTGTCCTGTCGGCCACCTGGCACTCGTCCGGTGATGCAAAGTGAGTGGATGCCGGCAAGGATCGGCGCTCGGGCGTGTGCTTGTCAGTCGTGCACGACACCACGCCAGCCGAAGCTGTCCGGTGATCCATCCGGGTGCGCGAACCAGTGCATTGGCTTTGGTGCCAGGCAGCCTTGGCCTTGCGTGTAAGCGGTCACGGCGCGGTCGCGGGCCTGGACTTGCGCGTCGCGGCAATCGCCGAGTGAATTGGTGAAGCGGAAGGTTTGTGTGCTGGTCTGGTCGCGGTCGGTGTAGGTGAGGCGTTGGCCGCGCTGGAAGGCGAGGTTGGCGCTGCCGACATGGATGTTGCTCATGTCGGCGATGTACGGTGGCAGGCCGGCTTGGCGTTGTTCGATGTGGCGCGCCAGGCGCAGGCTGAGCTGGACGCCGCGGTGCAGGTTCTTGCCTTGGCCCCGGCGGCTCACTGTGCGGACGTCGAGCGCGTAGTCGATGATCTTGCGCAAACTGCGCGTTTGCGCGCCGCTGGTGCGGCTGGTGCTGTCCACGCGCGCGTGCTGCCAGCTGAGGTGGCAGCGGTGCTTGTCGGCGGTGGCGAAGTGCTGGGTGTTGTCGAAACCGATCGTGGTGTCGACGCTGGAATATTGCCGCCCCTTGGGCGTGTCGACGTAGCCTTCAATGACGTAATGTGTGCTGGCGCGCGTGAAGATGCCGCCGTCGACGTGGCCGTCGTGGCCAGTCAGTTCATCGTCGATGGTGGGGCGCAGGTTGGCGGTTTTGAGCGTGTTGCGCGTCAGCGCGCCGCCGGTGTGTTGCGTGGTGTTGTCCTGGTAGACGAGCAGGGTGCCGGCGACGGAAAAGAAGTTGGGCTGGCCCAGCATGCGTACAGCGACAGTGTGCGGTTTGCCATCGCTCAACAGACCGGCGAACGGCGACAGATTGACCCGGTAAGGCACGAAGTTCAATGCTTCCGGCCCCGGCGTGGGTTGCCACAAAAACGGGTCCAGGCCGCCGGTGAAAATCCACGGCGTGACCGGCGCCAGGCCGGCTGGTTGGCCGTCGATCAGCACTTCGGCTTCGCGGAACGCACCGCCGTCGCAGGTTTGCGCACGGTCCAGCGAGCCATTGCTGCCGGGGTCGCCGACGCGCGCGATGGTCTGGTCGGGCAGGCACACGTAGTAGAACTCGTCGTGGGCCTGCGGCTCGGCAAAAAGGTCGAGGTAGACGCGCGTGGTGTTGCGCGGAAACGTCACGTTGCGCGCCAGCAGGTTGTGATCGCGGTCGAGCTTGGCGGGTGTGTTGTCCTTGCCATTGAGCGCGATGACCTTGTCGGGCACGGCGGGCGCGGGATAAGCCTTGTCGGCAGGATAGAAAAGCAGTTTGGCGCTGGCGTGGATGGGGCTGGAAAACACTTTGCCCAGCCAGTTGTTGATGCGCACGTCGACACTGCCGGGGTGGCGCAGAAGGCTGGTGTAGTCGGTGAGGTCGCGTTGAATGTTCCAGTCGCGCGCGACGCCGGGCGAGGGTTCTTCGGTGGAGCCGAAATACAGGTTCACGCCGTTCATCCAGAGCGACGCGGTGCGGTCGTACTGATGGCCGGCGGCGACGGCGAAATGCATTTCCAGCACCACCTTGGCCCACGGGCCTTGGCAACCGGCCGGCGGACGATAGGACACGACGTAGGGCGTGGAACCCATGTTGGCCGAGTCGCCGGTTTTGCCGAAAAGATGGCGGGTGAACAATGGCACCACGCACGGCTTGGTGCCGGGGCGCGGCACGTCCGGCGTCACCGTGGCGACATTGCGCGAGCCGATGGCCGGCGCATCGTGCGCGTGGGCCGTGCCGCCGCAACCGGCGATGGCGATCAGGCCGGCAAGAATGACCGGGACGTGTTTCATGGCATGCACCCCAAAAGAATAACGACGCAACGTTGCCGACTCTTTTAGGGTGAGAGGCAATTGTCTGTCAAATCGACGGCAAGACGCCGATCAGTGCAGGCAGGCGCGATAGCGCTGGTCGACGCGATGCGCAAACCACGCGGTGGTGAGCCGGCGCGTGATCTTGGGACTTTCCAGCGTGATGCGCGGCAGGATGGCGCGCGGCAGCGGCTTGCCAGCGGCGCGGTCGGCCAGATTGAATACGCCGTGGTAAAGCCCCGTGCGTTCGAAGGCGAACGTTTCGCCCTGCTTGAGCGCGTCGTGAATGGCGCCGTCGGAAAGACCCAGGCGTGGCCCGAGTCGGCGCACGGCTTTTTCGGTGGCGCTGGCGTGGTCGGCGTAGCTGACCAAGTCGCCGTCCAGCACCAGATGGCTGCCGGAGGCCACGTTGACGGCATTCTGGAACGCGGCGTTGCGGCTGGCGTAGAAGCCCGCGTTGTAGTCGGCAAAGCGGTACAGCATGCTGTCGTAGGACACGCGCTTGGCCAGCAGATGCGCGATGCCGAAATACAGTCCGCCGCGGCGCGTGAAAACCTCGCGGCGCACGGATGTCCGTGGCGCGTAGGGATAGTCGTGATGGGCGGCCCAGCGTTCGGCAAAGCGCACGCTTACTTGCATCGGACCGCCGGTGCGCACCGGGTTGTCGTCGGCAAACAGGTGCCTGCCCAGCGGCACGCGGGCAATCAGATCTTCGTAGATGCGGCTCAATTGTCCTTCGGTGCGCGCTTGCCGGATGCGCGTGGCGTAGCTTTGTCCGTCAGGCGAGTGGATACGCAAGGCGGCATCCACCGCGAAGCCGGGGATGTGGTGGCGTGCGGCGCGCTTGTGGATGGCCTTGAGCGCGATGGTGCCCAGATGCGGCACCACGGGGTCGGCGGAAAACGAGGATTCCTGCGCAGTGACGGCCAGCGCGGCGCACAGGTGCGACACCGATGGATCGAGCTTGAGTGCGGCGAACGCGCGCTGGATGTCACGCGCCCAGCCGTCCTTGTCGGGCACGTCGGCGGGCAGGCGTGCGCGTACTTCGGCTTGCACTTGCGCGGGCGAGGCGGTCGGCCGCGTGAGCGTGGAACGCGGCGCGCAGGCGGCCAGCAGCAGGGTCGTCAGCACGGGGGCGAGCAAGCGCCATGAAGCATGCGTGGTGCCCCGGTCGGCAAGGCGCGGCTGTGCGGGCGACAGGGTGATCGGCATCATGCGCGGCAGGGTACAACGGCTGTGGCGTATTTTTGTGGGGTCTGGCTGACGATGGGATATTGCTTGCCCAACTGCCTCTTTGTTTGTTTCGAATACTTGCGCTTGTGCTTGCTTGTTCATCACGTTATGTCATGTTTTGCATACGGACGAAACCTGGGGCTCTCGTCAGGCATGCCGTGTCGTCCTATGGTGTTCGATATTCGGGTGTTCTTGCCTGGCCCGCCACCGGTTACCGGAGAAAAAAGCAATGCGCAGATTTGTCTGTTTTCTTGGCTTGATGGCCTTTGCCGGCTGCGTGTTCGCGCAGGTCGACATTGTCCCCAAGCCGGCCCATTTGACCGAGCAGTCGGGGCATTTCGTGTTGAGTTCGAACGATACCGTCAGCGCGCCGTCGGATGCGCGGGCGCAGTGGATAGCCGACTTCCTGCGCGTCAAGGTCAAGCAGCGCACGCAGGTGGCGCTGAGCGAGGCAGGGACGGGACAGACCGGCACAATCGCGCTGCGCATTGATTCATCCATCAAGGGCCGTGGGGCTTATCACCTCAAGGTGACGTCGCATGGCATCACGATTGCGGCGGCGGATGACCGCGGCTTGTTCTGGGGTGTGCAGACGTTGCGGCAGCTGCTGCCGGTGCAGCCGACCGCCCAGGTGACTGTTCCGGACGTGACTATCGCCGACGCGCCGCGTTATTCCTGGCGCGGTTTCATGCTTGACACGTCGCGGCATTTTTATCCGGTGAGCTTCGTCAAGAAGCAGATCGATTTGATGTCGTACTACAAGATGAACGTGTTCCACTGGCATCTCACCGGCGACCAGGGCTGGCGCATCCAGATCAAGCGCTATCCGAAGCTCACCAGCGTCGGTGCGTGGCGCGTCAATGCCGAGGGCAAGAAGGTCGGCGGCTTCTATACCCAGGCGCAGATCCGCGAAATCGTGCGTTATGCGCGCGAGCGCAACGTGATGATCGTGCCGGAAATCGAGATGCCGGGACACAGCAGCGCGGCCATGGCGGCGTATCCGAAGCTGTTGTGCAGCCACAAGCAGATCCAGGTGTCCATCGCGCGCGGCGTGTTCAGCCGGGCCGATTGCATTGACGGCTGGACGTTCAACTTTTTGCACAACGTGCTGGACGAGGTGATGCAGCTGTTTCCGTCGCCCTACATCCACATCGGCGGCGACGAGGTGCCGGCGGACGTGTGGAGCGACTGCAAGCCGTGCGAAAAGCTGGCCAGCGACAAGGGCCTGAAAACAGAGGAGCAGCTGCACGGCTACTTCGTCCACCAGATCGAGGATTATCTCGACAAGCATGGCAAGACGCTGGTCGGCTGGGACGAAATTTTGCAGGGCCACTTGAGCTCGAATGCCATTGTTGAAACCTGGCACGGACCGGATTTCGTCAAGAAGGCGGCCGCCAACGGCAATCGCATGATTCTGGCCGGAGCGTTTTATCTGGATCATTCGGCGGCGCCCATCAGCGTGCGCACGCTGCAGGATTTGTTCCGCACCAACACGCTGGGCAACCCGGAGCTTTTGGCTCATCCCAAGACCGTCCTGGGTGGCGATGCGCCGCTGTGGGGCGAGTTTGCGATGCCGGTCAATGGCATGGCGTTCATCTATCCGCGCCTGCTGGCCATTGCCGAGCACATGTGGAATCCGTCATCGGACGACTGGAATGATTTCAAGCGCCGCGTGAAGGTGCAGGAGGCGTGGCTGGCCTCGCAGAACGTGCGCTACGGGCCGGCCGACATGGACATCATCCGTTACGCGGCGAGTTTCGTGCCCGGTTACCACCGCTGGCGCATCAGCGTGCGGCGCGGCTTTGCCGACATGCGCATGCACTACACCACCGACGGCACCGACCCGACGGCGAAGTCGCCCTCGTTCCGCGACGTGCTGGATTTCTACCAGCCGCAGACCGTGCGCGTGGCGCCGTTCCGCAACGGCGTGCAGGTATCGGACGTGCATGTGATCAAGGTGGTTGCCAACAAGGCGCTGGGTGACGATGTCACGTATGCGACCAAGCCGTCGCTGACGTCCACGCCGGGCTTTGGCGGTTGGGCGGTGCCGCATCCGTCGGTGCTCACCGACGGCATTCTTGGCTGGGCCTGGATGGACACCAATTTCAGCGGCAAGCGTTGGGCCGGTTGGCGCGGCGACAACATGGACGTGACGGTCGACCTGGGCAAGCCGACGGACATCCATTCCGTCGATGCGCACTTTTTGCAGTACATGACGGCCGGCAACATCCTGCTGCCGCAAAGCGTGAGTTTGGCCACGTCGGCGGATGGCAAGCACTGGAGCCAGCCGGTCGTAAAAACGATCAAGGTGGAGCCGGATGCGACGCGGCCGCAATTGCGCGACGTGCGGTTTGACCTTGGCGACGCCGTGAACGCACGTTACATCCATATCATCGCCGTGCCGAGCAAGCAGCTGCCGATGCGTTCCGCGCCGATGATCGCGTCGGACGAAATCGTGGTGCATTGAGGTCGGGCACCATCTGACGAAACATGTGCCGGCCAGGCTTTGGCGAGCCCGGCCGGTCGCGTGACCGGGCATGGCGGTGATGGAGGCGCAAGCCGCGCGATTGCCTAAACGGCGTGGAAACGCGGGGCGTCCGCCGGTTGCACTTTCAACGTCTCGACGCCACATTCAATACAGGCCAACGCCGTTGGCCACGCCACTGTGCAGGAGGTGTTTCATGGCCACCGCAACATTGGTCTTGCGCCGTCGAGGTGATCCGGCGCAACTGTTGTCACGTCGCACGTCGTTTTCTTCGCGTCAGTTGGGACAATTGGTGGGTGCCGATCCCGGCGACGTGGCTCAAGTACGGGCGGCAGCCCAAGCGGCCGGTCTGGAAATTGTCGAGGAACACGCGGCATCGCGGCGCCTGCGCGTGCACGGCCCGCAGGGCGTCATTGATGACTGGCTGGCGGAGCCGCCGGAAGCCGTCCGCGACAGGGTGATGGCAGTTTTGGGAGCGTACGGTCCCTGCGCCATGCCACGTTCGATCGTGGCCTCGCCGCGCGCCGGCAGCACCAGTTACACACCGCTGCAGCTGGCCGACATTTATGTCATGCCCGACGGCGATGGCAGCGGACAAACAATCGCCATCATTGAACTGGGCGGCGGTTTCGACCAGAGCGATCTGGACGCCTATTTCGGCGGTCTGGGACTGGCTTCGCCCGCTGTCAACGCGATCAGTGTCGATGGCGCCAGCAACGTGCCGGGACAGGACCCGCAGGGCGCCGATGCCGAAGTGTTGCTCGACATCGAAGTGGCCGGTGCCATCGCGCCCAAGGCCACCATCAACGTGTACTTCGCGCCCAACACCGACGCCGGTTTTCTCGACGCGGTGAGCATGGCGGCACACGCCAATCCAGCGCCCGCGGCGCTCAGCATCAGCTGGGGCGCCGCGGAGGACGAATGGAGCCAATCCACCTGCAACGCCATGGATGCGGCGTTTGCCGATGCCGTGGCCATGGGCGCGACGGTCACGGTGGCGGCTGGCGACGACGGCAGCAGCGACAACGACCCGTCGGGCGGCACGCACGTGGATTTCCCGGCATCCAGTCCGCACGTGCTGGGCTGCGGTGGTACTTCGCTGCAAGCCAGCGGCGGTCATGTCACCAGCGAAACGGTCTGGGACGACGGCGGCAGCGGCGGTGCCACCGGTGGCGGTGTCAGCGCGGTGTTTCCGCTGCCGGATTGGCAGGACAACGCCGGCGTGCCGACCAACCCGGATGGCGGCAGCGGGCGCGGCGTGCCCGACATTGCCGCGGTGGCCGATCCGCAAACCGGTTATCAGGTGCGCGTCGATGGCCAGGACATGGTGATTGGCGGCACCAGCGCGGTGGCACCGCTGTGGGCCGGCTTGCTGGCGCGCATCGCCCAGCTGCGCGGCGCGCCGGTCGGGCTGGCCCAGACCGGCCTTTACGGTGGCGTCAAAGCCGGCGTCGCGGCAACGCACACGCGCGACATCACGCAAGGCAACAACGGTGCCTGGCAAGCGGCCGTTGGTTGGGACCCGTGTACCGGCCTGGGTGTTCCCGACGCCGCCACCGCTGTCGCCTTTGGCACGACGGCACCGCCCGCACCAACGCCGACACCGAGTCCGGCGCCGAGTCCGACGCCGCCATCCCCCGGGCCGTCGCCGGCTCCGGGTACTTCTGTGCTGGACGAGCTGAAATCGGCCCGCACGGCGCTGGACGCCGCCATCGACCAGCTGGAGCAGGGTTCGGCGTCCCGTTTGCGGTGAGGGATCTGCCGGGTCGCATGGCCAAACCGTGCGGCCCGGCAGTGCTTCGTCACTTTGCGGTGACGGAGCGGCGATGACGCGCGATCAGGTGGCGTCGGCCAGCGTGGCGCCGGGAGCGTGATTCTTGACCGACTCGATGCCGTTGTCGCACGACGCTTCGCTGGCATAGCGCTGGCTGGTGCCGATGACCTGGCCGTTGGATGCCTTGAGCACGAAATAGAACTTGCCGTCGGTGGACGTCTTTTTCTCGAACCTGTCGTGTTGCACGCCGTGCTTGCGCACCGATTCGATGCCCGCCAGACAACTGGCGTGCTGCGTGTAGCCCTGGCTGGTCAGGATGACCTGTCCGTTGGATGCCTTGAGGTTGAACCGATGCTTGCCGTCATGACCGACGCTGCATTCGAATTTGCCTGACATGGGACGCTCCTTTCTTTGCGGTGGTGAAACCGGAAAACGTTCGACCGGAAAGTGCCGCGATGCGCGCAACCAGCATGATGGTCAACATACATCAATGGCACCGCGCAGGAACAGGACGGGATGATGCCGGATCGCCTCCATTCAACAAGCAGGCGCAAGCGACACGTGTCGATCAGCCGCGCCAGTTGGCGTGGACGTCCCAGAACGCCACGCTGCGCCGATAGGCCGCGTGGTCCAGCGGCACGCCCGAGCCGCCTTCGGAAACGTCCAGCGCGTTGCGCATCATGGTGATCGGCGCCATGGGAATTTCTTCCGGCGTCAGCGTGTACAGACAGCCGACCACGCCCCAGTCGGCGTCGATCGGTGAACCTTCCTTGGCCAGCTGTTCGCGGCTGTAGAGAATGGGGATCAGGTAATGGGCCACCGGCGCCTCGATGCCTTCGAACCAGCGCACCAGCACGGCCAGTTCGGCCTTGGTGCGCGCCTCGTAGGCCGAGCGCAGCATGTGCCGGTTGGCGTCCGTGACGGGGATGGCGGTGCAGCGCGTGGACGTGAAATTGCGGTGCACGTGCAATTGGCAAAACGGCGCGTAGCCTTGCAGGATTTTTTCCGGCGCGTGCGCGTTGAGATGGCTCTCGAACGCCGCGGCGGAGATGTCGCGGATGCCATTGCGGCGGTCGGTTGAGGGGAACAGGCGCTGGCGGGAAAAATCGGTCAGAACGATGGTCATGCGTGGCCAATGGCGGGTGATGGAATGGTGGCGACGCCCTGATGGCGGCGTGGCTTCGACACACAGCGTAACGCGCGCGCACCGCCGCGGCGAAGGCCTGCAAGGTTCGCGTGGCCCTGGAACAACCTTGGCATGAGGCGGCCGCAGTGGCATTCGGCCACGTGCACAGCCCGTGGCGTCACGGCACCACGGCCAGGAACAGGTAGGCGCCGAACAGGATGAGATGCACCGCGCCATGCAACACCGTGGCGCGGCCGCGCGCCAGCGTGCAGGTGGCAACCAGCAGGCTGATGGCCAGCAGCACGATCTGCAATGCCGACAACCCCAGTTCCAGCGGCACGTGCAGCAGCGTGGCCAGCACGGCCACGGCCGGAATGGTCAGCCCGATGGTTGCCAGCGCCGAACCCAATGCCAGGTTCAGGCTGGTCTGCATGCGGTTGCGCAGGGCTGCCCGCACGGCGGCCGAGGTTTCCGGCAACAACACCAGCAGGGCGATGATGATGCCGGTGACGGCGTCGGGTGCATCGGCCGCCTTGACCGAGGCTTCGATGCTCGGGGCCAGCTTTTTGGCCAGTCCGATCACGGCCACCAGCGCGATCACCAGCAAGACCAGGCTGCTCCACATCGCGGCGCGGGACGGGCGATGGTCTGCATCGTCGTCGACCACGGTGTTTTCGGATATTTCGGACACGAAATCGTCCCGATGCCGGCTGGTCTGCACGAACACGAACACCACGTACAGCAGCAGCGAGGCGATGCCGGCAAACGCCAGTTGCGAGCCGGTGTAGACCGGGCCGGGCGCAGTGACGGTGAAGGTCGGCAGCACCAGCGTCAATACGGTCATGGGCGCCAGTACCGACAGTGCCTGGCCGGTGCCTTCAATGCGAAAAGTCAGGATGCGGTGGCGCAACGTGCCGGCCAGCAGGCACACGCCGACCACGCCGTTGAGCACGATCATGACCGTGGCAAACACCGTGTCGCGTGCCAGCGTGCTGGCTTCCAGACCGCCGGAGGCCATCATCGAGCCGATCAGCCCCAGCTCGATGGCGGTTACCGCCATGGCCAGGATCAGTGTGCCGAACGGCTCGCCCACGCGGTGCGCCACGGTTTCGGCGTGATACACCGCCACCAGCACCGAGGCGATCAGCACCGCGCCGACAACCACCAGCACGACAATCCCGGCGGGTATCGCCCACACCGCCGCCAGCAACAGGCAGGCCGCCACGGGCAGGGCGATGCTCCACGGCGGTGCGGCAATGAAGCGGCGAGGCATCGATGGCACTCCTTGGCTCGGGTATCCGTGGACAGTATCGCAAAAGGTGAAAGGGCTGTGCGGTGATCGTGCCGGCTGACAAAATCGTCAATGGTGATGTGTTTGCGGTGATTCGGCCCGAAGGATACTTTGGACAATTGCATCGCCGTGGCGGCGATTTGCCGTTGGCGTCACGATGAGGCATCACTCCCATTTGCAGGGGCATCATGAAGCTGTGGATCAGTGCGTTTTTCCTGCTCGTGTTGTGCGTATCCGCGCAGGCGACCACGAACGTATGGCAGCCAACCGCCGGGCATGTCCAAGTGCCGATATGGCCGGGAACGCCGCCCGATGCACGGCCGGCACCGGGGCCGGAGAACATCACGGTGAGCAAAAATCTGGTGGCTGGCCGCCCGTGGCTCGCCGTCGCCAACGTGACCCGACCCACCATGACCGTATATGCCCCGAAAGGTGTGAATGCCGGCGCGGCGGTAGTGGTGTTTCCCGGAGGCGGCTTCCGGGTGCTGGCCATCGACCTTGAAGGCACCGAAATTTGCCATTGGCTGACTTCCACGGGCATCACTTGCGTATTGCTGAAATACCGCGTTCCTGGCGAGCCTTTCGACTGGAAGTGCCAATGCTACGACCATGGTGCCGACGCGGTTTCAACCCCCGCATTGCAAGACGCGCAAAGAACCATCCGGCTGGTACGGGCCCATGCCGCGAAGTGGCACGTTGATCCGCACAAGATCGGCGTGATCGGGTTTTCCGCGGGTGGTTACCTGGTGGGAGAAGTCAGCGCCGATTTCAATCAACCGTCGTACAAGCCCGTCGATGCGGTCGACACGGAAAGTGACCGGCCGGATTTCGCGATGGCCATCTATCCGGGACATATGGTGACGCACCAGTATTTGGCACAGCATGCCAATATCCGGCCGGGGCACCTGAATCCGAACATGCATTTCACGCACAAAACGCCTCCCACGTTCATTGTGCAGGCGGAAAATGACGACGAGGACAGCATCAGCAGTTCGCTGGCCTATTACACGGCGCTGGTCGGGGTCGGCGTTCCTGCGGAACTGCACCTTTACGCAAAGGGCGGCCACGCATTCGGCCTGCGGCCTACCAGGTTCCCCATTACCGGATGGCCGAAGCTCGCAACGACATGGCTTCACACCATCGGTGTTCTCGACGGCAAATAGCAGGGGCGCAAGCGATGACGGCCGACAGTTTCCACTGCCGGCCGTCATCGGGCTTCTTCGGCATCCCGGGTTGGTTTCATCAACCCGACGTGTTTTCCGCTCAGCGATTTCCTGCGGACAGGCTGCCGGCAACAGCAGGCAGTTTGGCTGCGGCGGCCTTGACGCCGGGGGCCTTGCACACCTTGGCCGGACCCTTGGCACCCAGGCGCTGGCAAATGGCGGCGGTGAGCAGGTTGACGCGCGGCATCACGGCCTGGGCCAGCGGGCTGTTCGGGCTGCCCAGCGCGTTGGCGATCTGTTGCCAGTTGAGGCCGTGGATCTGGCTGGGCAGCACGATCGGCGCGCTGAGCATGTAGTGGCCGTCGACGTACACGAACGGAATGCCCTGCGCATAACGCGTGTAGGGCGGGGCGTCGAACTTCAGGAAGATCTTTTTTTGCAGGGCGTCAGGCTGCATCAGCTGCTTGCCGTCGCGGTCGGACAATTCCACCGCCTGAAAGTCGACGTACTTGCTGGTGTAGGTGGCGTGCTGGAACGTCACCGTCGGCGTGCTGGGATACACGTCGGTATCGGACGACAGCATGTAGTGCAGGCCGCTGAAACGGCCGAAGCGCAGCAGCGTCAGCATCAGGCCCCAGCGCTGGCCGGCGCAGTACGGACAGAAATCGCCGCCCATGTAGAGCACGCCGACCTTGCCCCCGGTGCCGAGGTCGGCGCCGTCGATGGCGCTCAGGTAAACCGGCGTCGGCGTGGTTTTCACGGCCAGGCCGGACTGGCTGGCCTTGTCCAGCGTGGCGACCAGTGCGGGAGCGACCGGCTTGTCCAGCTTGACGGCCAGCATCGGCGGCGTGCGCGAACCGGTGGGACCGAAGATGCCGGCATGGGCGGCGGGGATGATGGCCAGCAGGCTGGCCGCGGCGGCGAGAAGGGTTCCGGTCCAACGCGACATGGGTTTTTCCGTGATGAGTCAGGCCGATTATCCTGCGCCGACCGCGGCCGGGCCAGTGGCTGGTTCGCAGCCTTTACCAGCGGTAGCCAATGCGCACGTAGACGTAGCGTCCGTTGAAGCCGTACGGCGACGAAAACGGGTACGGAATGATGCCCATGAAGCTGTTGTACGCGTTGTTGCGCTGGGGATACGCGTTGGTGAGGTTGTTGGCGCCCAGCGTGAAGCGCCAATGCTTGAGCACGTAGCCGATCGAGGCATCCACCAGCACGCGTGCGGCGTAGGTCTGATCGGCGACCGGTTGCGTGCCGTAAATGGTCCAGGTGCCATAGCGCGTGGCGCGCAGGTTCCAGCGCCAACGCGCGTGCCGGCCGTCGACGCCGACAAACACCTTGTTGTCGGGTGAGGCCACGGTGACAAGGCTTTGCTCGGTACGGTCGATGATGGGCAGCGTCAACCCGGCCAACCCCAGTTGCGGCGGATTGGGTTTGATGTGGCGGATGTGGGTATGGCTGACATTGGCGCCGGCTTGCAGCTGCCACAGTGCAAATTGCGTCGGCAGGGCCCAGCGCAGCGTGAAGTCGGCGCCCTGTGTGCGTGTGTCCACGGCATTGTTGAAAAAGCGTCCGCCATTGACGCCGGGCAGGCCGATGCCGGTCAGATAGGTCTGCACGGCCGGTCCCACCAGGTCACCGCTCAGGATGATGCGGTCGCGGATGTCCACGCGGTACACGTCCAGTGTCATGCTGGGGCCGCGCTTGGGTTTGATGACGATGCCCAGGCCCAAGCTGCGCGATTTCTCCGGCTTCAGCGGCTGTGAACCCAGCGCCTTGGCCACCGGATCGTTGACCGGATAGGTGCCGATCAAGTAACGCACCGGAAAGCCTTGCTGGTTGTTGAGGTATTCGACCGTGGTGTTGGAGAAAAACTGCTGTTGCAACGACGGCGCACGAAAGCCGTTGGATGCACTGGCGCGTACCGCGACCGCGGGCGTGAAGGCGTAGCGTGCCGACAGCTTGCCCGACCATGTGTTGCCGAAATCGCTGTAATGTTCGTGGCGTACGGCGGCGGCCGTGGAGAAGTGGTCGTTCAGGCCCAGCTTGAGGTTGGCGTAAACCGAGCTGTTGTGGCGCCCGTGCCGACCGGCATTGGCCGGCATGAATCCGAACGCGCCCTGGCCGCCGGAACCGGCAAACGAGGCGGTGTCACCGGCCTTGATGCCAAAGGTTTCGTGCCGCCACGCCACGCCGGATGCCAATGTCAACGCAGCGGCCCAATCAGGCGACCAGGTGCGGTGCACGTCAGCGTTGAAAATGTCTTGGTGCAGGCTCAGCGTGCCGTCGTAAAACGCGCTGGGGGAGACCGCGCCAAGGGCGTAATTGATGCTTTGGCTGGTGTGCATTTTGGCGTGGTTGCCGCCCGAGGACACGCTTATGTCGTAATGCCAGGCATCCAGCCAGCCGCGCAGGCCGATGACGGTGGTGGTGTCGCGGATGGCGCTGTGTTCCATCGGCAAAAAGCCGGTGGGATAACGCGCCGCTGCGGCCGGGCTGATCGAGGCGTATTCGGACAGCGAATGAAACGCGCCGCCAGCGACCACGTCGCGTTTGTTGATCACGCTGAAGCCGTACAGCGTGGCGGCGTCACCCACGTCAAGTTGCGCGTTGACGGCCACTTGCTGCGCGCGTTTCCACGGCAGGCCGTAATGCGCGGCGCGGGTGTCGTAGCGCGGGTCGGCCGGAAAGCGGATGTCCGGCCCGATGTGGTTGGTCGGCAATTGATGGGTGAGATCGGCCGACAATCGCACCCAGCCGCGCTGGCCCAACGCCAGCCCGGCGCTGCCGCCAAGGTGGGTGGTGTCACCTTGGCCGCCGTCGTGACGGCCGTGCGAGACATGCAGCGAGCCGCCCTTGGCGCCGCGCTTGAGAATGATGTTGATGACGCCGGCGATCGCGTCCGAGCCGTAGCGTGCAGCCGCGCCATCGCGCAGCACTTCGATGCGGGCGATGGCGTCGATGGGGATGCCGTCCAGATCGGTGGGCGAGGTGCCGCGCCCGATCATCGGTCCGGTCAGGTTGACGATGGACGTGGTGTGCAGGCGCTTGCCGTTGATCAACACCAACGTTTCGTCAGGCGACAGGCCGCGCAGCTGGGCCGGCATGGTGGCATCGGTGGCGCCCAGCTGCGATGGCTGTGGAAAGTTGAAACCGGGCAGCAACATGCGCAATGCGGTGTTCAGATCACTGGCACCGGTGGCGCGCAGTTGGTCGGCACTGACGACATGTACTGGCACCAGCGAGTCGGTTTCGGCATGTGCCGAGGCGACGGGGGTGGCTGTGACCACCACGGTATCGAGGCTGGTGGCTTGAACCGTGTGACTGTGGGCATGGGCCGCCAGGGGCAGGGCGATGGACAGGGCCAGGGTCAGGTTGAGAGTTGTCGTGCCGGAAGGCATGGCTGCCTCCTTGTTGGGGAAGGCGGCATTATCGGTATCGCTTTGCCTTTGTCAACCATGAATAGATTTAATGGTTTACGTTAAGATGCCTATCCGTGTGTATGCAATATGTTGTTTTAAATACATTTGTTTGCATGATTGAGTGATGGTCCTGCAACAAGGTCTGGATTCATCTACCCATCGAGGTCGGATTGCCCATGCAGAAGGGCAAGCATCCCAAGGTTGTGTTGAAAGGTTTGATCCAAGGGTTGTCGCGGGGCTATCGTATGCGTTGTCGTTTATGCAACTACGGATAAGGAACTGATCAATGGCAACCAGTTACGACGTCAGGCTTCTCGCCAAAAAAGAAGTGGCCGAGGGCACCATGGAATTCACGCTCGAAAAGCCGCGGGGCTTCGAGTATCGCGCCGGCCAGTTTGGCGATCTCGTGTTGCCGGCGTCGGCCGGTGTCAATGGCGACAACAACAAGCACGGCTTTTCGTTTGTCAGCTCGCCGTTCGAGGATACCTTGCGCATGGCCACGCGCCTGCGCGACACGCCGTTCAAGAACGCCGCGCGCAAGGTGCCCGACGGCACCATGGTGCAGCTGCTGGCCCTGTGGGGCGATTTCACGCTGCAAAAAAGCACGGCCATGCCGGCGGTTTTCGTCATCGGTGGCATCGGCATCACGCCGGTGCGCAGCATCATCGCGCAGGCCTGCCATGACAAGACCGGGCACAAGCTAACGCTCATCTACGCCAACCGCACGCGCGAGCAGGCCGCCTACATCGACGAGCTGGAGCAGCTGGCGCGCGACAACGCCAACTTCAATCTGGTGGCCGTCTATACGTCCAAACAAGGTCACATCAACGCGGATACCATCAAGGCCAACGTGGCCGACATCGCCGGTTCGCGCTTTTATCTGGCCGGGCCGGAAGGCATGGTCAAGGCCATGCGCAAACTGCTGATCGAAACCGGCGCCGACGAGGACAATATCCGCGCCGAGGAATTCGAAGGTTATTGATGACGGCCGCCGCGATCACCGGTCGCAGCGGGACGCTCGCGGCGCGCTTCCAGGCCGTCGCGGGCGTTTGCACGATGGGGCAACGAACATGACATCGGCATTGGCGCCGGCATGGCGTACCACGGCGTGGCTCAACACGCCGCAACCGATCGACCTTGCGCAATTGCGCGGCAAGGTGGTGGTGCTGCACGCGTTCCAGATGCTGTGTCCGGGCTGCGTGACGCAGGCCATTCCGCAAATGCAGCGCGTGGCCCAGCTGTTTGCCGACGCGCCGGTGGCCGTGATTGGTTTGCACACGGTATTCGAGCACCATGCCGCGATGGGTCTGGAGGCGCTGCGCGCGTTTGCCTACGAGTACCGCATCGACTATCCGATCGGCGTGGACGAGGCGGGACCGGAAGGCGATCCGATTCCGCGCACCATGCGCGCCTACGCCATGCAAGGCACGCCGACAACGGTGCTGATCGACGCGCAGGGCCGGCTGCGACGGCAAAAATTCGGTCGTTACGATGACTTGTTGCTGGGTGCCGACATTGGCGCGTTGCTGGTCGAAGCCAAACAGACCAAAACCGCGTCAAACGCGTAGCTTTTGCACGGGTTCCGGCAGGTGCGCCCTGCAGGAGCCGGCCCACCGGCGAACGGGCCGCAAGGCCCGGGGATACTGGCAAACGCGATCGCGCAGGCGCGCTCCTACCGTGAGTGGCAAGAAACGGGTTTTTGTGCGGGCGCGGTGGAAGCCGCGACGGCGGGATGCAAGTTGGATGCATCGTGCCCCGCCGCCGTAGGAGCCGGCCCGCCGGCGAACGGGCCGCAAGGCCCGGGGATACTGGCAAGCACGATCGCGCGCAGGCGCGCTCCTACAGTGAGTGGCAAGAAACGAGTTTTTGTGCGGACGCGGTGGAAGCCGCGACGGCGGGATGCAGGTTGGATGCGTCGTGCCCCGCCGCCGTAGGAGCCGGCCTGCCGGCGAACGGGCTCAAGGCCCGTGGGCCTTTCTTGGCAAGCACGATCGCGCGCAGGCGCGCTCCTACGCGGTCGCATGAAGCGGCTTACGCAAGCGCGCGCCGCAGCTGCGCGACAAGCTTTGCCGACGCGGCGGCATCATACGGCCGTGCGTCGCCGGCACCCCACACGGGGCCGGGCCAGGCGGCGTCACCTTCGCTTCGCGCGACGACGTGCACGTGCAGTTGGCGCACGATGTTGCCGAGGGCGCCGATGTTGAGCTTGTCCAAAGCCACGCAGGCGCGCAACGCGGCGCCGGCGCGGTTCACTTCGGCCCACAGGTCGGCTTGATCGGCCGCGGCAAGCTCTTCGATCTCGCTCATGCCGGCGCGCCGCGGTACCAGAATCAGCCACGCAAAACGCGCGTCATTCATCAGGCACACACGACACAGCGGCAAGTCGGTCACGATGGTCGTGTCGGCGGCCAGGCGCGGATCGAGGGCAAACTCGGAAGTCGACATGGGCGAAACCTGCGGAGCGAAGTGGCCATTTTACGCAGCAATGCTCAGACGCGCGGACCGTGCTGACCCTGACGCCGCGGGCCACGTCGCGAGCGGTTGGCGTTGTTGCCGCGCTTGCCCGGCGACGGCGAGCGGGCCGCGGTGTGGGCATGCGCGTCGCTGGCCTGCACGTGTCCGCGCCGGCCCTGGTGGTTGCCGGCGTTGCGCGGCGCCGGCTGGCGCTGGCGACCACCCTGCTTGGGCCGCTCGTTGCGGTTCAGGTCCAGCGGCTGCGGCGGCTCGAAGCCTTCCATCGGCACGATTTCGATCGGCTTTTTCAGGATCTTCTGGATGTCGCGCAGCAGGCCAGTTTCCTCTTGGCACAGCAGCGAAATGGCCAGGCCCTCGCTGCCGGCGCGACCGGTGCGGCCAATGCGGTGCACGTAGTCCTCGGCCACCATCGGCAGGTCGTGGTTGATCACCAGCGGCAGCTGCTCGATGTCCAGGCCGCGCGCGGCGATGTCGGTGGCCACCAGCACCGTGACGGAGTGGTTCTTGAAGTTGTTCAGCGCGCGCGTACGCTGGTTCTGGCTTTTGTTGCCGTGGATGGCCGCGGCGCGCACGCCGGAGGCTTCCAGAAATTTCACCAGCTTGTCGGCGCCGTGCTTGGTGCGGCTGAACACCAGCGTCTGGCGGCGGCTGTCTTCGGCAATGATGTGCAGCAGCAGGTCACGTTTGCGGCTGGCGTCGACCGGGTGCATGCGATGGGTGACGGTCGCCGTCACGGTGTTCGGCGGCACGGCCTGGACTTCCACCGGATCACGCTGGAATTGCGCGGCAAGTGCCTTGATCGGCGGCGCGAAGGTGGCCGAGAACAGCAGCGTCTGGCGTTCCTTCGGCAGGCGCGTGACGATCTTGCGCAGCGCCGGCAGGAAGCCCATGTCGAGCATGCGGTCGGCTTCGTCGAGGATGAGGATTTCGATGCCGCCGAGGTCTACCGAACCGTGGTTCAAATGGTCGATCAGACGGCCGGGTGTGGCGACCAGGATGTCCACGCCCTGCGCCAGCGCCTTGAGCTGGCCGTGCATGCTCACGCCGCCAAAAATGGTGGTGCTGCGCAGCGTCAGGCCCTTGCCGCAATCGCGCACGTTGGCGTGCACTTGCGCGGCCAGTTCGCGCGTCGGCGTAAGGATGAGCGCACGCGGGCGCTTGCTGCGCGGGCCCTTGTTCTGGCCGTTGGGAAACAGGCGTTCCAGCAGCGGCAGCGCGAAGGCCGCCGTCTTGCCGGTGCCGGTGGGCGCGCTGCCCATCACGTCGCGGCCTTCGAGGATCGGCGGGATGGCTTTTTCCTGGATGGGCGTGGGCGTGGTGAAACCCTGCGCTTCCAATGCGCGCAGAAGGACGGGGGCAAGCCCGAAAGACTGAAAATTCACGTTGTGCTCCAGCGCCGGCACTTGCGTGTCGACGCAACAGGGACCCGAGCGTTCCCTGGGAACCGCGCTGCGAGCGAAAAAAAGATGCGGATGGTGCAGGGCACGAATCCGGATCGAACTTGCCATCGTGCGGACAGTGAAAGCATCAACGCCACGGGGCGCGGTGCGTCGCACAGGGGGAAATACGACAGGCAAGCGGAAAAGACCGGACATTTTACACGCCAATGCATGGCAAAAGCGACAGCTGGCCAGGCAATCGGTTTGCGTGTGGCGGCGTTTCGCCGCACGGCCCGCACGTCATGTCGCCGGACGCGCACGCGGGGCGACATGGCGCGTGGCTGCGGGTGTAGTGTGACGGTCGGTTTGCCGATGACGCGACGAGGAGCCTGCCTTGAAACTGGCATTTGCTGCGGTGGCCATTGCCTGGGCCACGATTCTGGTCGGGCTGACGCTGGCGGTGCGCTACGCGCGCGGCCTGTCGGTGCCGAAAGCCTTGTTGTGGCTGCATCCGCTGCTGGCCGTGATCACCGTGGCCTGCCTGTGGACGGCCGTGGCGTTGTGGTCGGGCAAGGCCGACTACTTTTTCAACTCGGGCACGTTCGTGGTTTCGCTGGCGTTTGTCGCCGGCGGCCTGCTGTATGCCGTGCGCAAATGGGGCGGGCGACCGCCGCTCATCGTCACCGGCATGCATGGCGCGGTGGCCATCCTGGGCAGCGTGTTGCTGATTGTCGGACTGGTGGGCTGACGCGTGGATTTCGTCTTGATGCTGGCGTTGTTTCTGGCTGCGGTCTGGCTGTACGTGGCGTGGCGTTTCGCGCGCGGTTTGCCGGGGTCGCGCGGCGTGCGGTGGGCCGTCGCACTGCTGTTGCTGGTGATGGCCGAATACCGTTTGTGGGCCAGTGCGATCTTCGGCGGCGCGCCGGCGCAGGTGTTGCCGCGGCCGGCGCTGATCGTGCTGGCATGGGCGTTCGGCGGCTTTCTGTTGCTGGCCATGCTGATGTTGCTGCGCGACATCCTTGGTTTGCTGGCGTGGCCGCTGCACAAGCGCGTGGGCCGACGGATCCTGGCCGGCGGCTGGCACGTGGTCGGCATCGGCGTGCTGGCGGCGTTGCTGGCCGGGTGGGGCGTGTATCAGGCGGTCAAGGTACCGGCGGTCAAGCGCGTCAGCGTGACGGTGCCGCATCTGCCGCCGGCGTTCGACGGCTATCGCATCGCGCAGTTGTCGGACCTGCACGCCACACGCCTGTTGCCGGCGTGGTGGCAGGCGGCCGTGGTGCGCAGGACCAATGCGCTGGATGCCAACCTCATCGTCATCACCGGTGATCTGGAAGACGGCACGCCGGCCGCGCGTGGTGCGGATGTGCGGCCGCTGGGCAACCTGCGGGCAAGCGACGGCGTGCTGGCGGTGCCGGGCAACCACGAGTATTACGCCGGCGCGTATCGCAGCTGGATCAAGCTGTTTCGCCAGTTGGGGCTGGACGTGCTGGAAAACGCGCATGTCGTGATCCACCATGATGGCGCCGCGCTGGGCGTGGTCGGGCTGACCGATCGCGCGGCCGATCATTTGGGTCTGCCGGGGCCCGATCTGGCCAAGGCACGCCAGGGTCTGGCGCCGGACATGCCGTTCATCGTGCTCATGCATCGCCCCGACACGGCGCGCGCCATTGCCCGTTCCGGCGCCCTGCTGGAGCTGGCCGGGCACACGCATGGCGGGCAGATCGTGGGCCCCAGTTTGCTGACCAAATGGGCCAACGAAGGTTTCGTGTCCGGCCTGTACAAGGTGGGCACGATGCGTTTGTACGTGTCCAACGGCACCGGCTTGTGGGCCGGTTTGGCCATCCGTCTGGGGCGGCCGTCGGAGATCACGCTGATCACGTTGCATGCCGGAACGTGAAGCGCGCCGGGCACCAAGTTTCATCGACAACGAGGAAAAACCATGAGCGAAACCTATGTTCCGCCACGCGTCTGGACGTGGCAGCCACAAGACGACAACAAGTTCGCCAGCATCAACCGGCCCACGGCGGGCGCGCGTTTCGAGCGCGAATTGCCGGTCGGCAAGCACGACTTGCAGCTGTATTCGCTGGCCACGCCGAATGGGCAGAAAGTGACCATCCTGCTGGAAGAACTGCTGGAAAAGGGCATCGCGCAGGCCGACTACGACGCCTGGTTCATCGACATCGGTGCCGGTGACCAGTTCGGCAGCGGCTTCGTGGCGGTCAATCCCAACTCGAAGATTCCGGCGCTGGTCGATCGCGGTGTTGATCCGGCCGTGCCGATCTTCGAATCCGGCGCCATTTTGCTGTACCTGGCCGACAAGTTCGGTGCGTTCGTGCCGCAGGCACCGGCATCGCGCGCGGCGTGCCTGTCATGGCTGTTCTGGCAGGTCGGTGCGGCGCCGTACGTCGGCGGCGGCTTCGGCCACTTTTACGCCTACGCCAATGAAAAATACCGCTACCCGATCGACCGCTTCACGCTGGAAGCCAAGCGTCAACTTGACCTGCTGGACAAGCATCTGGCCACGCATCACTTCATGGTCGGCGAGGACTACAGCATTGCCGACATCGCCATCTGGCCGTGGTACGGCGCGCTGGTCGCCAACGAGGTTTATCACGCCGCCGAATTTCTCGACGCCGGGTCCTACACGCACTTGCTGCGCTGGCAGAAAGAGGTCGCCGCGCGCCCGGCCGTGCAACGCGGCCGCCTGGTCAATCGCAGCACCGATGGGTTGCGCGAGCGGCATGATGCCAGTGATTTTGGCAAGCTCGTGTGACCTGAAGATCCCCCGGTCGGACGTTTGGCGCCCGACCGGGAGACGCCGCGGTTTCAGCGGGCCAAGCCTCTCAACAAGGCAATGAAGACGCTCCGCGTGGCCGAGTTGGAAAAATCATTCCAGCCAGGTAATTGCGGATTCAGGCAACCGGTTTGACGCAGCAACTCATTGATGAGATCGTCATCGGTCATGTTAATTCTAAATCCGCTCAGTTCGACTGTGACAATCCGGTCCATCTCGGCCTCGGCGCCGTTTGCCGGCTGTTGCCATGGGGTGTCGGTTGTTTGCCACTTTGGTTGATCAGCGTAGTAGAAATCCATGCTCCCCGCATACACGTTCCCGGTGTGAAAGAAGTACGTTATTTGGGGAGAAACAAGTTCGAGTGTATGTCGTGATTCTTCGCTGATTTCCCGGTCCAGAACGGCAATGGGGCCGGCGTCGTCATTATCCGAACCTCCGAAAAATTGCGGCATGCCGGCACAAAAGGCAATGTGGTTGTAGAATGGGTTGAACACAGTTTTTATTGGAACAAGCATTTGTTGAGTACTTTCATTCAAAAGTGCTATGTAGTACTTGGCCATGATTATATCCTCGTTGTAAAAAATCGTTCAGGGTTGTGATTCACGTAAAGGCAGGGGCTTCTTCGTGGTCCATATGCCTTGCACGAGGCCCGTGCCCAGCCCGGCGTAGTCGATGCAATAAGCGGCAGTCGGAGGTAACGGCATAAAACTGAAATTGTCCGGATCCACTGGCTGTATTTGCTGGCTGGCGGCGTCGTAGCGACCCAATTGAAGCCGTCGAGGTTCCGGCAGACCGGCTGAATTCACGCCGTAGTTCATGCCGTCGGTCAACATCACCAGGCGGCCATCGCCGACGGCCACGGCAGGATTGCAAATACTCATGCCGCACGACGTGATCAATTGCAGATCCAGGGCGCTGTTCTCAATGCCGACCAAGGTGCCAATGTAATCCGTGGCAAAATGCACGATTTGCTGACTGTGATCCAGACACACTTCCAGCCCGACCCGCATGTCATCCCACCAGACAATGTTGTTCATCCCGCGAATGACCTTGTTGCGCCCTTGGTCGGAGTAAATGCGGAAGAAATACGGTGTGGTGGGGTTGAGATTGGCATGCATTGATGCCGGCGGCCCGTCGATATTGGAGATGTAATGCTTTTCCATAAGGATGTAAGGCGCGGCATCATCCATCTGGTCGCGCAACCCGCGCAGCATGATGGCCGTGTTGAGCAGGCTCATCGGTTCGCCTGGGACATCGGGCAATTTTGAGCAAATGCTGCCAGCCACGATGATCCAATCCTTGAACAACGCACATCCGTGGATGGTGCTGTACAGCGCCTCGGCCAATGCGTAGCGTGAGCTTTCCGGGTATGAACCGTAACTGGTGCTGTCCGAGTATTGTCTCCCGGTGATTTCATGATCCGCTGCCTTGCGAAAATAAAACTCCGGGGCAATGAATACTTTCAGCGTATTCGTATCCTGCATACCGTCCTGGTTGGCGCAGGTGGTGGCTGTCCAATAAAGGATGTTGACAAGGCGCTGCGCGCGATTGCGAAGATCGTCATCGTCCAGATCGACCGTCGGTGCACCGCCTTGTGCGCTCACGTTGCCGGAGGGCGACGGCAGAAATGTCGGTACTTGGCAACTCAGTGGCAAAAGCGAGGTGTAGCCGGCCTTGCCCATCACGTTCGCGGTGATGTTCATGGGTATTCTCCGTCAGTGGGTTGTTGCGGGTGGTGGCCCGCTCGGATGCAAGGTGCCGGCCGGCTGGGCCTTGCGTGGGTTACATCACCTGTTTGACCAGCCAGTAAATGGCCCGGGTGGTCTGCAAGGCGATGGTCTGGTTTTCGGCGGCCATCCAGTCCAATGGCAACGGGCCTTCGGAAGGGACGGGGTTGGGGATTGTCAGGCCCGGAAAAATCGTGATGCCGACGCCGTTGGTGTTGGTTGACAGCGGCTGGGGTTCGGGGACGGGAATGAGTCGTCGCACGGCGGCAATCACGATGGCCAGTACGACCAGGGCCAGAACGGCCAGCAACAGCACGATCAGCTTGATCGGCGGGATGGGAATCTTCTTGATCAATCCGGCAATGAAGCTGACGGCGACCAGGCAATCGATGTTCAGCGGACAGTTGAGCGTGCGCACCAGTTCGGTTTGCACCAGTTCGCCGGGTTGCTGCCGGAAGGTCAGCGCGAAGGCTTCATCGGCAACTTCAATCCGGACATCGACTCTGCGCTCGGCAAGCGTATTGTCTTGTGCGTGGTAATCGACGCGACTCAGTTGTGGCGCCAAGGTTTGTGGTTCGGCCAGCGTCAGCCAGGGAGCTGGCTGCTTTGGCAGGCGGATCTGTTCGCTGTCGGCGTTGATCACGAAGAACGGGTCTGGCGATGGTCCGCCTTGCCGGCTGTCAGGAAACGCCGTTACCACGATGGAATCCGGCACGGGGCGGATGTGCGGTTTGGATGTCATGGCCGCCAGCTTCCGTCGAGCGCATGCGTACGGGTTGTCACGTAGGCGGTCAAGCCGGCACTGATGGCGCCGGCGCTCAAGGCCAGCGAGGGAAAAATCAGTGGCGTGGCGCCTTCGCCGAGGATTTGCTGCATGAATGCGTAGCCGGCCCGGGCCATGGGAATGGCCATGGCATTGACGGCGTTGGCCGCGTCCAGCGGCGAGGTGACGATGTTGCCGGTGGCGGCCATGTCACACCTCTGGCGAAGCCGGCAGGCGGTAGAGCTGGCGGATGCGATCGAGCACCTTGTTGTTTTCTTCGGTGATCACGCGCATTTGCTCGTCGGCGTTGCCGTTTACACCAAGCTGGGCAATGTTGGTGGCAACTTTGGTCATGGACGCCGCGATGTCTTCCACGGTCTGGCCCAGCTGGGCAATGGTCTGTGTTGATTGAGCTTGGCTCATGGGTTTTCTCCATGCTGGCTGCCGGAGGGCGTGGCAACAGGTTTGGCACCGTCACGCAGTGATTTGGCGGCCGCTGTGACACAACCCTCCAGATGCGTGTTGACGTAGGCCAGGCAATCGGCGAAGGACGCGGGGCCATGCAGGATTTCGTGCCGATCTCCGGCGTGTGCGGCTCCCAGTATCGAAAGCACATCGGCAAAACCGCTTTTGACGACGCAATGCGCATCGTCGGCGAGTTGGCTTTCCAGCCCTTGTCGCAGGCGGTCGGCGATTTGCCTGGCCAGGGCCTGGTTGTAGCGTTCAAGGTCGGAAACGGGACGGACCGGCGTATTCATGGCTTGCTCCGGTGGCCGGTTTGTCCATGGGTTGCAAAGCCTTGCAGTGCCGCTTTGAGACCGGCGATCTGTTGTGCCAATGCGTCGGACGTGAGTATGGCCACGCTGGCACGCGTGGTGGCCGGCCCGTGGGCCTGAATCTGCGAGACCGCCTTGGCCACGATGCTGGTGTTGAGACGATTCAGGGCATCCTGGTTGGCCACCTGCGATTGCGCGGACAGCTGGTTGCTGGACACATGATTGGCGTAAGCCAGGTTGCTCAGCATGCCCGGTTGCTGCGCATGCGCGGTGCCGTTGACAGCCACGGATGTGCCGATTGGACCGGCACCCGATGGCTCGGGGGCGGCACTTTCGTGTACGACGATTTCCACGGTTCCTGCTGGCATGGTCGGCGTTTTCCTTGAGGGTGGGGCGGCGCATGGTCGCCCGCACCCTCGTGTTGGTCAGTGAAAGTGGTTACCCAACCTTGGTCACGGTGATCGTCACACCCAGTGGACCGAGCTCGACTTTGATGTCTTCGCTGGCGATCTTGCCGGGGATGAAAATGACCGGGGCGGCCGATTGGATGACAATGTGGTCGGACGAGATGACATCGCGGCCCTGCGAATCGACGTCCACGTTCTTGTCCATGACCCGTCGCAGCCATCCGCCACCGCGGTGCGCAGTGAACGCCTGGACAGACGATTTGAGGTCGGCAATGGTCTGCGCGAGGCTGTTGTTGCTGAACACGTCCACGGCCGAACGGGCTTCCAGCGGGCCGGGATTGCTGACGGTATTGGTCGCCTTGGCGGTCAATGACACGTTCAACTGGTTGCCCGATTGCTGGTTGGATACCGCGTTCTGCTGACCCAGGTTGTTGGTTGCCACGGCATTGGTGTAGGCCAGATTCGACAGCATGGCGGGCTGCTCGGAAATGGCCTTGAGATTGCCGATGGCGACCGCATCGACGACTTGTTCGTCAAGCATGGTCAATCCTCCAGATCAAGTTCGAAAAGTCCGCGTCACGGGCGCTTGAATGCCTGCAGCGTCGCCTTCATGTCGGCGATGGTCTGGGCCAGTTCGTTGTTGGTCAGGATGTCGACCGCGGAGCGGGCTTCCAGCGGGCCAAGGTTGCTGACCGTGTTGGACGCCTTGGCCACAACCGACACGCCCAATTCGTTCATGGCCTGCTGATTGGCCACGGCGTTTTGCTGCGACAGGTTGGTATTGGCCACCGTATTGGAATAAGCCAGGTTGGACAGCATGGCGGGCTGCTCGGAAATGGCCTTGAGGTTGCCAATGGCGACGGCGCCAACAACTTCGGAAGGTAGTGCGTCAGGCATGGTGATTCTCCTTGAAAAGGATGGTGGTTGAATGAAACTGCCTTTGCTGCTTGGCCCGCTTGCGGGCATTCAATGCACTCGTTGGTGAATGCATGTGAATCAAGTGGATGAATGGTTATCGGCCGCGGGGGCCGGCGGCGACTGTTTGTCATTGCCCATTGCATTCATCTTTTTGATGATGTCCTCAATGTCTCTGGTCATCTTGTTGATGGCATCCGTATTGGCGCATTTGCCAGCGTTTTCGATCATGGAAACGCATTTTGCGGCTGCGGCCATCTGGACCTGGTTCATTGCCTGCTGCTGGCCCAGGCTTATCTGTTGTTGCATGTTTTGATTGAATATTTGCTGTGCCAATGCAAGGTTGGCCAGGACGGCAGGCTGTTCGCCGATGGATTTGGCGTTGGATATGGCGATCGACTGGACAATATCCTGCGGTAATTCGTTCGGCATGGGACGCTCCGTGATGGATTTCCGTATTGGAACAAGGCGTGCCTTGGACGGAACCGATGCTATGCCGATATCGGCGTGGGCAACAAGTATCATTACGGTAACGCTGCTTGTTGTTACCGTAACAATCTAAATGAGGATGGTGTCGATGGACTTTGTTTCGTGTACTATGTCAACGAATTGTGAAGATGCAATTGATGCAGTATCAATATAAATACAATAACTATATTATCAGTGCGTAACAATCCTTGCTGTCCATGAACTGACTTTCCTGTGGCAACCGTGCATCTTTGGAGGGAGATCGAGCGGTGAATGAAGATGCCGAAGGCTTTGGCGGCATAAAGGCAGAGGAAATAAGGTCGGCTTGTGCCGCGGTGATTGGCAGTCGCGAATTCAGCAAGGCCTATCGCATGCGCCGCCTGTTGTCGTATCTGGTTGCTGCAACCCTTGAAGGGCATGTGCGTGAAATCAACGAATATTCCATCGGAGTGGAGGTATTCGACAGGAATCCCGCCGATTGCATGACCGAGGATCCGATTGTCAGGGTGCAGATAGGGCGGTTGCGCAAGCGTTTGTCGGCTTATTACCTCAAGCATTCACTGCGTGACGGCGTGAAAATCGACATCCCCGTGGGACAGCATGTGCCGGTATTTCGTCGGCGACCGTGCCCGACAGGAAGGGGCGCGCAGGCGGCATTCGGCTGCCTGGGAATCAGGCCGCTGCGCCATATCTCCGCCACGCGTGCCGGCGAAGCGTTTGCCTGTGGTCTTTACGAGGAGCTGGTGAATCAGCTTTTCGTGCGGTTCGGCGACATTTGCGTGCCTGTTGCCGAGATGGCCGGGGATGCGGCCGAAGCCCCGTTTTGGGCCGACGGGCGCGTGATGGCAGGACCTTGTTGTCTTGTCGAGGGCAGTGTGCGGGTGGATGACGAGCGCATACGCACGTCGATCCGCGTCGTGAATGTGCCGTTGCGGCGCATTCTGTGGGCTGGCCATTTCGACCGCCCGTCATTGCCGGGAATCCGCGGGCAGGAAGATCTGGCAGCGTGCATCTGCCGTGCCTTGAAGGATGTCGTGCCCATGCCGGGAAGTGACGGGCACGCCGATCCGGTTCCCGTCATGTGAGATCGTGCGGCGCAAGGCACCGGACTTGAATCGTGCTGTCGCGTACGTGCGCAGACAGTGGGGACGCGGGACGCGGACGGGCAGGCGGCACGTCGGGCGCCGCCTGCCGTTGGTTCAATCAGTGACTTTCAGTGCGTTGGCGACGGGCGAACCCGAACGCTGGAAGTTCACTTCGTCGCCACCGCCGGGCAGCGTCTTGATGTTGCGCTTGCGGTTGATGACCATGCCCTGCTTGCTCAGGCTGACGGTGTACACGCCGGCCGGCAGGTTGCTGATGACGTAGTTGCCGCTGGCATCGACGGACGCCGTGCGCACCACGCCGGTGGTGCTCACGACGGTGACGCTCATGTTCTGGCCGGGGCCGGCGTTGCCGAAGATGATGCTGCCGTTGTCGGCGGCCTGGGCCATGCCGGCCATGGCCAGCGTCAGGGCGATGGAAACGAGCCCGGTGCGCAGCAGGCGCGATCGGGTATGGGCAATGAGCTTCATGTACTGCCTCCATGCGCGAACATGGGCGGCCTTGCGGCTGCCTGTGTCGCGATTGTTGTGTTGTAGTGATGTCGGGTGGCGCCGGTGGCCCGGCGTCGATGGAACGCAAAAGGGGGGAACGTTCCGCGCGCAAGTATGCCGCGCGCGGCCGGCCGGGTAAATGTCGGGGTTGTGGACGGGCGCACGGCGGCGGCTTTTCGCGCCGTGCGCGATGCCGGATGTGTGCGGGCGGTCTGGTTTCGGAAAGACTGGCGATGGGGGCCGGCGCCTTGCTTACAATGTCCGGTGACTTTGGACTGCGAGGACTCGGGCGGTGTCGAAAACGCGGGCGGAAGCATCGGTACGGCGGACGACGGGACGGCTGCCGGGCATCAAGCTGTTGCCGGCAGGCATGCGGCGACAATTGCGTCGCCAGGTGCTGGCTGTGCTTTCGCACGACGGTCCGGCGCCCGATTACGACGCGCCCAAAGGTGACGCCGGCTTGTTCGGCCCCGACAGCATCACGTGGAAGATCCACGCGGACTTTCCCAGCATGATGGCCGGCGGCCTGGCTTCGCTGATGTTGCAGATGCTGCATCCGCTGGCCATGGCCGGCGTATGGGACCATTCCAGTTTCCAGCACGACATCCTGGGACGCCTGCGCCGCACGACGGCGTTTGTCGGACGCACGACCTACGCGCCGTCGGCGCCTGCCGAGGCCATCATCGAGCATGTGCGCAGAGTCCACCTGCATGTGGTTGGCACGGCGCTGGACGGACGTCCGTACCGGGCCGACGATCCGCATCTTCTGACGTGGGTGCAGTGCGCCGAGGCGTGGTGTTTTCTCAAGGCGTATCGGGCGTACTGCCACGCCGACATTCCGGTGCCGCTGCAGGATCGCTACCTGGCCGAGTTTGCCCGCGTGGCCGAGGCGCTGGGCGCGCGTGACGTGCCGAAAACCCTGGCCGACTTGACGGCTTTTTTCGATGCGGAACGTGCGCAACTGGTGTTCGACGAGCGCTGTGCCACCGTGTTGCGCACGCTGGACAGCATCGACCTGCCGATCCCGCTGGCCGGGTTGGGCCGACGCATGTTCCTGGGCGCGGCCGCGAGCCTGTTGCCGGACTGGGCGCTGGACTTGATGCAACGCCCGCCGCGCGAGCGGATGCGCGACCACGTGGGCGCCGCGTCGCTCAAGTTGATGGCGCCGAGCATTCGCGACGCCATGGCCGAAGGCGGTCTGGCCTGGCGTGCCTGCCGCCGCACGGACGCCGATTACGCCGGCCTGTTCCGCTGGCCGAAGGATGCGCCGTAAGCCGATTTCGCGCGGCGTGGCGGGGATTTTACAGCACGGCGATTGCGCCGGATACTGACGCTGTTCCGTCCCGGTCATTGCGGTGTCGCGAGGGATGCCATGTTGTCGATGCTGGTCACGTTGGCTTTGATTGTCTGGCTGGTGGCGTTGCTGTTGCCGTGGCAGCCGTGGCGTTGCCGCGAGCGGCTGGACGCCGATGCCGCTGGGGCACCAGACGTGTCGGACGTGACCGTGCTGATTCCCGCGCGCAACGAGGCGGAAGCAATCGGCACGACCTTGCGGACGCTGGCCGCGACGGACGCCGGTTTGCCGGTGGTGCTGGTCGACGACGAATCGGATGACGCGACGGTGGCGGTGGCGCAGGCTTGCGGCCTGCGTCATTTGCAAGTGGTTGCCGGTTCGACGCCGCCGCCGGGATGGACCGGCAAGTTGTGGGCGATGCAGCAAGGGTTGGCGCAAGTGACCACACCGTATGTGTTGTTGCTGGACGCGGATATCCGTCTGGCGCCGGGCTTGTTGCCGGCATTGCGATGCAAGGCGGAGCAAGGCTTCGCGCTGGTGTCGTTGTGCGCGTGTCCGAATGGGCAAGGCTGGGCCGCGCGTTGGCTGTTGCCTGCGTTCGTGTACTTTTTCAAATGGCTGTACCCGTTTGCCCTGGCCAATCGCGCGGATTCGCGCGTGGCAGCCGCGGCCGGCGGCGTGGTGCTGATCGAACGCCAGGCGCTGCTGGATGTGGGCGGCTTTGCCGCGTGGCGCGACGCCATCATCGACGACTGCACGCTGGCGGCGCACGTCAAGCGCGGCGGTCATCGCTGCTGGATCGGGTTGACGCATGATGCCGTCAGCCAGCGCCGTTCCGGTCTGGCCGACATCGTGCGCATGGTGGCGCGCACGGCGTTCGTGCAGTTGCGCGAATCGTGGTGGCGGCTGCTGGCCGCGTCGTTGTTGCTGGTGCTGGTGTTCTGGCTGCCGCTGGTCGGCGTGGCTTGCGGCACTGCCCGCATTCGCGCAATCGGTGCGCTGGCGTGGCTGCTGCTGGCGATCAGCCACGTGCCGGTGTTGCGTTACTACCGGCGATGTCTCTGGCTGGCGCCGTGCCTGCCGTTGGCGGCGGGTGTTTTCCTGTGGGCGACGTGGTTGTCGGCGTGGCGCAGCCTGGGCGGCACGCGATCGGTGTGGAAAGGCCGACGCTACGCCGGCGCGGCATCGCAAACGCGCGAGTGATGTCGGCCCCGGCCGGTGATCAGCGCAACGCCTGTTGCTTGATGGCGTGGATTTCGTCGCGCACTTGCGCGGCTTGTTCGAACTCCAGGTTTTGCGCGTGCTTGTACATGCGCGATTCGAGTTTTTTCAGCACTGAAGCTATCTGCCTGGCGTTCATGGCCGTGTAGTCGGGCTGGTCCTCGGCCACGGCGGCGGTGCGCGCCTGGTAGGTCTTGCCGCGATGCCGGCCGGTGACATCCTCGCCGTGCGCGCCTTCCATGATGTCGGCGATGCGGCGCACGATGGTTGTGGGCGTGATGCCGTGCTCGGTGTTGTAGGCCATCTGTTTTTCGCGGCGGCGCGCGGTTTCGTCCATGGCCGCGCGCATTGAGCGCGTGATCTCGTCACCGTACAGGATGGCCTTGCCGCGCGCGTTGCGGGCCGCGCGGCCGATGGTCTGGATGAGCGAGCCGGTGGAACGCAGAAAGCCTTCCTTGTCGGCGTCGAGAATGGCCACCAGCGACACTTCGGGCATGTCCAGCCCTTCGCGCAGCAGGTTGATGCCGACCAGCACGTCGAACTCGCCGCGGCGCAGGTCGCGGATGATGTCCACGCGCTCGACGGTGTCGATGTCCGAGTGCAGGTAGCGCACCTTGACGTCTTGTTCGCTCAGGTAATCGGTGAGGTTTTCGGCCATGCGCTTGGTCAGCGTGGTGATCAGCACGCGGTCGCCCAGCTTGACGCGCGCGTTGATCTCGCTGAGCACGTCGTCGACCTGCGTGCGCACCGGGCGCACTTCCACTTCCGGATCGAGCAGGCCGGTGGGACGCACGACCAGCTCCACGATGGCGTCGCCGGAATGCTCCAGCTCGTAGCTGCGCGGCGTGGCTGACACGTAGATGGCGCGCGGCGCGCGGGCTTCCCATTCCTCGAAGCGCAGCGGGCGGTTGTCGAGCGCGGAGGGCAGGCGGAAGCCGAACTGCACCAGCGTTTCCTTGCGCGAGCGGTCGCCCTTGTACATGGCGCCCAGCTGCGGAATGGTCACGTGCGCCTCGTCGATGACCATCAGCGCGTCGTCGGGCAGGTAGTCGAACAAGGTTGGCGGCGGCTGGCCGGCCAGGCGGCGGGTAAGGTGGCGTGAATAGTTTTCGATGCCCTGGCAGTAGCCGACTTCGGCCATCATCTCGATGTCGAAACGGGTGCGCTGTTCCAGCCGCTGTGCTTCGACCAGCTTGTTCTCGTCGCGCAGGATGTCCAGGCGTTCCTTCAGCTCGACCTTGATCGTCTCGATGGCGTTGAGCACGCTGGCGCGCGTGCTGGCGTAATGCGTGCGCGGGTAAACGGTGTAGCGTGGCACGCGATGCTTGACCTCGCCGGTGAGCGGGTCGAACAGCGCCAATTGCTCGACCTCGCCGTCGAACAGTTCGATGCGCAGCGCCTCGGTGTCGGATTCGGCCGGGAACACGTCGATGTTTTCGCCATGCACGCGGTAGGTGCCGCGATGCAATTCCATGTCGTTGCGCGTGTATTGCAGCTCGGTCAATTGATGGATGAGCTTGCCCCTGTCGATGCGCTCGCCGATGGCCAGGATCAGGCGCAGGCTCAAGTAATCCTCGGGGTTGCCCAGGCCGTAGATGGCCGACACGGTGGACACGATCAGCGCGTCGCGCCGCGACAGCAGCGCCTTGGTCGCGGCCAGGCGCATCTGCTCGATGTGCTCGTTGATCGACGAGTCTTTTTCGATGAACGTGTCCGAGGCCGGCACGTAGGCTTCGGGCTGGTAGTAGTCGTAGTAGCTGACGAAATACTCGACCGCGTTGTCGGGGAAGAACGCGCGGAACTCGCCGTACAGCTGCGCGGCCAGTGTCTTGTTGGGCGCCAGCACCAGGGTGGGTTTCTGGATGCGCTCGACCACGCTGGCGATGGTGAAGGTTTTGCCCGAGCCGGTCACGCCCAGCAGGGTCTGGCCGGCCAGACCGGCTTCGAAGCCATCGACCAGCTTGTCGATGGCCTGCGGCTGGTCACCGGCCGGCTGGTAGGGCGCGACCAGGTGAAAACGTTCGTCGTGTTCGCTCATGGCTGAAAGGTGGGGGCAGATGCGCCCATCTTAAATCGTGCGGCCGCGGACAAAGAAAAAGGCCTTGCAAAAGCAAGGCCTTTTTCGAAAGATGGCGCCCGAAACAGGACTCGAACCTGTGACCCTCTGATTAACAGTCAGATGCTCTAACCAGCTGAGCTACTCGGGCAGCGAGCTCGCAATTTTGGGCATTGTGACGGGTTCTGTCAAGGGCCGTTTGCGGGATCGAAACGCCATGCACGCCGGTGGTGGCGCCCATGAGCGGACGGCGATTATACGCAAGCGAAAGCTATTTGGAAGAGGTGCAACGCGATTTTTCGTCTGCGCTGGCCGGCGCCTCGCGGACACGGCCGGTGTTGGAAATGACGACGGCGTGCGCTGGCGCGGATGCCGCGGCGCACACGATCAGGGTGAGGTTGGTGCCGGCGGCGCTGCCGTCGGGACGAAAGCGCACGTGGTCACGGCCGCGCGTGCCGGCAACCCGCGTGTGCGCGGAAGGCTGCAGGCGCAATATCGGCGCGATGTCGGGCTGGCCGTCGTGGTTGCGGTCGCGCGCCACGATCCAGTTCGCCTGCCAGCCGTGGCTGGCGTCGCAACGGTGACCGTCCAGGCTGGGACACAGCAAGGTGTCGCTGTCGTGGGTGATGGCGTAGGTGCGGGCGACGTGGGCGGCGCGGAACAGCGTGTCCGCGGTCGAGCGCGTGGCCGAACGGGTCAGCAGGCCGCTCATGGCCGGTACCGCCAGGGTCGTCAATACGGCGACCACGGCGAGGCAGGCCAATTGTTCGACCAAGCTGAACCCGGATGGGGGATGTGTTGTCGCAAGTGTCGGCTGGTCCATGACAGCCAGCCTGATGTGCGGGCATGATGCATGGCAGCCGCGAAGATCGTGGCGGGATGTAGGCCTGCGTCATGCCCGCGCGTAAGAGTGTGCGGGCGACAATGAGGATGCGGGCCATGCCCGTGCCCGGTCGATGACAACCAGCAACGGATTTGACACGTGACCATTTCCACCGATTCAGCCCCCGATTTCGATCCAGCCGTGCTGGCGCCCCAACCGCCGCGTCGGCCCGGCATCTGGAGCGGGCTGGGCATGGTGGCGCTGTACTTCCTGTTGCAGGCCGTGGTCGGCGCCGTGGTGGGGCTGGTCGGCATCTTCGTTTACGCCTTCATCCAGGGCGCCACCGGGCATCATTTCGGCGCGGCCGCCATTGGCCGGCTTTTGCACGAGCCGTCGATCAAGACGGGGCTGACGATCATCGTGCTGGCCATCGTGGCCGCGTTGACGTTGTGGCTGACCCGCCGGTTCTGGCGCGAGCAATGGAGCGTGGCCGATCCGCCGGGGTTCGGCTTCGTGCGTCCGGAGCGGCCGTGGATGTTTTTTGCCATGGCGGTGGCTGCCGCTGTCGCGCTGGCCTATGGCGGCAGTTGGCTGACGGAGTTCCTGGCGCACGGTCACGCGTTCCATCAGGACGTCAGCGTGATGGGCAAGAACGTCCCGCTGGGAATGCGCATTGCGTTGGCGGCGCTGGTCGTGTGCGTGGCGCCGCTGATCGAGGAATTGCTGTTTCGCGGCGTGCTGCTGTCCGGCTTGATGCGGCGCATGCCGGTGTGGCCGGCGATCCTTGTCAGCGCGCTGATTTTCGGTGGCGCGCACCTGCCCGATTTCAAGTTCGCGTGGTATCCCATTCCGGACTTGATGCTGCTGGGCGTGGCGCTGGCCTGGCTGCGCGTCAAGTCGCGCTCGCTGTGGCCGTCGGTCGCCATGCATGCCACGAACAATTTGCTGGCTGCGATCGGCTGGTTTGTCGTCGCGCATCCGCCGCATGGCTGAGAGTTTGCGAAGCGCATCCCAGCCAAGACGGGCGGGGGCGCTGCTATGATGCCAACCTGAGAAGTTTAGGCGTGGAGACGTGACGTGCTGGATATCCTGATGGCGGGCGGCTGGCCCATGCTGCCGATCCTGCTGTGTTCGGCCATCATGCTGGCGATCGTGCTGGAGCGGTTCTGGTCGCTTCGGCACGACACGGTATTGCCGCCGGGCCTGTATGACGAGGTGCGCCAATGGGCGCATTCGCGGCGGCTGGACAACGAGCACCTCAAGGCGCTTGAGGAAGGCTCGCCGCTGGGCGAGCTGTTCGCGGCCGCGCTGGTCGTGCGCGATCGCCCGCGCGACGTCATCAAGGAACGCATCGAAGACGCCGGCCGGCATGTGGTGCATCGCATGGAGCGGTTTCTGAGTGCGCTGGGCACCATCGCGCTGATCGGGCCGCTGCTGGGCCTTTTGGGCACCGTCATCGGCCTGATCGAAATGTTCCTGACCGTCATGGTCAGTGGCGTGGGCGATCCGATGAAGATGGCCGGCGGCATCGGCCAGGCGCTGGTATGCACGGCGACCGGTCTGGTGGTGGCCATTCCGGCTTACATCCTGCATCGTCATTTCCGCTCGCGCGTCAGCGGCTTGCTGGTCGAGATGGAAAAGCAGGCGACGGCGCTGCTGGACGACTTGTCCACGCCACCGGCCGCCCCCGCGCCGGCACCGGTTCGGGCGCCGGCTGCGGCCAAGCCTGCCGCACCGACGGCCGCCCGTCGACCGGCCCGCGCCACGCCGGCACGTTGAGGTGACGCATGCGCTTGGGTGATGGCCGCCGCGAAACCGATTTCGAGATCAACGTCATTCCGTTGATCGACGTGTTGCTGACGTTGCTGATGTTTTTCGTGCTGACGACGACCTTCATTCGCCATGGCGGCATGAAGGTCACGCTGCCGACTGCCAGCGCGGTGGACCACGCGGCGCAGACGCGGCCGCTGGTCATCATGATCGATCGCGGCGGGCATTATTTTGTCGGCGGCCATGCCGTGCTGGGGCAGAGCGAAAGCGCGTTGAAGCGCGCCATCAGCGCCGTGGCCGGCAGCGATCGTGACCGTCCGGTCACCTTGCAGGCCGACGCGCAAACCTCGCACCAGTCCGTGGTGACGGCCATGGACGTGCTGGGGCAACTGGGCTTCAGCCGCCTGTCCATGGCCACGCGGCAACCGCGCAAGCAAGCCGCGGGCTCCTGATCATGGACACCAACGCATCGGCGCACAGTCGTACCTGGCCGATCTACAAGCGCTTGCTGGGCTACGTCAAACCGTATTGGCCGATCGTGGTCGTGGCCATGGTCGGCATGCTGCTGGATGCGGCCGGCTTGGTGGCATTCACGCAATTGATCAAGCCGATGCTGGACAAGATGATCACCTTGCGCGATCCGTTTGTCATCTTCTGGATGCCGATCTGGATCATCATCGTGTTCGTGATCCGCGGTTTCGGCACGTTTTCCGAACGTTACGGATCGGCTTATATCGGCCGATCGGTCGTGCGTCAGATGCGTATGGACGTATTCGATACATACCTGCGCATAGGTTCGAATTTTTACGCGGGTGAAGCGTCCGGCCACCAGATTGCACGCATCACGTATACCGCCGAACAGGTGGCCAACGCGTCCACCAATGCCGTCAAGATTGCCATCACCGATACGTTGACGATCGTCGGCATGGTGGGCTTGATGGTCTACACCAACGCCTATCTCACGCTGGCGCTGTTCATTCTGGTGCCGGTGGTGGCGCTGATTGTCACCGTCGTCAGTCGGCGTTACCGGCGCATCAACCGCAGCGTGCAAGGCGTGATGGGTTCGGTGACCGGTACGGTCGAAGAAGCCGTGATGGGCCAGCGCGAGGTGAAGGTTTATGGCGGCCAGGCGCATGAAAGCACGCGTTTTGCCGACATCACCCAGCGCGACCGTCGCCTGAATATCAAGGTGGCGACCACCAACGCGTGGGCCTCGTCCACGGTGCAGGTCGTGGCGGCCATGTCGGTGGCGCTGATCGTGTTCATGGCCACGCGGCCGGACATCATCGGCAACATCTCGGCTGGCGGCTTCATGCAGATGTTCGTGGCCATGAGCGCCATTCTGCCGTCACTGAAACGCCTGACCACGGTGCAGTCCACCATCCAGCGCGGCATGGCGGCGGCCGAGGAAATCTTCGAAGTCCTGGATTCGCCGGTCGAACGCGATACCGGCACACGTACGCTGCAACGAGCCCGGGGCGAGCTGGCGTTCAACGATGTGACAATGCGCTATCCCGACAGTGCGCAGGATGCCTTGTGTGGCGTGGATCTGGTTTGTGCAGCGGGCAGCATGACGGCGGTGGTCGGGCGTTCCGGCAGCGGCAAGACCACGTTGGCCAGCCTGCTGCCGCGGTTTCACGAGCCGACCAAGGGCGACATTCTGCTTGATGGTGTGCGTCTGGACAGCTATCGCCTGACCGATTTGCGCCGGCAATTGGCATGGGTCGGGCAATCGGTGATGCTGTTCGACGACACCATCGCCCACAACATCGCCTACGGCGAACTGGCCGGCGCCAGCGAGGCGGACATCATTGCGGCGGCCGAGGCGGCCAACGCCATGGGATTCATTCGCCAGCTGCCCGATGGCATCCATACACCCATCGGCCCCGGCGGCAATGCGTTGTCCGGCGGAGAACGCCAGCGCATCGCCATCGCCCGTGCCATCCTCAAGAACGCGCCGATCCTCATCCTCGACGAAGCCACCTCGGCGCTGGATACCGAATCCGAGCGCCTGATCCAGGACGCGTTGACGCGCCTTATGGCCAACCGCACCACGCTGGTCATCGCGCATCGACTGTCGACCATCGAACATGCCGACCAGATAGCGGTGATGGACCGTGGCCGGGTCGTCGAGCGCGGCACGCACGCCCAATTGCTGGCGGCCGGTGGCCAATACGCCGCGTTGCATCGCATGCAATTCCACGATGCGACGAGCGCCGCGGTTGGCGGCGCGGACTGAGGCCGGTCGCGTGTCCCTGGCCGAACGCCTGGTGGCGCGCTGGTACGGCGGCTCGCGACGGCCGTGGCTGCCGCGTCCGCTGACGTGGCTGTACCGCGCCATCGTGGCCATGCGGGTCGCGGCTTACCGGCGGGGCTGGCTCAAGGCCGAGCGCTTGCCGGTGCCGGTGCTGGTGGTCGGCAACATCGCGCTGGGCGGTACCGGCAAGACGCCGCTGGTCATCGCCCTGACGCGGCATTTGCGCGCGTGCGGCTGGCGGCCCGGCGTGGTCAGCCGCGGCTATGGCGGCAACGTGCAAGGCACGGCGTTGCTGCCGGATACCCTCGATCCTGAGCAATTCGGCGACGAACCCAGCCTGATCCGCCGCCGCGCCGGCGTGCCGGTTGCTGTGGGCCACGACCGCCCGGCCGCCGCGCGCCTGCTGCTGGATGCCGGCTGCGACTTGGTCATCGCCGACGACGGTTTGCAGCATTACGCCCTGGCACGGGATGTCGAAATCAACGTCGTCGATGGCACACGCCGACTGGGCAACGGCCTGATGCTGCCGTGCGGCCCGTTGCGCGAGCCGCCGTCACGCCTGGAGCGCGTGGATTTTTGCGTCGTCAACGGCGGCGAGGCGCGGGATGGTGAGGTGGCCATGATGCTGGCTGGCAGCCAGGCTTGCCGGCTCGATCAGGTTGATGTGTGCCAGCCGCTGTCGCAATGGGTCGGCCGGCGCGTGCATGCCGTGGCCGGCATCGGCCATCCGCAACGCTTTTTCGACAGCTTGCGCGCGCAGGGTCTGGACGTGGTCGAACATGCCTTTGCCGACCATCACGCCTACGTGTCCGCCGATCTTGCCTTTGGCGACGACGCGCCGGTATTGATGACGGAAAAGGACGCCGTCAAATGCGCGGCGTTTGCCACCGACCGCATGTGGAGCGTGCCGGTCGATGCCGTGCTGCCCGACACCTTCCTGCAGGCGCTTGATGCGCGCCTGCGCCAAACCTCGCGCTGATCCTGTGGGAGCCGCCTGCGCGCGATGACCAGATGATGGTCCAAGGCCAGATCCCTTCGCCCGCGGGCGGGCTCCTACAGGCGCATGGTCATGGCTTGTGATCTTTGTAGGAGCGCGCCTGCGCGCGATGGCTTGATGCTGGTGCATGGCAAGATCTTTTCGCCCGCAGGCGGGCTCCTACAAAAGCATCCACATCGGTTGCATCCGCTTCTGCGTCATCAAATCGGGCACAATCGCTGTTTGCCCATTGACCCGACGGGCCGGCATCCGTAAAATGCCGGCTCCCTTCGGGGCGGTTAGCTCAGCGGTAGAGCACTGCCTTCACACGGCAGGTGTCACAAGTTCGATCCTTGTACCGCCCACCAGTAAAAGCAAAAGGCCATCTTCGGATGGCCTTTTTGTTTGTGCGCGGCAGATCAGCCCGTGTCTTCACGCAAGCGTTACCATGGGCGCCGTCTCGCTGTCGCTTCAGGAATTTCCGCGTGCGCGCTCGATTGATTTGTCTGTTCAACGCCAGCCAAGTTTGCGCTGGCGCCTTTTTTTGCCTGCCTGTTGACCGTGCGCGGAGGGTTGCCTGATGGACGCGCATGAAACGGCAGTGCCGGTGACCGAAGCGTCCACGGCGGTTCCGGCCCGGCGACCGACGCGCTACAGCGTGCTGGCCGGCGTGAGCTCGGTGCACGTGCTCAACGACATGATGCAGTCGGTGATCGTGGCGATTTATCCGCTGCTGAAGGGCGAATTCGACCTGGGATTCTTCCAGATCGGCGCGATCACGCTGACATTCCAGTTGACCGCTTCGCTGTTGCAGCCGGTGGTCGGCATGGTGACGGACAAGCATTCGCTGCCGTATTCGCTGCCAGTGGGCATGTGTTTCACGTTGAGCGGCTTGCTGCTGCTGTCGATGGCGCCGTCGTATCCGATTTTGCTGCTGGCCGTGGCGCTGATCGGCTGCGGCTCGTCGGTGTTCCATCCCGAGTCGTCGCGCGTGGCGCGCATGGCGTCGGGCGGGCGCTTCGGTTTTGCGCAGTCGGTGTTCCAGATTGGCGGCAATTTGGGCCAGGCGCTGGGGCCGGTGCTGGCCGCGGCGATCGTGCTCAAGTACGGGCGCGGCCATGTGAGCTGGTTCGGTCTGCTGGCGCTGGCGGCCATCGTCATTCTGCTGCAGGTGAGCCGCTGGTACAGCCGCCATCGCAACGAGCGCGTGGCCAAGCGCAATGCCGGGGACGCGCCGTTGTATCCGGTCAAGCTGGTGCGGCACACGATCGGGCTGCTGCTGTTGCTGATGTTTTCGAAGTTTTTCTATCTGGCCAGCATCAGCAGCTATTACGAGTTTTACCTGATGCAGAAGTTTCACCTCACGGCGCATACGGCCGCGTTGCTGCTGGGCGTGTTTTTGTTTTCGGTGGCCGGCGGCACCATGATCGGCGGGCCGCTGGGCGACCGCATCGGGCGCAAGCGCGTGATCTGGTTTTCCATTCTGGGCTGCGCGCCGTTCACGCTGGCGTTGCCGTTCGTGGGGCTGGGCGTGACGGTGGCACTGAGCGTGGTGATCGGCTTGATTCTGGCTTCGGCGTTCCCGGCCATCATCGTGTACGCGCAGGACATGCTCAGCCATCGCGTGGGCATGGTGTCGGGCATGTTCTATGGCTTCAGCTTCGGTCTGGGCGGCATCGGCGCGGCGGTGCTGGGCGTGGTGGCCGACCACTTCGGCATTTCGTTCGTGTATCACATCTGCGCGTATCTGCCTCTGCTGGGCCTGTTTGCCTATTTCTTGCCGGACGTGCGGCCGGTGACCGCCGAACCTGCGCTCAAGACGATCGCATGATCGCGAAAGACGCGGTGCCCCTGTCGGATGTGGCGAAAAAACTGGGCCGCACGGTTGGCCGCTTGACGTTCACCACGCCCAGCCATGTCTACAACCCGCTTGCGTACGCGTGGACCGCGCATCGGCAGTACCTTGAAAAAGCGGGTGATGCCAAGGGCCGCGTGCTGCTGCTGGGCATGAATCCCGGCCCGTGGGGCATGGCGCAGACCGGCGTGCCGTTTGGCGAAATCCACATGGCGCGCGACTGGCTGGGCATCGCGGCCCCGTTGCGCGGGCCGTTGCCGCAAACGCATCCCAGGTATCCGATCGTGGGCTTTGATTGCACGCGCAGCGAAGGCAGCGGCAAGCGGTTCTGGGGCTGGGCGCAACAGCGGTTCGGTACACCGGAGGCGTTTTTTGCGCAGCTGATGGTGTGGAATTATTGCCCGTTGCTGTTCATTGCCGACGGCCGCAATCTGGTGCCGGGCAAGCTGCACGCCGATGAGCTGGCGCCGTTGCTGAAAGCCTGCGACGCGGCGTTGGCGCGTCTGCTGGATGTGTTGCAGCCGCGCGCGGTGGTCGGTATTGGCCGCTGGGCGCAGGAACGTGCGCAAAACGCTTGCGGCGAGCGCATCCCGGTCGGCTATCTGCTGCATCCCAGTCCGGCCAATCCGGCGGCCAGCAAGCATTGGGACCAGACGGCCGACGCGGCGCTGGCGCCGTGGCTGGAATCAGCGTGAAAGAGAGTGAATCAAGCCGAACCGGCTTATGGCGATCGGTAGCATGTCGCCGCGTCGCGCGGTGAAACCATTAAACTAGGCCGCCGATGTCCGGGTACCGGGCTTCGTTTTCCATTTGCCGAGGAAGCATCATGTTCGAGTCAGTCGCGCGAGTCCCTGGCGACGCCATTTTGGGCCTGATCCAGCAGTTCAATGACGACCCCAATCCGTCCAAGGTCGATCTGGGTGTCGGCGTGTACAAGGACCCTGAAGGCCGCACGCCGATCATGGCAGCCGTCAAGGCGGCCGAGCGCGCGATGGTCGACGTCGAGCAGACCAAATCCTACATTGGCTCGCACGGCGATCCGCATTTTGGCGACGAAGTGGCGAAGCTGGTGTTTGGTGCCGACAGCGCCGTGCTGGCCGCCAAGCGCGTCAGCGTGACGCAGGCACCGGGCGGTACCGGCGCGCTGCGCCTGGCGATGGATTTCGTGTCCGGACAGTATCCGGGCAAGACCATCTGGCTGCCCGAGCCGACCTGGCCGAACCACATCGCCATCGCCAACGCGGCCGGGCTGAAGATCGAGCGCTATCCGTACGTCGACGCCAACAATCAGCTCGACTTCGATGCCTTGCTGGCCAAGCTCAAGACGCTGCCGGCCGGCGACGTGGTGCTGCTGCACGCCTGCTGCCACAACCCGACCGGTTTCGATCCCAGCCGCGAGCAGTGGCAGGCCATTCTCGGCGTGGTCAAGGAACGTGGCCTGCTGCCGTTCATCGACTTTGCCTACCAGGGCTTTGGCGATGGTCTGGACGAAGACGCCTACAGCACGCGCCTGTTCGCCGAGAACGTGGACGAAGTGCTGATCACGCAGTCGTGCTCGAAGAACTTCGGCCTGTACCGCGAGCGCACCGGCAGCTTCATTGCCGTGGCCAAGGATGCGGAAACCACGGCCAACGTGCGCTCACAGCTGGCGCGCGTGGCGCGTGCCAACTATTCCAACCCGCCGGCGCACGGCGCGGCCGTGGTCACGACCATTCTCGACTCGTCCGAACTGCGCGCGCAGTGGCTGGCCGAGCTGGACAGCATGCGCAACCGCATCAACGGCGTGCGCCGGCAGTTCGTCGATGGCTTGAAGCCGCATGGTCTGGGCGAGCGCTTCGCGTTCGTGGCCGACCAGCGCGGCATGTTTTCCTACACCGGCCTGACGCCGGCGCAGGTGACGGTGCTGCGCGAAAAGCACAGCATTTACATGGTCGGTTCGGGCCGCGCCAACGTGGCCGGGCTGAGCGAAGGCAACATCGCCTACGTGTGCCAGGCCATCGCCGACGTGGTTGGCAACGGCTGAGCGTTCGCGTTTGGCGTCAAACCGACAAGGCCGTGCCGCGAGGCGCGGCCTTGTCGCATCAGGCCGGCAGGGTGACGCCGGCCAGCAATTGCACGGCGCGGTGCCAGTGCGCGATGGTGTCGGGGTCTTCGTCGTCCACTTCGATGCGGTCGAACCAGGCGTGCGCGCCGCTGGCGTCGAGCCAGGTGTCAAAGGCGCGGCCGAAACCGCAAAAATCGTCGTAGTCGTGGTCGCCCAGGGCCAGCAGGCCGTACATCAGGCCGGGCAGAGCGGCCGGCGCGGCCATGACCTGCTTGCGAAAATCTTCGGCCATGTCCGGTGGGTCGCCGTCGCACGTGGTGCTGACCACGAACAGGGCCTGCGAAGCGTTTTCGAGGATGTGCCGGTCGAGGTCATAAAACTCGATCAAACGCACGTCGACGCCGCGTGTTGTGAGTACGTCGCGCGTGGCCTTGGCGATGGTTTCGGCGGCGCCGGTCTGGGTGGCGAAAGCCAGCAGCAACGGATCGCGCGTGAGCAACGATGTCGGCATGGCCGGCAGCGCGCCCACGTCGTGGCGCAGCGGCGTGCCAAACAAATCCTTGAACCAGGCGGAGCGGAACATGCCCATGGCCGCATCCTACGGTGAGGGGTGGCGTGGGCGTTTGACCCCGGTCAAGCTTCGGCGTGGCACGAGGACGCAGTTGTCGCTCCGCAGCTGGCTATACTGCCGCGATGAAGCCGCTCGTTCGCCCCATGAATTATCGCCACGCCTTCCATGCCGGCAATTTTGCCGACGTGTTCAAGCATGCCGTACTGATTGAACTGCTGTGCGCGTTGCGCGCCAAATCAACGCCGTTTTGCTACTTCGATACGCATGCCGGTCGCGGTTGCTACGACTTGGCCGGCGAGGCCGCGCGCAAGACGGACGAGGCAGCCGATGGCGTCCTGCGATTGCTGGATCTGGCATCACCGCCGCCGGCACTGGCGGCGTATGTCGAGCAGGTGCGTGCTTTTGCCAATGATTCCGCCGCGCCAGATGGACGGCCGTATCCCGGTTCGCCGCTGCTGGCGCGCCAGTTGCTGCGCGACAACGACAGCGCCGTCCTGTGCGAGTTGCAGGAAGCCGAGGCGCAGGCGCTGCACCGTCTGGTGCATGCCGACAAGCGTTTTCATGTGCATCGGCGCGACGGCTACGAAGCCTTGCCGGCCCTGCTGCCGCCACGCGAAAAACGCGGTCTGGTGCTGATCGACCCGCCGTTCGAGGCGCAGGCCGACGAGTTCCGCCTGATTGAATCGGCGTTGGAACAGGCCATGGCGCGTTGGCCCACCGGCCGTTACGCCGTGTGGTATCCGATCAAGCGCGGTGCCGATGTGCAGCCGTTCCGGCGCTGGCTGGGCAACCATGCCGCGGGCAACAGCCTGGTTGGTGAGTTTTTCATCCATCCCGACAACTCGGCCCTGCGTCTCAACGGCTGCGGCATGGCACTGATCAATCCGCCGTGGCACATGGAAGACAAACTGGCCGGCATCCTGACTGCCATGCGCCAGTGCCTGCGTCCGGAGGCTTTCAG
>DASVGR010000126.1:0-14258 GCA_036379395.1 Rhodanobacteraceae bacterium | reverse complement strand
CAGGTGGCGTCCTCTTCCTCGACCGAATCAGTGGCATCGGTATGGACGTCCGGACGTCTTTCCGGCGGCAGCACGATCAGATGGCAGGCCTCGTGCAGCAATGAATGCACGGGAGTGTCGTCGCGCGCGAACACGCGGGTGCCGATGATGCCGGCTTCTTCGTCACCCCAGAAACTTCCCGGGATGGGTTCGCCGGCCGCAACGCGCTGCAGGCTCAACCCGAAGCGGGCGAGCAGGGCCGAGGGTTCGGCAAAGCCCAGGTCATGCAGGCGCAGCACGCTGTCGGCGGGGTCGACGGGTAGCGGTTCGGTGGCGGTTGGGGAATGCATCAGCGTGCGCGAGCGCGGCAGCGTCGGGAAAGGATGGCCGGGCGAGCCGTGGCTGCCCGGCACGATGGGACGGATGACTTCAGACCGCGGCGGGTTTGCCGTCGGGCAGGGCGACCGAGAGTTCCAGGATCTCGTGGCCGCTGTCATGTTCGAGGTTGATGCTGATGGCGTCGATGTCGACGTGGACGTATTTCTTGATCACTTCGAGCAGCTCGCTGCGCATCAGCGGCAGGTAGTCCGGCGCGCCGCGAGTGGAGCGCTCCTGCGCCACGATGATGCGCAGGCGCTCGCGCGCGATGTTGGCGGTGTTGTGTGGCTTGCCGCGCAAAAAGTCGAGGATGCCCATGGATCAACCTCCAAACATGCGTTTGAGCAGACCTTTCTTGGGTGCGTCCACAAAGCGCATGACGCGTTCTTCACCCAACAGGCGGGCCACGGCGTCCGCGTAGGCGTGACCGGCGTGGGCGTTGGCGTCAAGGATGACAGGCACACCGGCGTTGGAGGCGGCCAGTACCTGTTCGGATTCGGGAATGACGCCCACCACGGGAATGCCGAGGATTTCCTCGACGTCCTGCACGCTGAGCATCTCGCCGGCAGCCACGCGGGTGGGGTTGTAGCGCGTGAGCAGCAGCTGCTGCTTGACTTCCTCTTCGCCGCGCTCGGCGTGGCGGGTCTTGCTGGACAGCAAGCCGAGGATGCGATCGGAGTCGCGCACCGAAGACACTTCCGGGTTGACCACCACGATGGCGCGATCGGCCAGGTACATGGCCAGGTGCGCGCCTTTCTCGATGCCGGCGGGCGAGTCGCACACGACGTAGTCGAAGCCGTTCCTGGTCAGGTCGTCGAGCACTTTTTCGACGCCCTCCTGGGTCAGCGCATCCTTGTCGCGCGTTTGCGAGGCGGCCAGCACGAACAGGTTTTCCAGGCGTTTGTCCTTGATGAGCGCCTGCTTGAGCGTGGCTTCGCCGTTGATGACGTTGACGAAGTCATACACGACGCGACGCTCGCAACCCATGATGAGGTCGAGATTGCGCAGGCCGACGTCGAAGTCGATGACGGCCACTTTCTTGCCGGCTTGGGCAAGCCCCGTGGCCAGCGAGGCGCTGGTGGTGGTTTTGCCCACGCCACCCTTGCCGGAGGTGACAACAATAATCTCTGCCAAGGTGAATCTCCGTATGTCTAAGTGGTTGCCCTGTGGTGACGCTCAGAATGTTTCGATCAGCAGTTTTTCACCATCGAGCCGACATTGCACGGCCTTGCCGGCAAATTCCGCGGGAATTTCCTCGAAAACGCGGTAGTGGCCGGCAATGGAAATGAGCTCGGGGCGGAAATCGGTGCAGTAGATGCGTGCGCTGACGTCGCCTTGGGCACCAGCCAGGGCGCGGCCACGCAGCGTGCCGTAGACGTGGATGGAGCCGTCGGCGATGACTTCGGCGCCGTTGGCGACGACCGAGGTGATGACCAGGTCGCGCTCGCGCGCGTAGATCTGCTGGCCCGAACGCACGTTGTGCGGATGGGTTTGCGCCACGCCCGCGGTTGGCGTGGTTTCCGCCGCCGGTTCCGGAGCGGCTCGCCGGGAACGGCCGCGGCCTGGCGCTGGCGCCGGCGCGTCATGGAATGCCTCGCGGAATTTGGCGATGACCGGCAGGCCCATGCGCGTGGCCAGCTCTTCGGTGTGGTTGTCGGCGTAAGCCAGGCCGACCGGCAGCATGCCGGAGGCGCGGATGGCTTCGAGCAGGGCGTCCACCGTGCCGTCATCGGGCAGGCCGTCCGGCAGGTGGCTCAAGTCGAGCACCACGGCCGTGCGCGTGAACATCTGCGGCGCCGCATGCACGCGGCGTTCGAGGTCTTCGCACAATGCGGCGGCGTCGGTCTTGCGCACGCGCACGCAGGCAATGCCGACCTGGCCGAAGCGCAGGTCGCAAGGCGGTTCTTCGATGGCTGTCGCCGTGTTCTTCATGCGCAATGACCATGAGCCGTGACGTCGGCGGGAGCCGGGCCCAATGGCAGACGGTTGGTCAGCCAGGGGACTTGAGGCAGGGCGGATTCCTCGCCGTAGCGCTCGTGCACGAACGCGTAGCTTTCCATTTTTTTGCACAACAGGCCGACGTGGCGGCCGTTGGCCGGCTCCACGCGTTGGCCCACTTCCTTGAATCCATAGGTGCCATGGAACAACACCGCGACGTCGTCGCGCGGTTCCAGCACGACGGCACAGGCCAGCATCGGCACGCGCGGTTCGGCATAGCTTTGCACGTCGCAGTAGAAAATGCGCCCGAGGCCGTGCCGGCGATAAGCATTGGCGATGACGATGCGGTCGACGTAGGCAAAACGCGGATAGCGCTGCTTGAACCATTCGAAATTGGCATGGGCGTCCGGCGCGTGCTCGCGCAGGGCAATCAGGAAGCCGGCCAGACGACCGTCCACTTCGGCCACGCGAAAGTAGTCGGCAATTTCGTAAAAACGGCGCAATTGCGCGCCATCCATCGGCGAAATGCCGCTTTCGGCGGCGTTGTTCAAGGCGAGAACGGCGTCCAGGTCGCACTCGCGCACATCACGGATGGCCAGAACCATTCGCAAGACTCCGTGTTGCAGCGGTTTCGGGCTGACGGCACCCGAACGGGCATCATCAGAAACAGTCGGCATTATGCCATGATGACACCTTGTCCACCGTTAAATCAGCGTTGAGGCAAGGAGTTGCGGCGTTCGCGATTCACGCTTGTGAAACCGGCGGCCGAGGGCGTGGCAATACTTTCGGCATGGTTTTTTGCGTGACTTCCGGTCCGTTGCGCGGGGACCTTGTCCACCTATGATGCTGCCATGGCCCGGCCTTACTTCACCCACATCCGCTCGCTGCTGCGCTACGCCGCGTTTCTCGTGTACTTGTGCGCGGGATTGCCGCTGGTGGCGCATTGGTCGGCCGAACGCCTGACCGAGCTTGATCGTTCCGGCCTGGCGCGCTTGCTGTGGTCGGTGTGCTATCTGGTGTTTGGCCTTTTGTACTGGCTGCTGACGCGACACTTGGGCTCGCGCCGCTACTGGGCGCTGAAGCTGCTGGGCCTGACGGTGATGACGTGCATGGCGCTGGCCGTGGGCTGGTACAGCCACTCGGGTCTGGCGGCGATGCTGATGGTGGTGGTCGCGGTGGTGTTGCCGTGGCTGCTGCCGTTGCCGTTGGGCGTGGCCTGGATGGTGTTGCAAAACCTGGCCTTCGTGCCGGTCTACGCCAGTTTTCCCGAATACAGCTCCGGTTGGGCCGGCATCGGCAAGGCGTTGATGCAGGCACTTATTTATCTGGGCATTTCCACGCTGGTGTTCGTCACTTCCATGATCGCCAGCCAGCAGGCCGAGGAGCGCGAGCGACAACGCCAGCTCAATGCCGAATTGCAGGCCACGCGCGCGCTGTTGGCCGAATCCAGCCGCATTGCCGAGCGCATTCGCATCGCGCGCGAGCTGCACGATTTGATCGGCCATCACCTGACGGCACTGACGCTGAACCTGGAAGTGGCCAGCCATTTGACCAGCGAGCCGGCCACGACCCATGTGCTGCGTGCGCAGGCCACGGCCAAGCATCTTCTGGCCGACGTGCGCGAGGTGGTCAGCGAGATGCGCCAGGATGATGCGCTGGATTTGACCAAGGCGCTGCACGGCCTGATCGAAGGCGTGCCGGCGCTGGATGTGCATCTGGACTTGCCGCCGCGCTTTGCGGTGGAGGATCCCAGACGGGCGCAGGTACTGCTGCGTGTGGTGCAGGAAATCATCACCAATGCCGTGCGCCACGCCAGGGCACAGAATCTGTGGTTGAGCTTTGAACGCGTGGCCGGCAACGAATTGCTTCTGACCGCGCGCGACGACGGGCGCGGTGCGACGCACCTTGATCCCGGCAACGGGCTGTCGGGCATGCGCGAGCGTCTGGCAGAATTCAATGGACGCCTGAAAATTGCCACTGGTTATAACCGCGGTTTCCTGTTGCAGGCGTGGTTACCCTTGGCGCCGGAAGTCGGTTTTGCCGCCGAACCGGAACACTCGCCCGTGCCTGCGCATTCGCGTCAGGCGTGATTGTCGTGATAGTGGGGAAAAGTCATGATTTCAGTGTGTCTAGTCGATGATCAGACCATCGTGCGGCAAGGGATCCGTTCATTGCTGGACCTGGCCGACGATATCCAGGTGGTGGCCGAATGCGCCGATGGCGCGCAGGCCGTGGCCACCGTGCCGCAGCTCAAGCCGGACGTCGTGCTGCTGGACCTGCGCATGCCGGAAATGAGCGGCATCGAGGTGCTGCAGGCGCTGTCCGCGCGCGGCGTGCTGCCGCCGACCGTCATCCTGACCACCTTTGACGATGACCAGCTGGTGCTGGCGGGCCTGAAGGCCGGCGCGCGCGGTTACCTGCTCAAGGACGTGTCGCTGGAACAGCTGGTCGAGGCCGTGCGCACCGTCGCCGGCGGCGGCTCGCTGGTGGCGCCGGCCGTCACCCAGCGCCTGCTGGCGGGTGTCGACCGCATCCAGAACCAGTTCAGCAGCCTGGAACAGCCCGACCCCCTGACCGGGCGCGAAACCGAGATCCTGCGCCTGCTGGCCGGCGGTTACAGCAACAAGGAAATCGCCAATTCGCTGCATGTGGCCGAGGGCACGGTCAAAAACCACGTGTCCAACATCCTGTCCAAGCTGGGCGTGCGCGACCGCACCCGGGCCGTCCTCAAGGCGCTGGAGCTGGGCATTGTCTGAGACAACCGGCCGCATGGGCCGTTGTTTGTGGCCGTGATGGCCCTCAACACCTCAAGGCATGACTCCCACTAGCCCGCGAGCGGTCGAACCGGTAACATCAGCCACTTCGGCGTGTGATTTGCCAGGTGCAGGTCAACGCCAAACCCTTGGGGTGCCCGTGCCGATCGTGGTCGCGGGCATTGAAACAAGACGTCCGGAGATTGCTTGAATGACGCGTCTTTTTGAGTTCATCGTCGCCCTGTTCATCGTGTTTGTATTGGCACTGGTAGTGGGCGTGTTGTTGCCGTCGTCGGGGCATATCGAGCGGTCCACAGTGGTCCAGAAGGACATCCGCCACGTCTATGACCTGTTCGACAACTATCGGCGTTTCCCCGATTACTCGGCATTGCAGTCCAGCGATCCGAGCGTGCAATACACGCAGTCGCCGGACAAATGGTACGGTCCGGGCGCCAACATCAGCTGGACCGGCAACCCGAAGGGCGCCGGCAACGGCAAGCTGACCCTGGTGTCGGCCACGCCCGATTTCGACAAGGTCGATTTGACCGGCAAGGCCACCTTCGTGTGGGCGTTGCAGAACGACTGGCACGGGCATGACAAGCAGTTCGTCATCAACCTGCAGCGCACCGGCGAGCAGCAGAAGTTCGTCCGCATCACCTGGGCCTACAACGTCAAGTACGGCTGGAACCTCATCAACCGCTACGCCGGCCTGTACATCCACGGCCGCCCGGACGCGCTGATCCAGTTCAGCCTGAAGAATTTCGGCAACATGCTGGCGTCCATTCCCAACGTCATGTACGGCAACTTCGGTGGCAGCACGCCGCTGGATCCGTCCATCGTCGAGCTGCCGCAGCAGCCGGTGTTGTTGATGTCGACCAGCGCGCCGCGTGACCTGTCCGAAATCGACACCGCCAGCGACAAGGCCGTGGCCGAATTGCAGGCGGCGGCGAAGAAGCTGGGGTTGACGCAGGTGGGTCCGCGCATCCGCTTCACCACCAACTGGGGTGACAAGCAGTACGTGTTCGACGTGGCCATTCCGGTCAACAGCTCCACCGTCACGCTGGCCGGCAAGTCGTACACCCTGACGGCACCGCACGCGCCGGCTCCGGACAATGCCGTGGCTGGTGCGACCAGCGCCGCCGGTGCGGCCAGCGTTGCCAGCGCCGGTTCTGCTCCGGCCAGCGCCAGCTCCGCGGTGGGTCCGCAGCCCGGCAGTCTGGATGACCACGGTCGCCTGATCATCGACCATGACGTGCGCGCCATGCTGGCCTTCGGCGGCAAGACACTGGAAGCGCAGTGGTACGGATCGCCGGCGGGAGTGGCCGTGACGCGCATGCGTCTGGAGGCCTATGCCGATACGCACGGCTATCCGTTCGATGACGTGGCCAACCGTCCATTCGATATTCAGGCCCATGGCTATCAGACGCCGGGTCCGGATGGCAAGCCGTTGGCCTATGACCAGCAGTTGTTCGACGTCTACCTGCCGCTCAAGGACGGCCCGGCCAAGACGCCGGAACAGGCCGCCGGCCTGTACAACAAGACGCCGTTCAACACGCCGGCGATGGCCACCAGCGCACCGGCCAACGCCTCCAGCGCACCGGCTGGCGCCGCCAGTGCTCCGGCGAAGGCCGCCACGGCGGGTTGATCCAATCGTGGTCGCGTTTTTGAAAACTCCCGCCTTCGGGCGGGAGTTTTTTTGTGTCCGCGATCAACGCGATGCAGCTTGGTGGCGATGATTAGGGCTCGGTTTGCCCGGCATGCGTTACAGTGGCGGACATTGCCTGTCTGGCCTCTGCCCGCGCATGATCGAAACCGAACAGCTGACCCGCCGCTATGGCTCGTTGACGGCTCTTGACGGCCTCACCTTGCGTGCCGAGCCTGGGCAGGTGCTGGGCTTGCTGGGTCCCAACGGCGCCGGCAAATCCACGGCGATGCGTCTGATTTCGGGGTTTCTGGCGCCGACCTCGGGCACGGCGCGCATTTGCGGCTTCGACGTGCGCAAGAAACCGCTGGCCGCGCGCCGCGCCTTGGGTTATCTGCCCGAAGGCGCGCCCAGTTACGGCGAAATGGCCGTCGGCGAATTCCTGCGTTTCATCGCCCGCGCACGCGGCCTGCGCGGTGAAAAGGCGTGGGACCAGTTCGATTCGGTGGTCGAGCGGTTGCAGCTGGAAGACGTGCTGCGCCAGCCGATCAACACGCTGTCCAAGGGATTCCGGCGCCGCGTCGGGCTGGCGCAAGCCATCATCCACGATCCGCCGGCGCTGATGCTGGACGAGCCGACCGACGGCCTGGACCCGAACCAGAAACAGCAGGTGCGCACGCTGATCGATTCGATGGCGCGCGGCCGCACCATCCTCATTTCCACGCATTTGCTGGAAGAGGTGCACGCGCTGTGCAGCCGCGTGGTCATCATCGCGGCCGGCCGGCTGCTGGCCGATGCGACGCCGGCCGAACTTGAGCAACGCTCGCGCTACCACGGCGCGGTATCGTTCAGCGCCTCGGGCGCCGGCTTGGTGCGCCGCATGTTGGAGCGTTTGCCGGAGGTTTCGGCCGTCGAGACCGATCCGCTGGACGGCCGCGTGACCGTGTTCCCGCGCGACGGCCGGCCCATTCTTGATTCCGTGCAGACACTGCTGCGCGAGCAGCATCTGGATGTGGCCGAATTGCAGCTGGAACGCGGCCGCCTGGACGAAGTGTTCCGCCGCATCACCACCGGCGTGGAGGTGCGTCCGTGAGCGTCGTCCTGACCGTCGTGCGGCGCGAGCTGCGCAGCTACTTCGTGACGCCGGTGGCGTGGGTGTTCAGCGCGATTTTCCTGATCCTGGCCGGCGCGCTGACGTTCTACCTCGGCCATTTCTACGCGCGCGGCCAGGCCGACCTGCAACCGTTTTTTGAATTCCATCCGTGGCTGTACCTGTTCCTGGTGCCGGCGCTGTCGATGCAGCTGTGGGCCGAGGAGCGCAAGAGCGGCACCATGGAACTGCTGCTGACGCTGCCGCTGACCTCGACGCAGGCCATGCTGGGCAAGTTCCTGGCCGCCTGGGTGTTCGTGGCGCTGGTGCTGATGCTGACGTTCCCCCTCTGGCTGACGGTCAACTATCTGGGCCAACCGGACAATGGCGTGATCCTGGCCGGCTACGTGGGCAGCTGGCTGATGGCCGGCGCGTATCTGGCCGTTGGCTGCTGCTTGTCGACGCTGACGCGCTCGCAAGTCGTTGCCTTCGTGCTGACGGCCGCGGTGTGTTTCATCCTGCTGCTGGCCGGCCAACCACTGGTGATGGACGCGGCATCCGGCCTGTTGCCGGCATCCTGGGTGCAGGGCGTGGCGGACCTGAGTTTCCTGTCCCACTTTGCGGCTATTGCCCGCGGCGTGCTGGATGTGCGCGACGTCATCTATTTCGTGGCCAGCATTGTGGCGTGGCTGGCGGCCGGCATCGTCATGCTCAACCTGCGCAGGGCCGGCTGACATGCGCGCCACGCCCGCCCGCACCCTGGTGGCCACGCTTGGCCTGGTACTTCTGGCCGCCGCGTTCGTGGCGGTCGTGGTCGCGTCCAGCCAATGGCAGCGCGCGCCGCGCGTGGACCTGACCGAGGATGGCCTGTACACGCTGGCGCCCGGCACGCTGAAGATCATCGACCAGTTGCAGGCGCCGATCCACTTGACGCTGTATTTCTCCAACCATGCCACGCGCGACCTGCCCAAGCTGCGCAGCTACGAACAGCGCGTGAAGGAAATGCTGCACGAAATGGTCGTGCGCTCACACGGCCGCATCGATCTCAAGGTGGTCGACCCGGTGCCGTATTCGGACGACGAGGATCGTGCCTTCGGCGCCGGCCTGACGGCCATGCCCGGCGGCAGCAACGGCGAGCGCGTGTTCTTCGGCCTGGCTGGCGTCAACAAGGCGGGGCATCAGCTGTCGATTCCGTTTTTCGATCCCAACGAGGAAGCCTTTCTCGAATACAACATCGCCAAGCTGCTGTACGAGCTGAACATGACGCACAAGCCGCGCGTGGACATCATCAGCAGCCTGCCGATCGACGGCGACGTCATCACCGGCACGCAGCCGTGGGCCATCATGCGCCAGCTGCACCAGTTGTTCGACATCCACATGCTTGATGCCGCCACGGTCAAGACCATCGGTGCGGACGTCAAGGCGCTGCTGGTCATCCACCCCAAGAATCTGCCCACCTCGACGGTGTTCGCGATCGACCAGTACGTGCTGCATGGCGGGCATCTGGTGGTGTTCGTCGATCCGGATGCCGAAATGGACACGACGGCGCTGGGCGCGGTGGCCGGCAGCGTGGCCGGATCGCATTCGGACCTGCCGCGCCTGTTCAATGCCTGGGGCGTGGAGTTCGATCCCGACCAGGTGGTGCTGGACCGCTCGCGCGCGTTGTCGATCACGCTGCCGGACGGCGACGAACCGGTGCGCCATCCGGCGATGCTGGGGCTGGTGTCGGACAATCTCAATCACCGCGACGTCATCACGGCCAGCCTGCGCAACATCGACGTGTCCAGCAGCGGCTATTTCGAACTGGCGCCGCATACCTCGTCGCAGCTGGAGCCGCTGGTGCAGACCAGCGGAGACGCCATGGTCGTGCCGGCGCAGCGCGTGCGGCTGACGGTGGACCCGACCATGTTGCTGCGCGACTACCATCCGAGCGGCGAACATTACGTCATCGCGGCACGCCTGCGCGGTGTTTTCCATACGGCGTTTCCCCAGCGCAGCGGGCCGGGCGACCTGCACCAGGCCAAGCGTGCCAACGACATCGTGCTGGTGGCCGACACCGACATCCTGTCCAATCGCCTGTGGGTGCAGCCGACGCCGTTCCTCGGGCAGACGCTGTTGAGCGCGTTTGCCGGCAATGGCGATTTCGTGGCCAACATCATCGACAACCTCAGCGGTTCGTCGGCCTTGCTGTCGATCCGCGGACGCGCCACCTCGCAGCGCCCGTTCGTGCGCGTGCTGGCCATGCGCCGCGCCGCCGACGAGGCGTTCAGCGTCAAGAAGCTGGAGCTGGAAAAAGAGCTGGCGGCCACGGAAAAGCGTCTGCAGCAATTGCAGCCGGGGCGTGCGGACAACGCCACCGACGAGCACGAACGGCAGACTGCGCTGGACCGCAATCTCAAGCGCAAGCTGGCCTTGCGCAAGCAGCTGCGCGAAGTCCAGCACCAGCTCAATGCTGAAATCGATGCTTTGGGCGTGCGCCTGAAGCTCATCAACATCCTTGGCGTGCCGCTGCTGCTGGTGTTGCTGGGCATCGGCTATGGCATCTGGCGTCATTTCAATGGTCGGCGCCGCCGAGTGCGATGATGGCGGCGTGCGCCGTCTTCATGCGGCATAAACGCACAGCGGCTGGCCGGGAGCAGCCGGCGATCCGCGGCTCTGCTTTAATGGCAAGGCAATGAACGTGCTTTCCTGGCTGGTTCCGTGGGAGTTTTCGCCCACCGCGATCGTGGTGATCGCGGCCACGGCCGTGTTGTACGTGCGCGGCAGCCTGAAACGGCCGCCGGGCTGGGTGCGACAGCTCTTGTTCTGGTTGGGGCTGGTGCTCATTTACGTGATGCTGCTGACGCATTTGGACTACTACTCCGAGCGCGAGTTTTTCATGCATCGGCTGCAGCATCTGTTCCTGCACCACATGGGGCCGTTCCTGATCATTCTGGCTGCGCCGGGCGCCACGTTGCGCGCCGGTCTGCCGTTGCGCGTGCGCACGCGTGTGTGGAATCCGGTCATGCGCAGCAGACCGGTGCATTTCGTGTTCGACGTGCTGCTCAATCCGTACGTCGCGTCGATCCTGTTCTTCGGCATCATCCTGTTCTGGTTGTATCCGCCGGTGCATTTCGTGGCCATGCTGGATTGGCGGTTGTACCGGCTGATGAACTGGTCGGTGACGATCGACGGCTTGCTGTTCTGGTGGCTGGTGCTGGACCACCGGCCGCATCCGCCGGCACGCATTGCTCCGGGCTGGCGCATCCTGGTGCCGTTGTTCGTGGCCATGCCGCAAATCCTGGCCGGTGCCTACTTGAGCTTCACGCACGCCGAGGTGTATCCCATCTACGACTTGTGCGGCCGCGCCTTCAGCGGCATCAGCTCGATGGAATCGCAACGTCTGGGCGGCCTGATCCTGTGGGTGCCCAGTGCCATGATGAGTGCCTGGGGCGCCTTGGTCGCCCTGCGTCACTGGCTGCGGCTGTCGGCCAGGGGACGTCTGCCGCAACGGCGCGCACGACAAGTCTTGCCGCCGTCGACGCAACCCGGCGCGGCCACGCATTAGCAGTGGACGGGGGAATGCGGTTATTCGAGGCTCCCTGTAGGAGCCCGCCCGCGGGCGAAAGATTCTTGCCACGGACACGCATCCCGCTATCGCGCGCAGGCGTGCTCCCACGGAAATGGCTTGAGGTTTGGACCTTGCTTTTGTAGGAGCCCGCCCGCGGGCGAAAGATTCTTGCCACGGACACGCATCCCGCCATCGCGCGCAGGTGCGCTCCCACGGGAATGGCTTGAGGTTTGGACCTTGCTTTTGTAGGAGCCCGCCTGCGGGCGAAAGATTCTTGCCACGGACACGCATCCCGCCATCGCGCGCAGGCGCGCTCCCACGGGGATGGCCCGCATTCCTAGTGCGCGTTGGCCGGACGCACGGCGAAATCCACCGTGAGGGTTTTGCCGTCGGCGAAGTGCAGCGTTACCGGCACCTTGTCGCCCACCGCGATGGTATGCGTGGCGTGCGTCAGCATGAGGTGGTAGCTGCCCGGCGCCAACTGGACGCGGCCATGCGGCGGGATGACCAGTTGCTTGACCATGTGCATGCGCGACATGCCGCCGGATTGCGTGCTTTGGTGCAGCATCACGCTGCGATAGGCCGGGCTGCTGGCGCCGGTCAGCCGGGCCGGGGTGGCACTGTTGTTGATGATCACGGCGTAACCGCCGGCCGGCAGGTCCAGCGGCAGCAGGCGGACCCACGCATGGGTGACCGTGATGCTGGTCTTGACGGCAGGCGTGACGGCCCATGTTGCAGCCGGAGCGGCCGCCAGACATGCGATGGCGGTGGCCAGCATGAACCGCCGCGCCGTCATGGGGCGATTTCCTGCTGGATGAGCTGGCGCATGTCGTGGGTGATGTCGGGGACGCTGTCGGCCGGTGTCGCCAGCAGCTTGACCTTGCCCTTGACGCCGAAGATGTAGATGGCCGAGCTGTGGTTCACCTCATAGCCGCCGTGGCCGTTGGACGGGCCTCGGTTGAAGGCCACGCGGTAGCGCTTGGCCATGGCGCGGATTTCGCTCTCGGTGCCGGTCAGGCCGACCATGTGCGTGCCGAATGCGGTCACGTAGGCGTGCATCACCGCGGGCGTGTCGCGCGCCGGGTCCACGCTGACGAACAATATGCGCGCATCCTTGGCCAGCGGGCCCAGCTTCTGCATCATCATGTGCAGGTGGGTCAGGGTCAGCGGGCACACGTCCGGGCAGTGGGTGTAGCCGAAATACAGCACGACGACCTTGCCGAGATAATTTTTGGCGGTGACGACCTGGTTGGCGTCATCGGTCAGCCTGAATTGCAGGTCGGGCAGGTGACCGGCCACGGACGTGTTGAGTTTCCACACCAGCGGCGGTCCGCTTTGCGCGCAGCCGACGAGAAACAGGGCCAGTGTGGCCATCAGCAGAAGGCGCGGCACCCCGATCAGCCGGCGGACGCGCGTTGGGAGGCGGTGGGCTGCATGGGTCATACTGGCAGGATACGCCAGTGCGTGTGCCACGCGGATCGTGAGGTCGGCAATGCGACAAAATGCCTTGTACGTGATTGTTGCCCTGCTTGGCGCGGGAGCCGTGCTGCTGGGGGCGTGGGGTGCGCATGGTTTGCATGGCGTGCTGGATGCACGCCATCTGGACATCTGGCACACATCGGTGCGCTTCCAGTTTTGGCATGTGCTGGCGTTGGTGGCGGCCAGCCTGATCCCGGGGCGGGGCCGTGCGCGAAGTGTCGCGTCGTGGGCACTGGTTGCCGGCATCGTGCTGTTCTGCGGCAGCCTGTATGCGTTGGCGCTGGGCGCTCCGCGCTGGATCGGGTTTGTCACGCCGATCGGTGGCGTGGCGTTCGTTGTCGGTTGGGTGGCGCTGGCGGTGGCCTTGGGGCGGGCCAGGCAACGCGCGTGACGGGCGAGAGCGTCACCCAACGGCTAGAATGCCTTTTCATAACCATGGGTCATGTGGAGCAGGCAATGCAGACGACGGGTTTTTCGCACTGGTTGATCGTGCTGGTCGAGGTGGTGGCAACGGCCGGCTTGCTGGTGCTGGCCTTGATCGCGGTGTTCCTTGCGGTGGCGTGGGTGATTGACCGCAACCAGACCGGCAACGCGGTGTTGCGCAATTTTCCGTTGATCGGGCATTTCCGCTACTGGTTTCTGCACCTGGGCGAGTTTTTCCGCCAATACCTGTATTCCAACGACCGCGAGGAACTGCCGTTCAACCGCGCCGACCGCACGTGGGTGTATCGCGCCGCGCAGGGAGCGGAAGTGACGCGCGGCTTCGGTTCCACGCGCGACCTGCGCACCGAGGGCATGCCGTTTTTCGTCAATGCGGCGTTTCCGGCGCTGGCCGAGGAAGCGCACGAAGTGGCGCCGGTGACCATCGGTCCGTACGCGCGCCAGCCGTATTCGCATGCGGCGTTCTTCAACATTTCGGCGATGAGCTTCGGGGCGCTGTCGGCGCCGGCGGTGCGCGCGTTGTCGCGTGGTGCCGGCAAGGCGGGCATCTGGATGGATACCGGCGAAGGCGGGCTGGCGCCGTATCACCTGGAAGGTGGCTGCGACATCATTTTCGAGATCGGCACGGCCAAGTACGGCGTGCGCACGCCGGACGGCAAGCTGGACGACGACAAGCTCAAGGCCGTATGCGCGCACCAGCAGGTGAAGATGGTGTCGATCAAGCTGGGCCAGGGCGCCAAGCCCGGCATGGGCGGTCTGCTGCCTGGCGCCAAGGTGACGCCCGAGATCGCCGCCATCCGCGGCATTCCGGTCGGCGAGGATTCGCAAAGCCCGAACCGCCATCTGGATATTTCCAACACCGCCGAGCTGATGGATTTCATCCAGCACGTGCGCGGGCTGACCGGTTTGCCGACCGGCTTCAAGGCCGTGTTCGGCTCCATGGGCATGATCGAGGAGCTGTGCGCCCAGGTGCACCAGCGCGGCATCGAAAGCGCGCCCGATTTCATC
>DASVGR010000125.1:0-13282 GCA_036379395.1 Rhodanobacteraceae bacterium | reverse complement strand
AGGACCGCTCACATGCACTTCGACCACGAAGGAATGGCCATGCAGACGGCCGCATTTGTGGCCTTCCGGCACATGCGGCAGACGATGCGCCGCCTCGAAAGTGAATTGCTTGGAAATTTCCATGTCGCCGTACCGCGCTGCCACGTGAAAAAAGGCCCGCAACTGGTGCGGGCCCGTGATCATCCGTGATTTGCTGCTTGCCGTAGGAGCCTGCCTGCGGGCGATCAGCGCAACACTGTGCTGATCAATCGCGCGGCGCTGATCAATCGCGCGCAGGCGCGCTCCTACAGTGAGTGTCATCGCCTGCCAAGGCAGGCGATGACACTCACTTGATCTTGCCTTCCTTGTAAATGACGTGCTTGCGCACGACCGGGTCATACTTCTTGATCTGCATCTTGTCCGGCGTGTTCTTCTTGTTCTTGTCGGTCGTGTAGAAATGACCGGTGCCGGCCGAGGAAATCAGACGGATCTTGTCGCGTTTGCCTGCCATGATTCAATCCTCCTCAGATCTTTTCGCCGCGCGCGCGCAGCTGGGCGATCACGGCTTCGATGCCGTTCTTGTCGATGGTGCGCAACGCATGGTTGGACACGCGCAGCTTCACCCAGCGGTTTTCGCCGGGAACCCAGAAACGACGTTCGTGCAGGTTGGGCAACCAGCGGCGACGGTTCCTGTTGTTGGCGTGGGAAACCGTGTTGCCGGTCTGCACGCCCTTGCCTGTAACTTGGCATTTACGAGCCATGATGGCCTCCGTAATCGTTGATGAACCACCCATTGGCCAGGGTGATGTCGGCCCGGCACGGCCCGAAAGCCGTTACGCGAAACGCCGGAAAGTCTGTCACCGCGGGCGCGTCGCGTCGCACAGGCGGTGCATCCCGATGAGGACGCAAGGATAGACAGCCGCGCATTATGGCAGTCAAGCCATGCGCGAAGCAAGCCGCCGCTAGGCACGCGACCGGCTTGTGTGGGACACTTGGCCATTCACCTTAGTCACTCTTACCCGAGGGAGCCCCCAACATGGCAGAGATCACGCCCGCCAACGGCCAGGAAAGCGGCCAGAACGACCAGCCGCAGATGATGCTGCAGAAAATCTACGTGAAGGATTCCTCCTTCGAGGCGCCCAATGCGCCGCAGATCTTCCAGGAAATCGGCGAAACCCAGAGCGAGCCGGAAGTGCAGCTCAACCTCAGCCAGGAGTCCTCCAAGCTGGCGGACGACGTGTTCGAGGTGGTGCTGACCCTGACCCTCACCTGCACCGTCGGCGAGCACACCGCGTATCTGGCCGAAGTGCACCAGGCCGGCATCTTCGGCATCGCCGGTTTCAGCGAGGAAGACCAGTCCGGCATCCTCGGCAGCTACTGCCCGAATCTGCTGTTCCCGTATGCGCGCCAGACCATTTCCTCGCTGGTGCTCGATGGCGGCTTCCCGCCGTTCCTGCTGCAGCCGATCAACTTTGACGCGCTGTACGCCGAACAGCTGCGCCGCAAGGTCGAAGGCGAAGCCGCCGCTCCCACGCTGAACTCCTAAGTCGCATGACCAAGGAAACGCCGCGGGTCAGCGTGCTCGGCGCCGGCTCGTGGGGTACCGCGCTGGCGGCCCTGCTGGCCCGCAACGGCACCCCGACCACCTTGTGGGGGCGCAACGGCGAGGCACTGGCGGCCATGGCCGCCACGCATCGCAACGCGCGCTACATTCCGGACCTGGAGCTGCCGCCCGAACTGGGCTACGAGGCCGATCTCGACCGCGCCGTCGCGCAGGCCGGCATCGTGCTGATCGCCGTGCCCAGCCGCGCGTTCACGTCGATGCTGGACGCGCTGTCCACGCGCGTGCAGCCGGACACCGGCATCGCCTGGGCAACCAAGGGCTTCGAACCCGGCACCGGGCGCTTCCTGCACGAACTGGTGGCCGAGCGCCTGCCCGGCCATCCGGCCGCCGTCATCACCGGGCCGTCGTTTGCGCGCGAAGTGGTCGCCGGCCTGCCGACGGCGGTCACCGTGCATGGCACCAGCATCGACTTCGCCCAATCGGTGGCCAAGCTGCTGCACGCGCCCAACCTGCGCGCCTACACCGGCAACGACATGCTGGGCGCCGAGCTGGGCGGCGCGATGAAAAACGTGCTGGCCGTGGCCACCGGCGTGGCCGACGGCATGCAGCTGGGGCTGAACGCGCGCGCCGGCCTGATCACGCGCGGCATGTACGAAATGCTGCAACTGGGCATGGCCATGGGCGCGCGCCCGGAAACGCTGATGGGCCTGTCCGGCCTGGGCGACCTGGTGCTCACCTGCACCGGCGACCTGTCGCGCAACCGCCGCCTGGGCCTGGCGCTGGGCCGCGGTGTGCCGATCGACGAAGCCGTGCGCGAGATCGGCCAGGTGGTCGAATCCGTGGTCACCGCCGACGAAGTGGGTCGGCTGGCGGAAAAATACGGTCTGGACCTGCCGATCGCCTTCGGCGTGCGCGCCGTGCTGCACGGCAAGGTCACGCCGACCGAAGCGGTCGAACAGCTGCTGGCGCGCGAGCAAAAGCCCGAATATCCCGGCCATCTCTTCCCGGCCAACTGAGTGTCGCGACGGACCGGATGGCGCCCGCCGCGGCGCGCGTCCGGCCGTCGGGTACTCCTGTTTGACGCGTGTTCGGACCGCGTTGCGCCAGTCTTGCTAAGCTAGCTGTTTGCGCGTCGTACGCGAGACCAGAGCGGATGCAGCGATCCCACGACAGCGACAGTGACGTTTCCCCACGTCCCACGCCCGCCTTGCCGGATGCGTGGCAGGAGCTGTTGGCCGGCCGCCCGCCGGCGCCCGAGGACGACGTCCCCGGCCATCTGGGCTTCTTTCTCGAGCTGGTACGCACACCGGACCAGCGCGCGGCAACACTTGAAGCCGCACCGTTGCTGCTGCTGCCAAAAAACCGCGCCTCAGCATCGGCGCGCAGCCTGCCACTGGATGCCGAACGCCTGACCCACGCGCGCCTGTCGGCGGTCGAACACCACCTGGCCGCCAGCGTGCTGGGGCAACCACTCACGCCGCGCAAGGGCCGCCAGTACGCGCGCTTCACGGGACCGGCCAGCGACGCGCTGCTGACCGACATGCTCGACACCACGCCTTGTTTTCTGGGCGGCATCGCCGGGCTGCATCTGGCACGCGGCAAATCGCACCGCCTGACCTGGCGCTGGGTCGTCCACGAGGACGGCCATCAGCAACTGGCGCCGCAGCTGCCAAACCACTGGCAACTGCTGCGCCTGGACGGCCTGTGGTACCTCGATGCCGAACGCGCCGAGCTGGGTCAGCTGCAATGTGGCCACGACGAGGCGCGCCTGCTCGACGCGCCACCGCTGGCGCCCGAGGACAGCGCCACATTCGCGCGCAATCTGGCCACCTCGACGCTGGCCGGACGCGTACCCACGCCGCACATCTTCAGCGCCCCGCGCACCATCACGCCCACGCCCAAACCCGTCTTGACGCTGCATGCCCTGCATCGCCACGCACGCCTGCCGGCAAGCAACGCACCACTGGGTTACGCGCGCTTCGGTTTCGACTACGCCGGCCTGCAACTGCCGGTGCAGCACGAAGATGCCGCCGTGCAGCACGTGCGCCACGGCGAACTGGTCGCCTTCGAACGCAACCGGGCCGAAGAGTTGCAGGCGCTGGAACGTCTGGAAGCGCTCGGCCTGTGCCCGGCCGTGGATACCGAAGGCCTGCCGTGGGAAATCGCCAAGGCCCTGCCCGACGACGCGTTCATGTTTCCCGGCGCCGGCCACAGCGGCGCGCTGGAAGTGAACTCGCCCGCCCGCTGGCTGACCCTGCGCGAGCGTCTGGAAAACGCCGGCTTCACGCTCGCCTACGCCGACGACTTCCCGTACGCCGTCGTCGCCGGCCCGGCACCCTGGTACGTGCGGGCACGCGACAACCGCGGCCATCACCGCTTCGAACTGGAAGTGGGCGTGGAATGGAACGGCCACGACGTCAATCTGCTGCCGGCCATCACGCGCGCCCTGCACCACGGCGAATTCACGCTGGCCGCCGGCGAGCACGAAGCACCGGACGCACTCTGGTACGCGCCGCTCAATGCGCGCGAGCGCCTGCCGGTCAAGCTGACCGTGCTGCGCCCGCTGCTGCTGCCGGTGGCCGAATTCCTGCAACGGCCCAGCGCACACGTGAACCTGCCGCGCGTGCAGGCCGGACGGCTGGAAGAACTGGCCACGTCGCTGGCCGATCCCGCCCAACTCAAGGCGCCAGCCGCCCTGCGCGATTTCACCCGGCGCCTGCGCGACGCGGCCGGCCGCTCGCCGCAAGCCGCCCCGGCCGCACTCAAGGCCACCTTGCGCGCCTATCAGCTGGAAGGCCTGCGCTGGCTGAACGCGCTGGCCGAAGCCGGCATCGGCGGCGTGCTGGCCGACGACATGGGCCTGGGCAAGACCGTGCAACTGCTGGCTCATCTGCTGGCATTGAAAGAACGTGGCCAACTGCAATCACCGGCGCTGATCGTCGCCCCGACCAGCCTGATCCCCAACTGGCAGGCCGAGGCGGCGCGCTTCGCGCCATCCCTGCCGCTGCTGGCCCTGAGCGGCCCCGCGCGCGCCGGACATTTCGCTGCCATCGACCGCCACGCCATCGTGCTCACCAGCTACGCGCTGCTGCCGCGCGACCTGGCCGCGCTCAAGCCGCACGCGTTCAGTCTGGTGGTGCTCGACGAGGCCCAGCAAGTCAAGAATCCGCGCACACGCGCACGCCGTGCCGTGCTGGCGTTGAAAGCGCCGCGCCGGTTGTGCCTGACCGGCACGCCACTGGAAAACCACCTCGGCGAGCTGTGGTCGCAAATGGATCTGGCCGTGCCGGGGCTTTTGGGCGACGAAGCCGGTTTCCGCCGGCATTACCGCCTGCCGATCGAAAAGCAGCACGACGAAGACGCCCAGCAACGCCTGAACCAGCGTCTGGCACCGTTCATCCTGCGCCGCACCAAGACCCAGGTCGCGCCCGAACTGCCGCCCAAGACCGACGTGGCACGCCATGTGACGCTGTATGGCGAGCAACGTCGGCTGTATGACACGCTGCGCGCTGACCTGGCCGAGGAACTGCGCGAAGTGGTCGCCGAACGCGGCATCGAACACGCCGGCATCGTGGTGCTGGACGCGCTGCTCAAGTTGCGCCAGGTGTGCTGCGACCCGCGTCTGCTCAAGCACGAAAGCGCGCGTGGCGTACACGTCTCAGCCAAGTTTGAGCTGCTGATGGACATGCTGCCGTCGCTGGTCGCCGAAGGCCGGCGCATTCTGGTGTTTTCGCAATTCACCAGCATGCTTGCCCTGATTGCCGCCGAGCTCGACCGGCGCCACCTGGCCTACGTCACCCTGACCGGCGACACCCACGACCGCGCCGAGCCGGTGCGCCGCTTCCAGGCCGGCGAAGTGCCGCTGTTCCTGCTTTCGCTCAAGGCCGGCGGCGTCGGCCTGAACCTCACCGCGGCCGACACCGTCATCCATTACGACCCGTGGTGGAACCCGGCCGCCGAGGCACAGGCGTCCGACCGCGCCTACCGCATCGGCCAGGACAAGCCCGTGTTCGTCTACCGCCTGATCACCGCCAACACGGTCGAAGAACGCATCGAGGCGCTGCAGGTGCGCAAGGCTGCGCTGGCCGAAGCCGTGCTGGCCGGCGGCGGCAGCCGCGAAAAGCTGCAATTCGACCAGACCGACCTCGACGCCCTGCTGGCGCCGGCCTGAACGGCTGCCGCGCCTTCCGACACTCCAGAATGTGGGAGCCCGCCCGCAGGCGAAAAGATCTGGCCCTTGAATCAGCATCCGGCCATCGCGCGCAGGCGCGCTCCTACCAATGCCCCATCGGGCAACTTGTCTCATTGAAGCGGCCGGCGGCCGACCCCACTTCATGGTTCTCCTTCGAAGGACCCGACCATGGAATCGTTCCACGCCACCACCATCATCTGCGTCCGCAAGGACAACCGCGTCGTCATCGGCGGCGACGGCCAGGTCACCCTGGGCAACACGGTCATGAAAGGCAACGCGCGCAAGATCCGGCGCCTGGGCAAGGGCGACGTGCTGGCCGGGTTTGCCGGCGCCACGGCCGACGCCTTCACGCTGTTCGAACTGTTCGAGCAGAAGCTCGAAAAACACGGCCACAACCTCACCCGCGCGGCGGTGGAAATGGCCAAGGAATGGCGCACCGACCGCCGTTTCGGCCGTCTGGAGGCCATGCTGGCCGTGGCCGACAAGACCGCCTCATTGCTCATTTCAGGCAACGGCGACGTGCTCGAGCCCGAACACGGCCTGATCACCATCGGTTCCGGCGGCCCGTACGCGCGCGCCGCCGCGCTGGCCATGCTGGACGATCCGGACAACCACCTGGACGCGCGCCAGATTGTCGAGCGCGCGCTGAAGATCGCCGGCGACATCTGCATCTACACCAACCACAACGTTTCCATCGAAGAACTGGAAGTCGACGGCTGAAGCCGCGCCAATTCTTTTCCCCACCTTCCAGGAAGCCGCCATGAGCGAACTGACCCCCCGTGAAATCGTCAACGAACTGGACCACTACATCATCGGCCAGGCCGCCGCCAAGCGCGCCGTGGCCGTGGCCCTGCGCAGCCGCTGGCGGCGCATGCAGCTGGAACCGGCCATGCGCGAGGAAATCACGCCCAAGAACATTCTCATGATCGGCCCCACCGGCGTGGGCAAGACCGAGATCGCGCGGCGCCTGGCGACCCTGGCCAACGCGCCGTTCGTGAAAGTGGAGGCGACCAAGTTCACCGAGGTGGGCTACGTCGGCAAGGATGTCGAATCCATCATCCGCGACCTGGCCGACGTGTCCTACAAGCTGGCGCGCGAGACGGCCAAGGCACGCGTGCATTCACGTGCGGAAGACCTGGCCGAAGACCGTCTGCTGGACGCCCTGCTGCCGCGTCGCCAAAGTGCCGCGCCGACCGACTGGACGCAGGATCCGGCGCCCGCCGAAACGCCGTCCATTGAAAGCGACACGCGCCAGAAACTGCGCAAGCAACTGCGCGAAGGCAAGCTGGACGAGCGCGAAATCGAGCTCGACTTTGCCATGAACGTCGGCGTCGAAATCATGACCCCGCCGGGCATGGAAGAAATGAGCCAGCAGCTGCAGCAGATGTTCCAGAACATCGGCGGACACAAGAGCCAGCGGCGCAAACTGACGATCAAGGCCGCGCGCCCGATGCTGGTCGAGGAAGAAGCGTCCAAGCTTCTCAACGAGGAAGAAGTGCGCGCGCTGGCGATCGAGCAGGCCGAGCAGAACGGCATCGTGTTCATCGACGAAATCGACAAGGTCGCGCAGCGTTCGGACTTTGCCGCCGGCGCCGGTGTCAGCCGCGAAGGCGTGCAGCGCGACCTGCTGCCGCTGGTCGAAGGCTCGACCGTGACGACCAAGTACGGCACGCTCAAGACCGACCACATGCTGTTCATCGCCTCCGGCGCGTTCTCGCTGGCCAAGCCGTCCGACCTGATTCCGGAACTGCAGGGCCGCCTGCCGATTCGCGTCGAACTGTCGGCGCTGAGCGTGGACGATTTCAAGCGCATCCTGCGCGAGCCGCACAACGCGCTGACCAAGCAGTACGAGGCGCTGCTGTCGGCCGAAGGCGTGACGCTGCAATTCACCGATTCGGGCATCGACCGCCTGGCCGAAATGGCCTTCCAGGTCAACGAGACGACCGAAAACATCGGCGCGCGCCGCCTGCACACGGTGATGGAACGCCTGCTGGAAAACATTTCTTACGAAGCGGCCGACAAGAGCGGCGAGACGTATGTCATCGACGCCGATTTCGTCACCGCCAACCTCGATACCGTCGCGCGCGACGAAGACCTGAGCCGCTACATCCTGTAACCAGACTGTCGATCATGGGCACCATCGTTCCTTTTCATCACCATCACAGCTCGCGCGTCCGATTGCGCCAGGCCCACAAGCGCCACGAGCTGGTGCGCCTGTGGCGCGGCGAGCTGGAGCAAGGCAGCTACTGTGGCTACGTCGCCGGTGTCGGGCGCGAGTTTTTCCTGCTGCGCGTCATCGGCGACGACCTGACCGACGTCGGCCTCGTCGCCATGCGCCACCGCGACGTGACGGAGCTCGAAGCGCCCGAGGCGCACCACCAGTTCATCGAGCGCGCGCTGGCCATCAAGCACGTCGTGCCCGAGCTGCCCACCGAATTCCCGCTCGACGCCGTCAACGATGTCGTGATGGCCGCCGCGCAGCAGGCACCCGTATTGGGCGTGCAGGTTGACAGCGGAGAAGACGCCGACCTGTGCTACATCGGCCGTCTCGTCACCACCGGCCAGGAGGGTTTCGAACTGCAAGAGATCGACCCGGACGCCCAGTGGCTGCACGAAGCCTCGTTTTTCGCCTGGGACGAAGTGTCCACGCTGAGCATGGACGATCCCTACGCGCAATCGCTGCTGGCCGTGGCCGGCGAGGCGCCGCCGTTGGCGCATCCCAATGACGGTTCGAGTCCGTCGTGACGGTTTTCGTCTGAAAATATCAAGAGATGTCGTCCAGACGCAAAGACGTCTTTGCGTCTGGACGTATTTGCTTTTTTGCCTATAGACGGAAAGACGCCGCGCGCTCGCGGATCGTCGCGAACGACTCGTCCACGAGCAGGCGGCCGTTTTCCCAGACGGTTTGCATGGCATCGTCGAAGCCGTGCGGCAGGTCGGTCGAAGCCGCCTCCGAAGGCACTTCCAGCGTGCGCCAGGTGCCGTATTCGCGATGGCGCAAAAGCGCGATGCGCCCGCGCTTGCTGCGCTTGCCCGTGTCGGTCACCGGCGCCTTCCACACGTCACGCCAATGGCCATCGACACGCACAGCCGAACACTTCAGGGCGAATTTCTGCGTGTCGCGATTGAGCTTTTGCAGCAACGCGCCGCCCATGCCGAAGGCCAGATTGTCGGTGGCGTAGCCGGCGCTGGTGATGCGTTCTAGAATCGCGCGGATCGACGTCGGGTCGACGCCGTCCCCCTGGATCACGCGCACGTGGTTGAGCACGCGACAGCCTTTGCTGTTGAGCGTGTGGCCGAACGCCTCGTCCAGCATTTCAAGGCAACGATGCACCACGTCGACCGGCTCGCCCGAGTCGGGCCGCACCACCACGATCGCACCCGAATCGAGCACGGCCTGCTTCAGCTCGCCACCCCACAACGCGCCGATCGCGTGGTAGATGTCGTAGCTGTCCGACACCACCGACAGCAGCGCGCCAGGCTTGCCAAAATGCGCCAGCATGTTGCGGTAGGCGTCGACCTCGTGCGCGCGGCCCCACGCCGTGATCGTGCTGTGCTCGGCCGCGGGAATGGAAAACGCGGCCATCGGCTCGTGATACACCGTGCGCGCCAGGGCCAGCGCGGCCAGCGTGTCCGTGCCCTTGAAATTGACCAGATGCGCCGCCCCGCCCAGGGCCGCCGATTCCAGGCTGGACACGCCGCGCGCGCCAAAATCGTGCAGCTTGAACGGCAGTTGCGCATCCACGTCGTCGCTGCTGCGCTCCAGAAACTGGCGCAGCACCTGCCGCACATGCCAGCTGACGGTCGCCACCGTGGTCGGATACCACACGCGCAGCAACAGTGTTTCCAGATACGACGGCAGCCAGAAGGCGGCCGGATCAGTCGACTCGATCGTCATCAACGCCTGGTGCGTCGGCACCACCGAACCTTCCGGCACGGCGCGGATGCGCACCGGCAAATGGCCGCCGTGCGCTGCAAGAATGTGCCGCCAGCCATCCTCGTTGAACGGCTCGCCATGCGCCGCGAACACCTCGCGCGCCTGCGCGATGTCGGCCGCCGAAATCGGCTTTGAAAGATAGCCCTTGAGGATGGCCTGCAAGCCGAAAAACAGCGTGCGGTCGTACACGCCGCCACGCGATTCCAGGTAGAAAAACGTCGCCTCGGTGCCCGGCGGATACTGCAGCCAGTGGCTGGCCTTGTAGCTGTCGGTATTGAGGATGAGGTTGTCCAGACCGAACATCTTGCGCGCTTCCATGGAGGAAGAACGCATGATCGCACGGCCTATTTGCCAATGCAGAACGTGCTGAAAATGGCGCCCAGCAGGTCGTCGGGATAAAACGCGCCGGTGATTTCACCGAGGTCCTGCTGCGCCTGGCGCAACTCTTCGGCGGCCAGTTCGCCGGCGTGTGTCGTGGCCAGTGCTTCGCTTGCCGCCGTGACATGTGCAGCCGTGCGGGCGAGCGCTTCCAGATGGCGGCGGCGCGCGCTGAACGCGCCGCCTTCGGTCGCATCCGCGCCGGCCAACCGGCGCAGCATGTCGCGCAATGCATCAAGCCCCGTACCGGTGCGCGCGGACAGCCACAACCAGTCCACACCGTTGCGCACGTCGGCGTGCGGCGCGGTGCCGGCCACGTCGATCTTGTTGATGAGAACCAGGCGCGGTGTCGTCGCCGGCAGCTCGGCCAGCAGTGCCAGATCGGCTTGCGCACCGGCATCGTCGGTGACCAGCAGCACCAGATCGGCCTGCGCCAGATGCGTGCGCGCGCGACGCACGCCTTCGCGCTCCACGGTGTCGTCGGTATCGCGCAGGCCGGCCGTGTCGATCAGTTCCAGCGCCACGCCGTCGATGTCGACCAGCTCGCGCAAGGCATCACGCGTGGTGCCGGCCACGTCGGTGACGATGGCGCGGTCGCTGCCGGAAAGCGCGTTGAGCAGGCTTGACTTGCCGGCATTCGGCCGGCCCACGATGGCGACACTCAAGCCATCAGCCAGACGCACGCCGCGACGCGCCTCGCGCGCCAGTTCAGCCAGCGCGCTTTCCAGTTTCATCAGGCCCTGACCGATGGCCGGATCGGCCAGAAAATCGATTTCTTCCTCGGGAAAATCCATCGCCGCTTCGATGTACACGCGCAGGCGGATCAAGTCGTGCAACAGCGCGTCGACGCGGCGCGAAAAAACGCCTTCCAGCGAACGCACGGCCGCGCGCGCCGCCTGCCGTGAGCGTGCGGCAATGAGGTCGGCGATGGCTTCGGTCTGGGCCAGGTCCAGCTTGCCGTTCAAGAAGGCGCGCTCGCTGAACTGGCCGGGCCCGGCCAGGCGCGCGCCCAGTTCGCACACACGCTCAAGCGCGGCGTCCAGTGTCACGCGGCTGCCGTGGCCCTGCAGTTCCAGCACTGCCTCGCCGGTGTAGGAATGCGGCGCCGGAAAATACAGCAGCAGGCCACGGTCGATGACGTCGCCGGCCGCGTCGCGCCAAGTTGCAAAATGCGCGTGACGCGGTGTCGGTTCGCGGCCCAGCAAGGTCGCCGCGATGGCCGGTGCCAGCGGCCCGGACACGCGCACCACGCCGACACCGGCCGCGCCCCGGGCGGTGGCGATGGCGGCAATGGTGTCGGTGGTCGTATCCGTCATGGGCATGCCAAAGGGCCGGACAAAAGCCCGGCCCTTTGCGTCAGGATTTGGCTTTCGCCGCCTCGCGGCGGGCAGTTTCGCGATCAACCTCGCGATACACCCACCACTGCGTCAACAAGCGGCAAATGGTGTTGACGATGTAGTACAGCGACAAACCGGCCGGGAAGAACGCGAACAGCACGGCGTAGGCCACCGGCATGTAGCGCATCATCTTCTGCTGCGTGGCGCCCATCCCCGGCGTGATCGGCATCATCATGCTCTGGATCAGCATCACGATGGCGTACAACACCGGCAACACAAAGTAGGGGTCGGCCGCCGACAAATCGTGGATCCAGAAGATGAACGGCGCCTGGCGCAGCTCCACGCTCTGGCGCAGCAGCTCGTACAGGCCGAAGAAGATCGGCAGCGTGATCAGCACCGGGAAGCAGCCCGCCATCGGGTTGACCTTCTCCTTCTTGTACAGCTCCATCGTGGCTTGCTGCAGCTTCTGCTTGTCGTCGCCGAAACGTTCCTTGAGCGCCTTCATGCGCGGCGCCAGGCGGCGCATGTGCGCGCTCGAGCGGTACTGCATGGCGTTGAGCTTGTAGATCAGCGCGTTGATCAAAATGACCATCAGCACGATGGCCCAGCCCCAGTTGCCGGTGATGGCGTGCAACTTCACCAGCACCCAGTGCAGCGGGCGCGCGATGATGGTCATCATGCCGTAGTTGAGCGCCAGCTTGAGGCTCGGCTCGACCTTCTGCAGCAGGTCGGGAATCATCGGGCCGAGGTACAGCTTGGCGGCGCTGGTGGTGGACTGGCCCGGCGCGACGGTCAAAAGCGGACCGACGCTGCGGATGAGATAGCGCGTCTTGGCGTTGGCGCCGGTGCCGGGCAATTCCAGCGTGGAAATGTGCGCCGTCACGTCACCCTTGGGCAGCCAGGCGCCGAGGAAGTAGGTTTCTTCCATGGCGATCCAGCCGCCCTTGACGTTGCGGCCGATGGCGCCGTCCTGGCCCAGCGGATGCTTCTTGATGTCGTCAAACTTGACCTGGTTGAACTTGTCTTCCGGGCTGTACCACGCCGCGCCGAAAAAGCCGTAGTCGGCCGCGCCGGCATACTTCTTGAGGAAATTGACCTTGGCCTTGGGCGGCACCACGCGCTCGAACTGGTGGTAGGCATGGCCGTGCCAGGCCTTGGCGCCGGTGTTGTCGATGGCCTGGCTCAGGGCCACGGCGTAGCTGCCGCGCGTGAAGGTGTAGCTCTTCACCACTTTGACGCCGGCCGGACCGGTCCAGGTCAAATCGACCGTGAGGCTTTTTTGTCCTGGCGCCAGCGTGTAGTCCGTCTTGTTCGTCGTGAACAGCGTGGTGTGGTTCGGCGCGGCCGCGCCATCGGCGCCGATCAGGCCGCTTTGCGCTTCATACAAGTGCGCCGGCTGATTGTTCAGCAGTTGCACCTTGTCCTTGGAACCATAGGTTTCGGGGTACTTGAGCAGATGCGAGCGCACCAGCGTGCCGCCGCGCGTGTCGATGGCCAGTTCCAGCACGTCGGTCTTGACGTGAATGAGCTGTCCCGGCGCGGCAGCTGCCGTGGCGACCGCCGGCACTTTGCCGGTGGCGGCGGCGTCGGTCGGTGCACTGGAGGAACCGGCGTTGGCCGGGGCCGTCGGCACGCCCGCAGCCTCCGGGGATGACGCTGTCGTCGCGCTGGCCACGGCGGCCGGAGCCGGTGGCGGCGTCTTGGGGCGGTGGTAATCGTTCATCCACTGGTTGAACAGCAGATAGGCGACAAAAGCCAACGCAAGAAGCAAAAACGAGCGCGTCTGGTTCATGAGGGCGACAAATCCGGTGGCGCCGGTCGTTGCGGGCCGACGGCGGCAGAAGGCGGAGTGGCATGTGCACGCCATTCCGGCAAGCCCGTCGTCAACGCGTGAC
>DASVGR010000124.1:0-27336 GCA_036379395.1 Rhodanobacteraceae bacterium | reverse complement strand
TGCGCTACAAGTTCTGATCGACGCTTGATCGACAAACTTTGGCCGGCGTTCCGCAAGGGGCGCCGGCTTTTTTGTGGGGGACACCGACGCGCGTGCGGGCGGTGCTAAGCTCAAACTTCGGCCCATGCAGCACGTGTTGGGCAACAGGAGAAACAACGTTTTGATGAATGCCTTGATTGGATCCGAAGACGCGACCCCGGCGGTCGTCACCACCCGTTTTTCGCCGGCCGGCGGCAGCCTGGACGTGCTTTCGCGCGACGAGGTCACCCGCTTGCGCGATGCCAGCGATTCGGGCCTGCACGCCTTGCTGCGCCGTTGCGCGCTGGCCGTGCTCACCTCCGGCAGCCTGAGCGACGATCCGCGCGGCATGCTCGGTCAATATCCCGATTTTGACATCCAGGTGTTGCAGCAAGACCGCGGCATCAAGATCGAAGTGACCAACGCGCCGGCGCAAGCCTTTGTCGACGGCAAGCTCATCCGCGGCATCAATGAGCTGCTGATGGCCGTGGTGCGCGACATCGTCTATGTTGCCACCACGCTCGAGCGCGGTGGTTTCAAGCTGGACGATTCCTCGGGCCTTACCCACACCGTGTTCGAGATTTTGCGCAACGCGCGCATGCTCGTGCCGCATGTCGATCCGTGTCTGGTGGTGTGCTGGGGCGGTCACTCTATTTCGCGCAACGAATACGACTACACCAAGGATGTGGGCTATCAGCTCGGCCTGCGCATGATGGACGTGTGCACGGGCTGCGGCCCCGGCGCCATGAAAGGCCCGATGAAGGGCGCGACCATCGCACACGCCAAGCAGCGCCGCCGCCACAACCGCTACATCGGCATCACCGAGCCGGGCATCATCGCGGCCGAGTCGCCCAATCCCATCGTCAACCACCTGGTCATCATGCCGGACATCGAAAAGCGCCTGGAGGCGTTTGTGCGCATGGGGCACGGCATCATCGTGTTCCCCGGCGGTGTCGGTACCTGCGAAGAAATCCTGTACCTGCTGGGCATCCTGCTCAACCCGGCCAACGCCGGCATTCCGTTCCCGCTGATCCTGACCGGCCCGAAGGAATCGGCCGACTACTTCGAGCAGATCGACCGTTTTCTGCGTCTGGCGCTGGGCGAAGGCGTCGCCGCGTACTACCAGATCATCATCGATGACCCGAGGGCCGTGGCACGAGCCATGGCGCGCGGCATCGACAAGGTGCGCAACAATCGCCTGGATACGAAGGACGCGTTCTACTTCAACTGGGGCCTGAACATTCCGTACGCGTTCCAGCAGCCGTTCGAACCGTCGCATGAAGCCATGGCCGGCCTCAACCTGCATCGTGGCCGGCCGCGCGACGAGCTGGCCGCCGACCTGCGCCGCGCGTTTTCCGGCATCGTGGCCGGCAACGTCAAGGAAGCGGGCATGCGCGCCATCGAGCAGCACGGCCCATTCCAGATCGACGGTGATGCGGAAGTCATGCAGGCGCTGGACGAAATGCTCAAGGCATTCGTGGCGCAAGACCGCATGAAGCTGCCGGGCGGTGCGGCTTACGTGCCGTGCTATCGCATCGTCACCGGTTGAGGCGCCTGCCTATTGTGAAGCGCCATCGAGCCTGCTAGCATACGCGGCTCCTTCGGGCGGTTAGCTCAGCGGTAGAGCACTACCTTGACATGGTAGGGGTCACAAGTTCGATCCTTGTACCGCCCACCACTGAAATCAGTGACATACGCCACCTTCGCGGTGGCGTTTTTGTGTGCGTTGCCTAAAGATTGCTTAAACCGGGTGATTTACCAGCATCTTTTGAGCACACGTGCTGCGTGAAAGCGCGAGACGTGGGCGCGCCCGGAACCATGCGACCTACTTTGGACGCGCACCAAATTGGCCACCAACTCAACCGATGGCCCGTACCGATGGCCTGGAAGTGTCAGTCGGAACTTGATTCGGGTGGAGTGTTCAATTCGTCCGATTCTTCTCGATCCCACTGCGGCAGCTCCAGGAGCACATAGCGCGGCCGACCCTGTCCGATCCGAGTGACTTGGAACTTGGCTTCCACCTTTTCGTGAAGGTGGTCATTGATTGAGTCGGGGGTTGTTACCGCATCGCCTGCGCGGCCCACCAGCACTTCGCCATTGGCTGCCTGGAACTCGAATGTCCTACGCACGGGAATCATCCCGTTGAATCGGCCGGACAAGGTCCGCTTTTCTTCATGGACGTTGTCATCGCTTAGTCGCTCGAAACTGTGCCGAACCTGTCCCATGTCCGCGAACCGAAACAGCTCGTCACCCAGTTGGAGTGCACAAAGAGCATCGTCTTCGACTAGCGTGGAGACGAATTTGTGCAAGCTCTTCAATGCACGACGATCGAGCCCGTCCGCGGCATCGGCAAGCCCCTCGTCGTTGCCTTCGGCCGAGTTTTGAAGCAGCACACGAGTGCGTTCCAGTGCTGTCTTGACTGGCGATTCGTCCATCAACGGGAGTTGCCCGTTCCCGCGTTCTTCCAGCTCGAAGCCGAATGAGCCTCGGGCTATGTCTGTAATGAGGAGTTGGTTCTCGCCACGGTGTGGGATTGGCCCCATGTTCCTGAGCGTGGTCTGGCAGGAAGCCGCGACAGCGGCCACGGCGTCCACGAACGCGTTCACCGCTTTGGAACCAAACTCGGCCGCGACGCCGTGGGTTCCTGATACTGGCTTGCCTTTGAACGTCAAGTACGCTCGTGCAGGCTCGAAACCGAGTCCTGGAAGGCTATTCAGGCTTTCTTCGACCTGACGCAGGCGCGATTCCATGCTGCCGCGCGTCAATAGGGCGCCGGCTGACAGGGACGCTAGCTGTGCCTCCAGAAACCCCTTCTCCGCAACGAGTTGCGCACGCTGTGTCGTGTTCATGACGTGGCTCCTCTTTCCGATACGTATTGTGCAAGAACTTGGGAAGCTTCGCCATCTTCCAGCGGGTCGAGGTTCAGCTCCAGGAAACCCTTCCATTCCTCGTTGCGCCGGTGCGACCACATGCTGTACCAATACGCTGTCTGTTGCACAAGGGCGTGAGGGGCCAGCTCGTCCAATTCCACGAAATAGCTGTCGACACGGTATTGATGTTTCACGAAGTCGTGATCGGTCAGAATCTTGGGCAGGCGAGTCGGAAGTGGTTTTTGAGGCCGATGCACGAAAGTGACCACATCGACGTCGTTGGGAGCCCTCTGTTCGATCAGCTCGACATGTTCGGTAAAGCTGCCGTCCAGCCATTGAAACCCTTCAACAAGCCCCAGTTCATGCAACGCAGCACGGTAGTCGAGCAGGCCTTGGAGAATGGCCTGCCGCTGCGAGGTATCTGCAAACCGTGTCACCAGATCGATGAGCGACACCGCGTACGGTGAACGATTGGCGCTGGTTTGCGAGATGGGGTCGCATGGAGGCAGTACACCACGGGCATTCCAACCAGGTAAGGGGATCAAAGGCATGGGAAAAGCTCCCAGTTTCATTCAGCGTGTGTCGGTACCGAGGAGGTGAAGGTTAGCCGTCGGTACGGATATCGAGTTTAGGCAGGGCGCGGACGAGCTTCATGGTTTCGAGGCTGACGGTGATGACGCGCAGGAAGAGTTCCAGCGGGTAGCGCGGGTTGTGCATGGTTTCCGTGGCCCAGGCGTTGGCGTCGTTGACGATGTGGCTTGCCTTATCAGTTTTGACGCGCTGGCGTTCGATCACCCAGTCCAGTGCGGGTTTGCCGTTGACGACGTAGTCGTAGGCTTCCGGCGGGATGCCGGTGACGGTGAGGTGGGCGTTGTAGATGAGGCGCGTCAAGTCCTTGGCCTTGCCGGATTTCGGTACCTTCATCTTTTCGACGCGGAACGTGGCGGCTTCATCGGCGAGCGAGCCTGCGGCAATGCCCTTGGGCGTCACGGTCAGCGTCGTGCCGTTCGGGCCGGTGACGGTGACGCCGGTGTACGCAGCCACGGTTTCGTAGTTGAGGTGCAGGTCGGCCAGCGCACGGCCGGCCTTGGAGAACGCCCAGAAGTCCGCCGCCGTCTTCACGCGCGGGATGCGCGGCAGTTCCTTGGCGAGGTTATCGGCGTAGCGCGCGCGGTAGTCGGGCGAGTGCAGCAGGCCGTAGATGTAATAGAACAGGTCTTCCTTGCTGATTCTTTCGCCTGGGTAGGCGGAAGCGAAATGCGCGAGGCCGGCATCGGTGATGGCGTCGTGGCGCTTGCGCGTGGCAGGCTTGGCCGCGGGCGAGTCGAACAGACCGGATTGCGGGGCGGCGGTGTCGGCTGACTCAGGCTCGTCGTAGAGGTAAAGCGGGAAGCACTGTGCGCCAGCGGCCATGCTGTTCAGGTCTGGTAATACCGAACTTATGACGGCGCTGAAACGATTTGCCCCATTCGCCGTGGTCATGATCGCGACGTTTGGCAAATCAGCCGTCGGGAAAACCCGCGGCATCTGGTAAACCATCTCGTTGAAACGACGATTGAAGTACAACCACTGTTTGGTGAACGGCCGATACAAGCCGGTGGTAACACAGGTCGGATCGAAATCGAATGTGTGGCCCTTTACGAGCTCTTGCTTGAGTGCTCGTGTCCAACTGATGTGCGTCGCATCGGTGTTGATGAAGCCGTCTACCACCTTGGCGCGCTGTTTGTTATCCGAGCCTCCGTGCGCGGCACCAAAACGTTTCACCTCCTCGTCATAGAACTTGATCATCCACGCCATGTTGTCGGCGACTGCCTTTTTGCTGGCGTTGTAGGCCCACGCATCGCGGTTGGTGACCACCCCTAGCGAGAAGTTATCGAACACGGCCGGGCCGTTGCCCTTCTTGTCGCCCAACACCATGAACTCGCCGAAGCTGTCATCGCGCTGGCGCAGCCAATCGCCATGCGCGTCTGGCGTGATGGCCTGCCAGCCGTCCGCCTTGGCAATGCCATTGATGGAGCCGAAAGCGGCGACAGTGGCAAGCTTCTCTTCTTGCGACAGGTAGTCGCCGATGTCATGGAAACGGATTTGCCCGTGCTGCTTCGCGTGTGGGTTCTTCACCAGCACGGAGATGGCGATGGGTGCGCGGCTGCCGCTTCCGAATATCTTGCCGCCCTCCCTGCGCGAGGTCTCACCGCTGGTGCGCTGATCGCCGCGTAAGTGGAACACGTAGATATTGGAGAACGCCTCGGCAAGGCACTGCCGCATGCCGTCAGCAGTTGTTGTGTCGAGCCAACCTGCGTTGGTGACAAATCCAATTACACCTTGGCTGCCGATACGATCGCTAGCCCATCGAATGGCGCGTATATAAGGGTCGTAAAGGCCACGGGCCAGCGTCGCGGTTGAACGCGCCGCGTAGGTTTGGCGGATGTTTTCGTCGAGCTTGGGATACTCGACGTTCTGGTTGTTGTCGTTCTCGCTGCCCTGCCCGATGGAATACGGCGGGTTCGCCATGATCACCCGGATATCCAGCTTCTTCTGCCGCTTACGCCGCGCGCTGTTGTCCACCAGCAGCGCATCCACCAAGTCATCCTTCTCGTACATCTGGAAGGTATCGGTGAGGCAAATGCCGGGGAACGGCGCGTAGGCACCGGCGTCGATCTTCTGTTCCTCGCCCGGCGGGTGCATGAGGTCGTGGTAGGCGGTTTCGATATTGATGCTGGCGATGTAGTAGGCCAGCAGCACCAGCTCGTTGGCGTGGATTTCGTGCTGGTACTTGTAGGCGAGCTGGTCGCGCGCGATGAAGCCCGATTGCAGCAGGCGGGTGATGAAGGTGCCCGTGCCGGTGAACGGGTCGAGGATGTGCACGCCCTGGTTGCCCAAAGAGGTGCCGAACTCGTCGCGCAGCACGTCCTCAACGCTTTTGATGATGAAGTCGACCACTTCCACCGGCGTGTAGACGATGCCGAGGCGTTTGGACAGCTCCGGGAAGGCGCCGTTGAAGAACTTGTCGTACAGCTCCTTGATGATCTTCTGCTTGCCGGAGGCTGAGGTGATGCCTTCGGCGCGCAGCTTCACGCTTTCGTAGAACCGTGTGAGGGTGTCGGCTTCCTTGCCGAGGTGGTGTTCCTCCAGTGTGTCCAGCACCTTTTGCATGGCGCGGGACATGGGATTCTGTTTGGCGAAGTCGTAATGGTCGAACAGCGCCTCAAACACTGGCTGGGTGACGAGGTGCTGGGCCAGCATCTCGATGATCTCGGCATCGGTGATTTCATCGTTCAGGTCATCGCGCAGTTCCGCGGCGAATTCGTCGAAGGCCTTGCGTTCCTTCTTGTTGGCCGGGTTTTCGAGGATGGCCTTGATGCGGTCGATGTGGGTGTTGGCGATCTTGGCGATGTCCGCCGCCCATTCTTCCCAGTGGTGGCGGTTGCCAACCTTCTGCACCAATTTTGCGTAGATGGCTTTCTCGATTTCGCCGATCTGGAACTCGATTTCCTGTTGCTCGGGCGTGTAGTCATCGGCCACGGCCTGACCGATGGCGTGGTTGCCGCGGGCCTTGGCAGCCTGTCGCTGCTGCTTGCTTTTGCGCAGGTTGGCGGCACGCTTTTGCACCTTGTCGGTGACGGCAATGACTTCCATCTTGCTGGTGTCCTTGCCGATGAGGTCGAGCTTGTTGACCATCGCATCGAAGCGGTCATCGTGCGAACGCAGCGCCTGCAACACTTGCCATACCACCTTGTAGGTGACGTTGTCGTTCAGTGCCTCGTGCGGTTCCTTGCCGGCTGGGATCACCACTGGCAGGATGATGTAGCCGCGCTGCTTGCCGGGCGCCTTGCGCATCACGCGGCCCACCGCCTGCACCACGTCCACCTGCGAGCTGCGCGGGGTGAGGAACAGCACGGCATCCAGTGCCGGCACGTCCACGCCTTCGGACAGGCAACGCACGTTGGACAGAATGCGGCAGGTGTCGGCCGGCGGCTCGGCTTTCAGCCAATCGAGCTTGGTCTCCTTCTCGCTGGCGTTCATGCTGCCGTCCACATGCGCGGCTTCGCAGACCAGTGTGGCGGCGATTTCCTCGTCGCTGCCTTCCTCGGCGGCCGTGCGCTGGTATTCCTCTACCACGGCCTGGAACATGTGCGCGATGTTCTTGGAACCGACCTTGTGCGTCTTGGCGCCTTTTTTGGCCTCGATGACGTGGCAAAAGGCAACGGCGCGCTGCATGGGGTGGCCGTCGTCGGCAAGGTCGTGGGTGAGACCCTGCTTGGAGAGTGCCTTCCAACAGCCGACGATGCGCGCGGCATCGTCCATCTTCAAATCGTTGTCGGCGCTGGCCAAGAGCCGTTGCAGGCGGCGGTTGATGGCAGTTTCTTCCACCGCCAGCACGATGACCTTGTAGTCGGACAGCAGGCCGCGCCGGACGGCCTCGGAGAAGCTCAGCGTGTACAGCGTTTTGCCGTAGACCGCCGGGTCGTCCATCGACGCCAGCACCACGTCATCGCGGCTGGCGCTGGCCTTGGCGTGTTCGGAGTAGATGCGTGGCGTGGCCGTCATGTACAGGCGCTTGTCCGCCTTGATGAAGGTGGCGTCGTGGACCTTCACGAAATGGCTTTCATCTTCGCCGGCAAAAGTGGCGCCAGTGGTGCGGTGGGCTTCGTCGCACAAAATGAGGTCGAAGTTGGCCAGGCCGTGGTCTTGCTGCGCGCGGCTGATGACGTCGATGGAGTGGTAGGTGGAAAACACCACGTCCAGGTGCTGGCCGTCGTGCCGCGTGGCGATTTCGGCGGCCAGGTGCTTGGCTTCGGTGGTGGCCGGATATTGCAACTCGTGGGCGAGCATGGCGAAATCGCCGTCACTGCGTTTCTTGCCCACGTCCGAGTCCGAGCACACGGCGTAGCTGTGCAGCGGTGTGGCTGATTCCTGGGTCCATTCGGTCAGGGCTTGCGACAGCAACGCCAGGCTTGGCACCAAAAACAGCACGCGACCGCCGGCACCCGCCAGTTGTTCGGCGATCTTGAGTGCGGTGAAGGTCTTGCCGGTGCCACAGGCCATGATGAGCTTGCCGCGCCCGGCGCTGGCCAATCCCGTCTTCACGGCCGTCAGCGCGTATTGCTGGTGCGGCCGCAGGGTTTTCTGCGGACGCAGCACTGGCGAGGTGTCGGGCTGATAGGTGGCCCAGTTGATTTGGCTGGCTGCAAGGTCATGCAGGGTGACGAGGCTGATGGGCGTCTTCTGGCCTTGCAGTGCGTTGCGCAGGTTGGCGGTGCCGTGGCTGGTGGTGAGAAAGATCAGGCCGTGGCTGTAGCATTTTTTGCCGGCAGCGGTCAGAAAGGTGGAGAGGTCTTTCAGGGTGAGCTGCGCATCCTCGTCGTAGAACTTGGCCTGGATCGCATGCAATTCGCCGGTAGCCGTTTCGGCCACCAGGTCGATACCGGCGTCGGGCCCGACATCACCCATGCCGCGTTTGGCCGCCTCACTACGCCACGCTTCCCACAGCCAGACTTTGCCCACGTACAGGTCGCGGTAATACGGTTCGTTCAGCAGGTAGGTTTTGACCAGACGCTCGAAATAGGTGCCTTTCTCGCGCTCGGTGTGGGCGGTAGCGCGGAATGTGTCGAGCAGATTTTGCAGTGCGGTCATGCAAGGGTCCCCAAGTCACCCGGCAGGATGCGGGTGGATGTGTGCACAATGCGGGCCATTGTGCCGCAGGCGGCATCACGCGGCGACCTGTGCGCTTAGGTACGCAGTGCCATGCGGTTGACTATGGGCAATGCACTGGTGAGGCGGGTTTAGCCTGTGGCCGAGGAACTTGCGTCGCAACCCTGAATGGTGCAAAGGAGCGTCGTTGCGGTAGTGTTTGTCACATTTCGGGCGAGCTACAGGCTTTCGCTCCATACGCTTGCGCCAATCAGCCACGTCACCGCGCTTGAGTTTGTCTACGGCAATGCCGACGATCTTGTCGTCAGCGACGAACCGGCGTACATGCTCGGCTATGGCATGCGCAACCACCGCGTCAGCCGGCCAGTTTCCAGGCGATGGTTTCGCCGGCGCGCAGCGGCACGCCGGGCGTGCCGCCGAAATCGACTTCGTCCGGCACGCGCCATGGCGTTTTTTGCAGCGTGATGGTGTCGGTGTTGCGCGGCAGGCCGTAGAAATCGGCACCGTGGAAGCTGGCGAAGCCTTCCAGCTTGTCCAGTGCGCCGGCGGCTTCGAAGGCTTCGGCGTACAGCTCGATGGCCGCATGGGCCGAATAGATGCCGGCGCAGCCGCAGGTACTTTCCTTGGCGTGGCGCGGATGTGGCGCGCTGTCGGTGCCGAGGAAAAAGTGCGTGTCACCGCTGGTGGCGGCCGCGACCAGTGCCTGGCGGTGTTTTTCGCGCTTGAGCACCGGCAGGCAGTAATGGTGCGGGCGCAGGCCGCCGGCGAAGATGGCGTTGCGGTTCATCAGCAGGTGTTGCGGCGTGATGGTGGCGCCGACGTTGGCCGGCGCATCCTTCACGAAGGTGGCGCCGTCGGCCGTGGTGATGTGTTCGAGCACCATGCGCAGGGCTGGAAAATCGCGTCGCAGTTGTTGCAGATGGCGTTCGATGAAGACGGCTTCGCGGTCGAAGATGTCGACGGACGGATCGGTCACTTCGCCATGCATGCACAGCACCAGGTTGTGCTTTTGCATGGCTTCGAGTACCGGGTGGACGCGCGTGAGATCGGTCACGCCGTTGCTGGAGTTGGTCGTCGCGCCGGCCGGGTAATACTTGACGGCCTTGACGAAACCGCTGGCCGCGGCGGCCGCGATATCGGCGGGCGTGGTGGCTTCGGTGAGGTACAGCGTCATCAGCGGTTCGAATGTCGAACCTTCCGGCAGCGAGGCGAGAATGCGCTCGCGATAGGCGCGCGCCAGGGCCACGGTGGTGACTGGCGGCTTGAGGTTGGGCATGACGATGGCGCGGCCGAACTGGCGCGCGCTGGCTGGCGCGACGGCCGCCAGCAGGGCGCCGTCGCGCAGGTGCAGGTGCCAGTCGTCGGGGCGGATGAGGACAAGGCGGGTTGCGTTCATGCCGACAGTGTATCGGCTTGCGCGCGATAGACAGAACCGGCTTGGGGACGCCAGCCATCGCGGTTTTGGCCCCGAATTACGCGTCTGCAATGGTAGGAGCGCGCCTGCGCGCGATGGATCGGACGCAGGATTCAAATTTGCGCCGGTCGCCTGCAGGCAGGCTCCTACGTCGGGTTTGGCGTTTTGTGGGGGCGGATGGCGCCCGCGATGACAAGCTACGGATACGCATCTGGCCATTGCGTGCGGGCGCGCTCCTACAAAAAAGCCGCGGCGGATTTCAGCGGTTGGACGGGAAGGCGCGATCCAGCCATGCGGGCACGGGAATGTCCTTGCTGCGCAAAAATGCGGGGTTGAAGATTTTGCGCTGGTAGCGCGTGCCCGAGTCGGCCAACAGGGTGACGATGGTGTGGCCGGGGCCGAGTTCGCGCGCCAGGCGGATGGCGCCGGCAATGTTGACGCCACTGGAACCGCCGACGTTCAGGCCTTCGTTGACCAGCAGGTCGTGCAGCAGCGGAATGGATTCGGTGTCGGGGATCGACCAGGCGTGGTCGATCGGCGCGTCCTTGAAGTTGGCCGTGATGCGGCTTGAACCAATGCCTTCGCTGATGGAATTGCCGTCGGCCTTGAGTTCGCCGTGGTTGATGAAGTGCGCCAGCGCGGAACCGGCCGGATCGGCCAGCGCGGTGTGCACCTTGGAGTTGCGCGCCTTCAACGCGCGCGCGATGCCGGCAAGGCTGCCGCCGGTGCCGGCCGAGCACACGAAGCCGTCGATATGGCCGTCCACGTCGTCCCAGATTTCCGGGCCGGTGGTCTTTTCGTGCACGTCGCGGTTGGCGGTGTTGTCGAACTGGTTGGCAAACCAGGCGCTGCCGGGGTTTTCGGCATTCATGGCGTCGCGCAGGCGCTCGGCCTGGTGCACGTAGTGGTTGGGGTCGGCGAACTTGGCGGCCGGCACCAGGCGCACGTCGGCGCCGGTCAGGCGCAGGGCGTCGATCTTTTCCGCGCTTTGGGTTTCCGGCATGACGATGATGGTGCGATAGCCGCGGCTGGCGCCGACCAGCGCCAGGCCGATGCCGGTGTTGCCGGCGGTGCCCTCGATGAGCGTGGTGCCGGACTTGATCAGGCCGCGCCGCTCGGCGTCGTCCAGCAGGCCCAGCGCCGTGCGGTCCTTGATGGAGCCGCCGGGATTGAGGAATTCCGCTTTGGCGAGGATCTCGCAGCCGGTCGCCGCGCTGGCCTGGCGCAGGCGGATCAACGGGGTGTGGCCAATGGTGGCGGCAAAATCGGCGCGGATGGACATGTCGAACCTTTCCTCGAAAAGTGGATCATCGAACAAACAGCAACACCCCGGCTTGATGTATCGCAAGCCGGGGCGCCATGGATGGCCGGATGCCGAGGCATCCGGCGGTGCGCAAGCGGCCTCAGGCGGCCGGCACGAAGCGCAGGTAATCCTTCACCTTGGTGACCTGGCCCGGATACTTGGCCTCGACGTCGGCGTCGGACAGCTTCGGCGAGACGACGACCTTGTCGCCCGGCTGCCAGTCGACCGGGATCGACACGCCCTGCTTGTCCGACTGCTGCAGCGCGTCCAGCGAGCGCAGGATTTCGTCCACATTGCGGCCGATGGACGGCGGGTAGGTGAGGATGACGCGGGCCTTGTTGTTCGGGTCGATCAGGAACACCGAACGCACCGTCACCAGCGCATCGGCCTCGGGATGGAACATGCCGTATTCCTTGGCGATGGCCAGGTCCGGGTCGGCGATGATCGGGAACGGCACTTCGGTGCCGCCGGCGACGTCCTGGATGTCCTTCTTCCAGCCTTCGTGCGACTCGACGGAGTCGACCGACAGGCCGATCAGCTGCGCGTTGCGCTTTTCGAATTCCTTGCTGCGGCGGGTGAACTGCGCGAATTCGGTGGTGCAGATCGGGGTGAAGTCCTTGGGATGCGAGAACAGCACTTTCCACTGGCCCTTGGCGAAATCGTGGAACGTGATCTGGCCGGCGGTGGTGTCGGCGGTGAAGTTGGGGGCGACTTGCCCGAGTTGCAGACTCATGGTGGTTTCCTCTGGTTTGATTGAAATGGATGGAGCGGAGTCAGGCGGCCGGAGCGAGTGCTGCGGCGCCGTGGATACATCGGCCGAACCAGGCCAGGCGCGGTGCGAGTGCGGCCACTTCGCCGACAATGAGCAATGCCGGCGAGTGGATGCGGTGCTGGCGGGCCAGCGTGCTGAGTTCGTCGAGGCGGCCGGTGACGAGACGTTGCCCGGGCCGGCTGGCGTTTTCGACGAGCGCAAACGGTGTGTGTGGAGCGCGTCCGTGCGCGATGAGTTGACGCGGCAACTCGTCCAATTGGGTGACGGCCATATAGATGGCCAACGTCTGGTGCGACTGGGCCAGGACCTGCCAGTCTTGCGGCGTCATGTCGGTGGCACGATGGGTGGTCGTGAGCGTGAATGACGAGGCGTAGCCGCGCTGGGTCAGCGGCGTGCCGGTGCAGGCACTGGCCGCCACGGCGGCGGTGATGCCGGGGATGACGTCGTAGGCGACGCCGTGGGCCTGCAGGTATTCCAGTTCTTCGCCGCCACGGCCGAAGACCAGCGGATCGCCGCCTTTCAGGCGCACCACGTAGCGTCCGGCCAGGGCGTGTTCGACCAGCAGGTGATGGATGCGCGCCTGCGTGGCTTCGTGATCCTCGCCGAGGCGCTTGCCGACGTCGATGAACTGCGCGTCGCGGCGGGCCAGCTCCAATATGGCCGGAGCGACCAGGCGGTCGTGCACGACGACGTCGGCGTGTTCGAGCGCGCGCAATGCCTTGATGGTCAGAAGATCGGGATCGCCGGGGCCGGCTCCAACCAGGCTGACGCGACCGTGTGCTGGCGCTTGCGGTGCGGCAAGTGCGGCGGTCAGTGCCTGTTCGGCGTCTTCCGGTCGCGCTTCGCGCAGGGCGGTGGCCACGGGACTTTGCAACAGCGCATCGTAAAACCGGCGGCGCGCGTGCAGGTCGGGGATGGCCGTGCGGATGCGTTCGCGATGCCGCGCGGCCAATTCGGTGAGCGGGCCAAGCACGGGGTCGAGGTGTGCCTCGAACTGGCTGCGCACGTGGCGCGCCAATGCCGGTGCGTGGCCGCCGGAAGAAATGGCCACCGTCAGCGGACCGCGCTGCAACCGCGCCGGCACGTGAAAACGCGAAAGGCTGGCATCGTCGACCACATTGAAAAGAATGCGGCGGGCTTGCGCGTGCCGGGCGACTTCGGCGTTCAACGCCTGATCGTTCGTGGCGGCGACCACCAGCCACACGTCATCCAGCCAGCTCGAGCGGAACGCGCCGTCCAGATGGGTGATGTGTCCGGACTGTGCCAGTTGCGCCAGGGACGCGGTCAGTTGCGGTGCCGCCACGCGCACCCTGGCGCCGGTCTCGACGAGGTGAGCCACCTTGCGCGAGGCCACCACGCCGCCGCCGACCACGAGGACCGTGCAATCAGTCAGGTTGGCAAACAGGGGGAACAGCTTCATGGCAGCGAACGGGCCTTTGCGAAGACGGCAAGGTGGGAAGTGGCATCCACCTTAGTTATCGCGTCGCCCCTCGTGAAATGATGGGTGGCTTTGCCGATATACCGCGCCGGAATGGCGTTTTCAGGCCACTGGTATTATCGAGACGCCGTTTGGACGGCTAGATGGCTGAAAAACAAGGCTGGACGGCCTGAAAAAATGCTGTTATGTTCGAAACTCATGACAGGCATGAAGCCTGCCTACAACGAGGAAAACCTTATGAAATGCATGATTACGAACACGCTTACGTTTAATTGCTACTGCTGGCATACCACTTCGCTTACCACTCGCCATCACCATCAATCACATCGGGAACGGACATCATGACTCTCACCCAGTTGCGTTACATCGTTGCGATCGCAGATTCCGGTCTCAACATCACTCTTGCCGCCGAGCGCATCCATGCCACCCAGCCGGGTGTGAGCAAGCAACTCAAGCAGCTCGAAGGCGAACTCGGATTCCAGTTGTTTGCGCGCAAGGGCAAGAGCCTCAGCGCGATCACGCCCGCCGGGCAAAAGGTGATCTCGCGCGCACGCATCATCCTCGATCAGTCGCGTTCCATTCGTTCGCTGGCCGCCAACTTGCGTGGCGACGTCCATGGCGAACTGGTCCTGCTGACGACCCATACCCAGGCACGTTTCGTGCTGCCTTCGTCCATTGCGCAGTTCCGGCAGAAGCATCCGCTGGTCAGCCTGCACCTGCGTCCGCACGGTGACGCCCAGGTCCAGAGCTTGTTCGCCAATGGCCAGGCCGATCTTGCCATCATCAGCAGCAGTGGTCCGGCGCCGTTGGGCGGCCTGTCCGTGCCGCTATACAGCTGGCGCCGCACCGTGGTCGTGCCGCGCAAGCATCCGCTGGCTTCGCTCAACCGCAAGCTGCGCCTCGGCGATCTCGCCGGCCAGCCGCTGGTGAGCTACGACTCCTCGCTGCGCCCCGAATCGTCGCTGCGCCAGGCATTCCTCAATGCCGGCCTGCAACCGCGCTTCGCGTGCACGTCCAGCGACGCCGACCTCATCAAGACCTATGTGCGCGCCGGCCTCGGCGTGGGCATCCTGGCCGAGATGGCCATTCGTCCGGAAGACAGCCGTGACCTCGTCGTGCTCGACGCCAGCCACCTGCTGCCGGTGTGCACCACCTGGCTGGTGCTGCGCCGTGACCGCATCCTGCGCAGCTACACGCTGGATCTGGTCGAACAGCTGGCACCGCATCTCGACCGCCGCGACCTGCAAGCCGCGTTGAACGGCGATGCCGATCCGACCTGGCCCAAGGCGCCGACATGGCATGCGCTGCAGGAAGACATGCCGAACATCATCGCGGCCTGATTCCCGCGCACCACGAAAAAACGGACCGGTTTGCGCCGGTCCGTTTTTTCGTGCCCGTGACGAGCCGGAAGCGTTGTTCACACTTCCAGGTGCAATCCGCACTCGCGCTTGATGCCGAAAAAGCGCGTTTCCTCGTCGCTCATGCCCGGGTGCCAGCGGCGCGTGGTGTGAACGTCGCCGATCGACACGTAGCCTTCGTCCCACAGCGGGTGCCACGGCAGGTCGTGCTGCTTGAGGTACAGGCCCACGTCACGGTCGCTCCAGTCGGCGACGGGATGGATTTTCCAGCGCCCGTTGCGTTGCTGCACAAACGGCGTGTGCGCGCGGCTGGCCGACTGGTCGCGGCGCAGGCCGGCAAACCAGGTGACCGCCTGCAGTTCGTCCAGGATGCGCTGCATCGGTTCGACCTTGGCCAGATGGTTGTAGCGCGACAGGCCGTCTTCGCCTTGCTCCCACAGTTTGCCGTAGCGCTTTTCCAGCCATGCCGGGCTCAGGCTGGGACGTGCGATGTGCAGGTTGAGCTTGAGCCGTTCGGTCAGCTCGTCGATGAACTGGTAGGTTTCGGGAAACAGGTAGCCGGTGTCGATGACGATGACCGGAATGTTCGGCGCACGCTGCGTCACCAGATGCAGCATCACGGCCGATTGCGCGCCGAAGCTCGACGACAGCACATGCGGACCGGGCAGGTTGGCCAAGGCCCAATCCACGCGCGCGCCGGCATCGAGATCGGCCAGCTGGCGGGAAAAATCAGTGGCCTGATCGGTATCGATGGCGAGTGCAGACTGATTCATCACGCATACTCCAAGGCAGGGCGCCGCGCCGGCGGGACAACCACGCCGACACGGGCGATGAAGTCGCCGAAGTGTTCCCCAGGCTCACGCTCGGCGGCAAAGCGGCCAAACAGCTCATCCAGCGCGGTGAGGATGTGTTCCTCGTCGGTGTTTTCCAGATACACGGCATTCAAGCGCTCGCCGGCGTGGTCGCCGCCCAGGCGCAAGTCGTAGCGGCCGATGGCGCGGCCGACCAGGGCGATTTCGCTGATGTACGGACGCGAGCAGCCGTTGGGGCAGCCGGACATGCGGAAATGGATGTCCTCTTGCAGCAGGTCGTACTTGGCCAGCAGGACTTCCATCTTGGTCAGGATGGTCGGCAGGTAACGCTCGGATTCGGCCATGGCCAGGCCGCAGGTGGGCAGCGCCACACAGGAGATCGCGTGCTTGCGGATGCCGCTGGCGGTCTTGTATTCGTCCAGCTGGTATTGCGCGGCCAGTGCGTCGATGGCGGCCTTGTCGGCCTCGTCCACGCCGGCGATGACAACGTTCTGGTCGCACGTCAGGCGGAAATTGCCCTTGTGGATGCGCGCGATTTCGCGCATGCCGGTGCGGCGTTTTTGCGTGGCGTCATCAAGCAGGCGGCCGGACTGGATGGACAGTGTGAGATGCCATTTGCCGTGCTCGCCCTGCACCCAGCCGAAGCGGTCGCCGTTGTGGGTGAAGTGGTACGGCCGCGGCGGCGCAAGCTTGAACGACAGGCGTGATTGCAGCTGGTCGCGGTACCACGGCAGGCCGCCGTTGCGGTCGATGGTGTACTTGAGCCGCGCGTGCTTGCGGTCGCCGCGGTCGCCGAACGTGCCTTGCACCACGATCGATTGCCAGCACGTTTCGAGCAGCTGGTCGGGGGTGACAAAACCGATCAAATCGCCCAGCGACGGATAGGTGCTCGGATCGCCGGCGGTGGTGCCCATCGAGCCCCCCGGCGCGATGTTGAAGCCGGCCAGTTTGCCGTCCTCGATGATGGCGATCAGGCCGAAATCCTGGTTGAACACGTCGATGTCGTTGTTGGGCGGAATGGCGAAGCCGAACTTGTACTTGCGGTTGAGGTACGCTTTGCCGTACAGCGGCTCGGCGTCCTTTTTCCACGCGTCGGGATCGGCCGGGCCGTCGTTGAGCCACAACTCTTCGTAGGCGCTGGTTTGCGTGGCCACGTGGTCCTTGAGCTTCAGCGCCCAGCCGAACACTTCGTCGTAGACGGACGAGATTTCCGGGTTGACCGAGGTGATGACGTTGCGGGTGTCGTCGCCGCAGGCCGCGCGCGTGGACAATCCGCAGTCGTTGATGCCGTGGATCATGTCGCGCAGGTGTTCCTTGCGGATGCCGTGGAACTGGAAGGTCTGGCGCGTGGTGATGCGCAGGCCGCGTTCGGCGTAGCGCTCGGCCAGCTCGTCCATGGCCAGCCATTGCGGCGCGGTCAGCACGCCGCCGGGCAGGCGCAGGCGCACCATGAACTGGTAGTCCGGCTCCAGCTTCTGCTTGCGGCGCTCGTCGCGGATGTCGCGGTTGTCCTGCATGTAGCTGCCGTGGAATTTCAGCAGCTTGGTGTCGGGGTCGCTGATGGCGCCGGTCAGCGGATCGGCCAGACCCTCGGCGATGGTGCCGCGCAGGTAGCGGCTGTCGGCCTTGATGTGTTCGAGCGCGGAGAGTTTGTCGGTCATGATGGATAAATCTGAATGCCTGGCTTTGCGATGTAGGAGCCGCCTGCGGGCGATCGATAGGCGGGCGTCGCCCCGAATTTTTCGCAATCGCCCGCGGGAGGGAATTGGCCGTGAAGAATCAATACACGTCGCGCGCGTAGCGGCCTTCGGCCATGAGCTGTCTGAGCCACGCGTCAGCCTCGTCGGCCGACTTGCCGCCGTGTTCGGCCACGATGTCGACGAGGGCGGCATGCACGTCCGGCGCCATGTGGTCAGCGTCGCCGCAGATGTACAGCTGTGCGCCGCCGTCCAGCCATTGCCACACTTCGCGACCGGCTTCGCGCAGGCGGTCCTGCACGTAGATCTTGTGTTCCTGGTCGCGTGAGAAGGCCACCGAAAGCCGCGTCAGTGCGTCGTCGCGCAAGGCTTGCTGCCATTCCAGCTGATACAGGAAATCGGTGCGGCGGTGCTGGTTGCCGAAGAACAGCCACTGGCGGCCGGTCGCGCCGTCTTCCTGACGCTGCTGCACGAACGCGCGGAACGGCGCCACGCCGGTGCCGGGGCCGATCATGATCACGTCGCGCGCCGGGTCGGCCGGCAGGCGGAAGCGGTCGTTGGTGTCGATGAACACGCGCGCGGTGTCGCCTTCGGCCAGGTTCAGCAGGTAATGCGTGGCCGCGCCCCAGCGTTCCTCGTCGTCGTGCGTGTAGTGCACGTAGGCGACGGTCAGATGCACTTCCTCGCCGACCTGCGCCTGGCTGGAGGCGATGGAATACATGCGCGGCGCCAGCGGGCGCAAGGCGGAAACCAGTTCCTGCGCCGTCCAGGTGGCCGGCCATTGGCGCACCAGGTCGAGCAATTGGTACGTGCCAAGCAGCTCGGCCAGCTGTTCGCGCGCCTCGGGCTGCGTCAGGGCGGCCAGGTCGGCGTGGTTGCCGCGTTCGGCGTGGGCGGCGATGAATGGCTTGGTCAGCGCCGTCAGCTCGCGGTGCGCCGTCAGCCATTCACGCAGGTTGCGTGTTTCGCCGTCGTGCTCGACCTTGCTGTCGCCGTCGAGCTTGAGCGTTTCGAGCACGGCGTTGACCAGCGCGTCGGCCTGACGCGGCCACACGCCCAGCGCGTCGCCGGGCTGGTAGGTGATGCCGCTGCCTTCCAGCGACAGTTCGATGTGGCGCACGTCCTTGCCGTGGTTGTCGGCCACGATGCGCTGGTTGACCAGCACCTCGGCCGTGAACGGGCGCTGGCGCGACCACGCGGACGAAGCGGGATGCAGTGGGGTGACGACGCCGTCGGAGCTGGTGCGCGCGACCGGCTGGGCAGTGGCGCCGGCGGTTTCGCGTGCCTTGGCCAGAGCTTGCTCGGTCCACGGTTTGGCCACGCTGTCGACGTCCGCATCGGCTTCGCCGCGGGCGAACAGGCGTGTGGCGCCGAGTGCCTGCAGGCGTTCGTCGACCTGTCGGCCGATGCCGCAAAAGTCGGGATAGCTGGTGTCGCCCAGCGCCAGCACGGCGTAGCGCAGCTCCGGCAGTTTCGGCGCGCGCTTGCTGGTCAGAAACTCGATGAGGCCGCGTGAATCGTCCGGCGGCTCGATCGCGTCGCCGACGCTGTGCGTGCTGATGACGACGTACAGCAGGCGTTCCTTTTTCAGCTCGCTGGTGCGATAGGCGTCGGCGCGCGCCAGGTTGACGGTCAAGCCGGCGGTCCGTGCCTGCTCGGCCAGACCTTCGGCCACGCGCTTGGCATTGCCGGTCTGGCTGCCGTAAAGAATGGTCAGGCGGGTGTCGGTCTGGTTGGCCGGCACGGCCGGCACCGCGGCCGGCAAGCCGTGCAATTGCGCGGCGGCACCGGCCATGTAGCCGCTCAGCCAGGTGAGGGATGCACCGTCCAGCCCTTGCACCAGCTCGGCGGCAAGACGCGCCTTGGCGGGCGGAAGAGGCAGTGCGGCCAGTTGGTTGGCGACGGCTTGCGTGCTCATGCCATGCTCCGTTTGGACGTCCAAATAGGGGGCAAATGGTATGGGCTGGCGCGCGCGGTAAAAAAGGACGAGCTTGCATGGGGATATAACTTGGGCGGTTATTTGCCGCCGCAAGCCGCGCGGTTGAGCGGGCCGGTGCCTTATTTAAGCAATGGCCTCATGTAACTCGAGGCAGGCCTAGGACACGCGTGCCAAGTAGCTGACAGGGTCCAGCTGCAACTTGCGGTGCATATTGCCGTTCAGCGTGAACATATGCGGTTGCTTGCGAAAATCGAACAGGCGATACAAGTGGTAGCGCGCGCTTTCGTGCACCGAAAAATCCACCTCGTTGCGGCTCATGTAGAACGGCAGATCCTTGCCGAACGCCGTGGTCTTGACCTCGATGAAGCGTTCGCTGCCGTCGGTGTCGAATGACAGAACGTCATAGCCCAACCCGTCACCGCGGGTTTGAGCGACGTGCTCCACGCGTTCGGCCAATGTGTCCAGGCCGTTTTAACGCAGCCGAAAGCGTTCAAAATCAACGACAAGCGTTTCGCCGGCCTCACCGAGTTGGCGATTGTGCGCTTCGCGCTCCAGATAATCGCGTTTGATCGGCACGAACGCGGGCCCATCGGCGATGTGTTGGGGGCTAGGCAAGGGTGGGCCAACTCGAAAATTGTCAAAACTGGTGCGGGCGGGGGTTTGCCACGGCGTCTGTGCCGCTTGCAGAGCACAGCGGTCGAACTCGGGATCGCTGAGCAATTGTTTGGTTACCTCCTCGGCCAGCAAGTGCTGATAGTTGCCCAGGGGCTTGTAGCCCGAGATGTAGAAACAGCCTGCGTCGCGCAAAACGGCACTGATGTTTTGGTGTTTGCGCTCGATGGAACCGTGGGCGCGTTGGATGTGTTGTTGCAGCTGCCTGTTGTGCTCAGCCTTGTTGTAAGGCTGGCCGATGAACTCCATCAGCGCCATGCGCCGATAGTCGGCCACGATCAGCGCCACTTCTTCGATTGTCCACGCTTCATTCGGCACGTTGGTTCCTCGCTGGCAAGCGTATCGTGCCACATGTCGTGTGCCATCTCGCCTCCTGCGACCCCAATGAGGCATGCTTGTCGCCTTGACAGGGAGCAGGCATGTTTCAGCTTTACTACGACACGCAACTCGAGCGTCTGGCCGATCAGTTGGCCGGCCTTCTGGCGCACGTGGATGCCGAGCATCTGCTGGCGCCGCAGACCATTCTGGTGCCGCAGGCGGGGTTGCAGCGCTGGCTGGTGCAGCGCTTGGCCGAAAAGCACGGCATTGCCGCCAATCTGGAGTTCATCGCGCCGGCGCAAATGGTGTGGCGCGCGTTGCGTGCCTGGCAGCCGCAGTTGCCGTATCGCTCGCCGTTTGATCGCGAGGCCATGCGCTGGCGCCTGTTGCCGCTGCTGGCGCAGCCTCCTGCGGACGAACCGGGCGTGGCAGCATTGCTGGATGGCGAAACCGAGCCGGTGCGGCGTTTCCAGCTGGCCGCGCACGTCGCGCATTTGTTCGAGCGCTATCAAGCGTATCGGCGCGATCTGCTGGACGGCTGGCAACACGGCGACGAGCCGTCCGATGCCCAGGCCGGCCTGTGGCGCGCGTTGACGCAGGCCACGGACGTGCCGTCGCGCAGCCGGTTGCTGGGCGATTATCTGGCGCGTTTCGCGGCCGAGGACGCGCCTTGTCCGCCGGGCTTGCCGGCGCGCCTGTTCGCGTTTGGCTGCATCAACGTGTCGCCGGACGTGCTGCGTTTTCTCGGCGTGCTGGGACGGCATGCCGACATGCATTTCTTTTTGCCCACGCCGTGCCGCGAATATTGGGGCGACATTCCGCGCCGCTGGGACAAGCGCGCGCACGCGACGGCGCTGGATGGCAGTTTTTTCAATGATTTTGCCAATCCGCTGCTGGTGTCGATGGGCGGCGTGGGACGCGATTTCGTGGCCCAGGTGTTCGGTTACGACGAGGTGCAGCCGGATGTCGAAACCCTGGCCGATGGGGCCGTGCCGGCGCGTGACACCCTGCTGCACCGCGTGCAGGCCGACGTGATCGAACTGGCCACGGCCGCGGACGCTGACCGACTGCCCGCGCCTGATCCGGCCGACGATTCCCTGCGCGTCAACGTGTGCCATTCGCCCATGCGTGAAGTGGAAGTGCTGCACGACCAGCTGCTGGACCTGTTTCAGCGCCATCCCGATCTGGAGCCGCGCGACGTGGCCGTGCTGGTGGCGGACATGGGCAAATACGCGCCGTGCGTGGACGCCGTGTTCGGCGCCATCGAACGCACGGATACGCGTTGCATCCCATGGACGATTGCCGACCGGCCGGTGACCGGCGCGCACGCATTGGCGGCCCTGTTCGAAACCTTGCTGAGCCTGCCGGCCTCGCGCCTGGGGCTGGATGAAGTGCTCGACATCGTTGCCGTGCCGGCCGTGGCGCGCGGTTGCGGACTGGCTGACATGGATCTGGACGACCTGCGTGAGACGGCCATGGCGGCCGGCATTTGCTGCGACGAGGATGCCGCCGATCGCGCCGCGCAAGGCATTCCGGCGCATGCCGAATTCAGCTGGGCCTTCGGGCGTGAACGCGTGCTGCTGGGCTACGCCCTGGGCGGCGATGCTGACGACACGGAGCTGGTATGCAACCGCGCGCCGCTGGCCGACATCGAAGGCGATCGTGCCGTGGCGTTTGGCCAGTTGTTGCGCGTGCAGCATTTGCTGCGCGGCTGGCGCACCGTCGCGCGTCAGCCGCACACGCCGCAAAAATGGCAGGAACTGCTCAATCGCGTGCTTGACGGCCTGGTGCCGCAAACCAGTGAGCGCGGCGAGGAGCGCGTGCTGGAAATGTTGCGCCAGACGTTGGCGCAAATGGCCGAAAGTGCCGCCGATGCCGATTTTGCCGAGCCCGTCGACTGGCGTTGCCTGCGTGATTACCTGCGCGAAACCCTGGCGGCGACACCCGGCCATCAGGCTTTTCTGGCCGGTGGCGTCAGCGTGTGCGGCATGGTGCCGTTGCGCAACGTGCCGTTCCGCGTGATCTGCGTGCTGGGCCTGGATGCGCCATCGTTTCCGCGCCAGGACCCGGCGGACGCCATGAGCCGGCTGTACGGCGATTTGATGGACAACCGCCGCCGCCTCGGCGACCGCTCGATGCGCGAGGACGATCGCTACCTGTTTTTGCAGACGCTGATGGCCGCACGCGACGTGCTGTACCTGAGCTACGTCGGTCTGGATGAACGCGACGGCAGCGCGATCGAGCCGTCGGTGCTGGTGTCCGAATTGCTCGACATCGTGTGCCGCGACTACTTTGTCGACGCCGCCGCCGCGCGCAAGGCGCTGGTCACGCGGCATCCGCTGCAACCGTTCTCGCCGCGTCTGTTTGCCGCCGACGAGTCGCGGCTTTTCACCTATCGCCACGAATGGCGCGAAGCGGCCGGCGCCCGCGCCCGGCTGCGCGAGGCGGCCCCATTTGCCGATGTCGACTGGCCAACGGACGGGGCGGTCGAACGGTTCGACGTGGCCGACCTGAAAGCCTTTTTCGCCGCGCCGCAAAAGTATTTTCTGGAACGCTGCGTCGGCCTTGCGATGGCCGACGTGACGCTGGCCGTGCCGGGGCGCGAACCGTTGCTGGACGACAACCTGCATCGCGCAGTGCGCGAACGGGCGCTGGTGGCGCGCGCGCAAGCGACGGGTGCGGAGCCGGCCGATGCCCGCGAGTGGGCGCGGGCACACGGTCTGTTGCCGCCGCTGGCGCTGGGCAATGACGCCTTTGACGATTCGCTGGGCGTGCTGGCGCCGCAACTGGCGCATTGGCGCGCGCGCGGTGCAACGCCGACAAAGGACGACGCCTGCCACGTGGTGCTGGCGTCCGGTCGCCTCATCGAAGGGCGCCTGAACTGGCGCGACAGCGAAGGCGTGGCTGGCTGGATCGGCAGCGCCCGGCAGGGCAAGAACTGGATGCGCTGGTGGCTGGAAGCCCTGCTGGTGGCTGCCGACGGCAAGGCCACGGGCCTGGCCCTGGGGCGCGGCGACAAGGACACGCCGATGCCGCGCGCACTGCCCCTGCCGACGCCGGGTGATGCCAAGGCGACACTGGACACCTGCCTGAACGTGTTTGTGCAAGGCTGCACCCGGCCCCTGCCGTTGCCGCCGCGCACGGGCTGGGCGTGGGTGATGGCGATGGCCAAAAAAGGTGACAAGGACAAGGCCATGGAAGCGGCGTTGAAGGCCTGGGACGAGGAGCGCGGCGATCCGTGGATCGGCCTGGCCCTGCGTGCCTGGCAACCCGATGTCGATGAGCGCTTCGTGCAACTGGCGCAGGCCGTCTACCGGCCATTGCTGGATGCCTTGCAACAGGGAGCGCGCGCATGAATCGTCTGGTCACGATCGCCGCCAGCGACATGGCTTTGACCCTGCCGCTGACCAGCCGCCAGCTGATCGAAGCCAGTGCCGGCACCGGCAAGACCTACACCATCGCCGGCCTGTACGCGCGCCTCGTCGTCGAGCGCGCCTTGCCGGTGCGGCAGGTGCTGGTGATGACCTTCACCCGCGCCGCCACCGAGGAGCTGCGCCAGCGCCTGCGCGACAGGCTGGCCACATGCGCCGATCTGGCCGCGCGCGAAGCCGCCGGCACGCCGCTGCAAGCCGACGAGGCGACCGACGAACAAGCCTGGGCGCTGGCCCTGCTGCGGCGCGCGCTCGCCAGCGGCCACGAATCCGCGCAGGCGCTGGCCGAACGTTTGCGCCAGGCCGTCACCGGCATGGACGAGGCGGCCATCTTCACCATCCACGGTTTTTGCCAGCGCGTGCTGGGCGCGCACACCGCGTTGCTGGACGACACCGTGGCCGGCGCCGAGCTTGTCGCCAGCGATCTGGACCTGCTGGAAGATTTTGCCGAGCAGGCCTGGCTGCGCGTGGCCGGCGCGGGCGATGCCGACGAACTGGCCGCGTTGCGGCAGTTGGCCGCGTCACCGCAGGATCTGGCCGGCCTGTTGCGTGATCTGGTCAGTTTTGCCGGTCCGCTGGAACCCTTGCCGGGCAAGGTGCCCGAGCCGGTCGACGGCGAGGCCGCATGGGCGCGGTTGTTGTCGGCCTGGCGCAGCGGCGGCGAGCAGGCCATGGCCGTGTTCGACGAATGGTTGTCGGCCGGCTATCTGAACAAGAACAAGTTCAAGGCCGATGCCTCCGCGTTGCTGCATCGCGAAGGTGCGCGACTGGCCGCGGGATTCGATCCCGATGCGGACGTTCTGGTGAAGTTTGCGCACAGTCGCGTGTCCGCCGCGGTCAGGAAGGACATGCCGGCGTTCCCCGCCGCGCCGGCCCTGGCGGCGCTGGATGAGTGGGCACAGGCGCGGCAGGACATCGCCGCGCGGTGTCGCGTGATGCAGCCGGTCCTGCTGCATCGCTTGCGCGACGAGGCGCGCGCGTGGCTGGCGCGGCGCAAGCACGATCTGGCGCGCGTTTCCTACGACGACCTGATCGCCTGCCTGGCGCACGGCGTGGGTACCGAAGGCCGGCATCGGCAGGCGCTCGTCAAGGCCTTGCGCGACCAGTACCCGGTCGCGCTGGTGGACGAGTTCCAGGACACCGACGCGCGCCAGTTCGGCATCCTCGACGCGCTGTACGGCAATTTCGGCACGTTGTACATGATCGGCGACCCCAAGCAGGCCATCTACGGTTTTCGCGGGGGCGACGTGCATGCCTACCTGCGCGCCAAGCAGGGCGCCACGCGGCATACGCTGAAGCAGAATTTCCGTTCCGCGCCGGCCATGCTGCGGGCGGTCGAAGCGGTGTTCACGGCTTGCGCCAATCCGTTTGTCGAAGCCGGCATCGCGTTCGAAAAAGTGCAATCGGGCGGCCACGTCGATGATGGTGCGCTGGTCAGGCGCGGCGAGCCGGTCAAGCCGCTGACGTTCTGGACGCCACAGCCGAAAAGCACGCATGACGACGATGTGCGCCAGTGCATGGCGCAAGCCTGCGCGTACACGGTCGCCGATCTGCTCGACCACGCCACGCTCGACGGCCAGCCGCTCAAGCCGGCCAGGATGGCCGTGCTGACGGCCAGGAACAAGGACGCCGCCCTGGTGCAGGACGCGCTGCGTGCCGCCGGCGTGCCGGCCGTGTGCCTGCGCAAGGAAAGCATCTACGCTTCCAGCGAGGCGCGCGAATTGCTGCGTGTGCTGGATGCCTTGCTGTTGCTGCAATCGGTGCGTCGCGCACGCGGTGCGCTGGTGACCGAGCTGATGGGGCGCACGCTGGCGGATCTGGCGCGCATGCAAAGCGACGAGGTGGCGTGGAGCGCGGCGCTGGACGAACTGGCGCAATTGCGCGAAAGCTGGTTTGCGCGCGGCATCGCGGCCATGGTCGAGGCGTTGGCCGCCAGAAACGCGCCGCGTCTGCTGGCACTTCCCGATGGCCATCGGCGCCTGTCCAACCTGTTGCAACTGGGCGAGCTGCTGGCTGCCGACAATCGCCAGTTGGCCGGCGAACAGGCCTTGCGCGATGCACTGGCCGCGCACATCCGCACCGCCGACCAGCACAATGAAGCCGAGCAGCTGCGGCTTGAAACCGATGCGCAGTGCGTGCAGATCGTCACCCTGCATCGTTCCAAGGGGCTGGAATACGACGTCGTGCTGATGCCGTTCGTCGGGCTGGACAAGAACAAGGCTCCCCGTCAGGGAACGTGTCCGCGCTTTCATCGTGGCGACGAGGCCGTGCGGCGGCTGATCCTGTCGGGCAGCAAGGACAAGGACCGCGACGCCGGCGATGCCGAAGCCTGCGTGGCGGCGCAAGGCGAAAGCCTGGCCGAGGACGTGCGCACGTTCTACGTCGGCATCACGCGCGCGCGCCATGCCTGTTTTGTCGCCGGTGGCGGCAGCACGCTCAAACAGTTGCTGGGCGGCGAAGGCCATCCCGGCGCGCTGGTGGAAAGCCACGCCGCGCTGATGGCATTGGTGGCGCCGGAAGACGTCGCGCCGGTGCACCATGCGTCCGCATCCTCGACCGATCCGGGCCAGGCACGCGTTTTTGCGCGCCGCCTGCCGCGCGACTGGTGGGTGCACAGTTTTTCGCAATGGGCGGCTGGTGCACGCGATGCCGTCGTCGCGGCCGGTGGTGCGGGCGACGAAGCCCTTGCCGAAGATGCGCCATCGGTGGATGCGGCATCCGCCGGCGATGAAGTGCCGACCTGGCCGCGTGGCCCGCGCTACGGCAATGCCGTGCATGCGGTGTTGGAAAAAACCGATTTCGCCAGCTGGCGCGACAGCCACGGCGAAGTGCCACCGGCCGCCCAGGGCTTGCTGGTGCGCAAACTGCGCGAAGCCGGCTTGGGCGGCGACAACCTGGCACCGGCGCAGGCGGCGACGGCCAGACTGATCGCCGCCGCGCTGAACCAGCCGGTCGTGGACGATGTGCGCCTGTGCGACATCGATCCGGCCGATCGTCGCGCGGAAATGCCGTTCCACTTCGGCATCGACGCGGCCGATCCGCGCGACATCCTCGCCTGCCTGCACGCGCACGGCTATCAGCGCCAGCATGCCGACTACGCGCACCTTGGCACGCGCCTGCGCGGCCTCATGACCGGCATCATCGACCTTGTCTTCCGGCACGCCGGGCAATGGTGGATCGTCGACTACAAGACCAACGACCTGGGCGCGCACGGCGGAGATTACGCCGCCGCGCGCCTGCCGGCCGCCATCGCCGCGCACGATTACGACCTGCAATACCTCATCTACACCGTGGCCTTGCACCGCTGGCTGCGCTTGACCCTGGGCGGCGCCTACGACTACGCGCGCGACGTGGGCGGCGTGCGTTATCTGTTCGTGCGCGGCATGACGGCGGGGCAGGGCGTGTTTGCCGACAAGCCGCCGCGCGAACTCATCGAAACACTCGACACCTTGCTGCGGGCCCGCCCGGAGGTGGTCGCATGAATGCCTTGTCCAGGCCGCTGCACGACGATTTGCTGGAACGCCTGCATGCCGATGGCGCCTTGCGCCCGCTGGATGTCGAGCTGGGCCGCCTGTTGCGCAAGCTGGCGCCTGACGATGCGCCCGCGGTGGCACTGGCCGCGGCCGTCGCCAGCCTGGCCGT
>DASVGR010000123.1:0-5127 GCA_036379395.1 Rhodanobacteraceae bacterium | reverse complement strand
TCGGCGTTGACGCGCCCAGTGGCAATTGCGCAATGGCCTGCCGGTCGATGACGTACTGGCTGGAACCGGTCTCGGGCGACAACGCGTTGCGCGCCCGGTTCAAACGTGCCGACACCTGCACCGCATGCAGGTTGGTGACGTCGCGCGCCTCGGCCGGCGTGTGGTCTGACGCCTGCGCGGGCGTGTTCTTCTGGGTATCCGTTGCACCGACGGGCGCCGTGGCAAGCAAGGCGAGAGCGAAGCAAGGAGCAAGCAAAAGGTCGTTCATGGGATGAAGACAGCCTGTGGGATAGAGTCAATTTTGATATGTTATAACGTATCAAAAATAACCTGCAACAAATGCCCACATGACCACCGGCATCAACAGGCAGAGCCGTTGCCCTTGCACGTGGCATAACCGCACACGGATGCCTGCACGCCCGTCGCGAGGTTAGAATGCGAATCATGCTCACCAAGCGCTTCCATGTCGCCACGGTCTGGCTGGCTTTTGCCGCCATGGCGTTGCTTGCGCTGATGCCGACTGCCGGGCGCATCGCCGCCGGCTTGTCCAGTGGTGCCTACGGGTGCTTCATGGACATGCCGGCAGCGCTGGACGGGCCGTCCATGGCGACCGCTTCGATGTCCCCGGCCGCCATGCCGCATGCCATGGCCCACGCTGGCATGACGACGGACGGAACCCACGAGCACATGCCGGCCAACACCTGTCCGTATTGCCCGCTGTTGATGGCGCTGGCCAAGCTGGCCTTGCTGGCTGTGATCGTCGCGGCGACTTGCGTCGCGTGCAGGCAGACCGACCGTTTCCATCTGCACGATCTGCCCGCATCCGTCTGTCCCTGCGGGCTGGGCGCGTGCGGGCCGCCACGCTTGTTCTGAAAGCCCTTCGATGTGCGCGTCGCGCACGTTCCCCATCGCTTTCGGGATTTTTTTCATGTTTATCCGTCAACACGCCCTGGCGTGCGCGGTGTTGTGGGTGCTGTCCGCCGGCGTTGCCGGCGCGGTCGGCACGCAACCTTCGCAGCCAGTTCAACAGCTCCCCACTGACACCACCCTGCTGCCGTCGGTCAAGGTCAGCGCCAGCCTCAACCAGACCCGGCTCGAAGACATGCCGCGGCACACCACCGTGCTGACCCGTGCCGACATCGACAAGTCGCCGGCACGCACCCTCGACGGCCTGCTGCGCACCGTGCCCGGCTTCAACTTCACCGGCCTGCCCGCGGCCATGACCGACCCGACCGGCCAGCAGACCAGAATGCGCGGGCTGGGCAACGCGCAGGTACTGGTGCTCATGGACGGTGTGCCGATCATGGACCCGTTCTACCTCACCACGCAGTTCTACAAGGTGCCGTTGGCCAACGTGGAGCGCGTCGAAGTGATGCGCGGCGGCACGTCCAGCCTGTGGGGCTCGATGGCCGTGGCCGGCGTGGTCAACATCGTCACCAAACGCCCGCACGGCAACGGCGGCACGCTCACGCTGGGTGCCGGCAACCGTGGCACGGCCGACCTGGCGTGGAGCCAGAACCTGGCCGTGTCGCCCGATCTGGCATTGAACCTGGCCGTCAGCCGCTACCGCACCGACGGCTACATCCTCACGCCCGACGAATACCGCTGGCGATACCCGCAACTCAGGGCAACCACGGCGCGCAACACCAATGCCGAGCTGTCGGCGTACTTCCGGCTCAACGATCACCTGAAGGGTTTTGCGCGGCTGGGCTATCACGTGCAGGACCAGCGCATCAGCTATCGCAACGGCAAGAACCGGCAGAAAAATCCCGACGCGGCGATCGGCCTCGATGCCGCGTTCAACGATGATCGGCACCTGTCGCTGCGCGCGTGGACGCAGACGGTGCATTTCACCAAGTACAACGGTGCGACCTGCTACGTGCAGGCCTCCGGCACCTGCCTGAGCAGCAACGCCAAGAACGATGCCGTTTCCGACCAGGTGCTGACGTACTACACCCAGCACGGCGAGCAGCGTTATCGCGCCGACGGTCTGCGCACGGTGTATTCACAGTTCGTCAACGACGTGTTCAACAGCTTCCAGATCGGCCTGAACTATCAGCGCCTGATGGCCACCGACAACGAAGGATTTTACGCCACACCCGCTGCCACCACGCCTGCGCAGGTGTTGAGCGCGACCGGTTTCGGACGCGGCCGGCAGGACATGGGTGGCGTGTTTTTCCAGGCCAAGGTGTCGCCCGTCGGGCCGCTGCAGTTGACGTTGAGCGGGCGCTACGACATGTGGCGCGGCAGCGACCAGTTGCATCGCCTCACCGCGGCCAGCACCGGCCTCACCACCGGTGGCGCGTTGCCGGCCAGCCACAAGAACGCGTTCAACCCGAGTCTGGGCGTGCACTATGACCTGAGCGACCGCTGGTCGGTGCGCGGCGCCGCCTACAAGGCCTTCCGCGCGCCCGGTTTCAACAACACCACACGCAGCTACGGCCAGGCGCCGACCACCGTGGCCAACCCGGCGCTGCGCCCGGAAGACACCACCGGCTGGGAAATCGGCACCGACTACCGCAGCGACCGCCTGCACGTTTCAGCCACCTATTTCGCCGACCGCATCCGCCACATGATTGCCACCTACCGGATTGATCCGGCCCTGGGCATCCCGGCACCGGTGGCGCTGCTGTGCAGCACGTCGACGAGCGATCCCAACTTGGACAACTGCGGCGGCACGGCCAAGTACTACACCAACGACCAGCGCGGCCGTTCACGTGGCGTGGAGCTCGACGCGCGCTGGCAGTTGTCGCCCAAGCTGTCGCTGGGCGGCTACGTCACCTGGACACACAGCTTCCTGACGCAAAAAGCCGCGGCCGTGACAACCCCGCTCGACGTGCAGCTGGCCGGCCTGCCGCGCACGACCGGCGTGCTGCACGCCACCTGGAAACCCACACCGCGCTTTCGCCTGTACGGCCAGATGCGCTACATCGGCCCCATGTACGTGGACGTGACCAGCACGCCGGGCACGCGCTACCGCCAGGGCGGCAACGTCATCTTCAGCGCCAGCGCCGGCTGGGCCGCGACCGACGCGCTCGCCCTCAAGGCCGGCGTCACGAACCTGCTCGACCGCGAATATTCGGAAAACACCTACGCCATCACGCAACCCTGGAAACGTCGCTGGTCCGCACCGCGCACCGTCTTCGTGTCCGCCACCTATACCTACTGACCGGGAGCGATCATCATGTACAAGATGAACACGCATCACGTTTTTTCGTGGCGCCTGTCCGCCACACTGACACTTTTGCTGGCAAGCGCGCTGGCGCTGCCGGCCTGGGCCGGTTCCGCGTCCATGCACATGGCCGGCATGAGTGGCAAAGCGCCGCTCGGCGCCGGAGCAACCTTCGGCCCCAACGGCCGCCTGTGGCTGGCCACGGTGCATGACGGGCATGTCCAGCTCAGCCATTCGGACGATTTCGGCAAGACGTTCAGCACGCCGGTCAACGTCAACCAGATGGCGCAAACCATTTACGACACGGGCGAGAACCATCCCAAGGTCGCGCTTGGCCCGCACGGTGCGATCTACGTGACGTGGTCGCATCCGCTGCCGCACCATTTGTATTCCGGCAACGTGCGGTTCGCGCGCTCGCTCGACGGCGGCAGGCATTTTTCCACGCCTGTCACGATCAATCACGACCGCGCGCCCATCACGCATCGTTTCGACGCGCTGGCGGTGGCCGGCAACGGTGACATCGTCATCGCCTGGGTGGACGGCCGCAATGCGGTGGCAGCCCAAAAAGCCGGCAAGACTTTCCTGGGCAAATCGATGTATTACACGTGGTCAAGCGATGGCGGCAAAACCTTCGCGCCGGACCATCTGTTGATGCGCCACAGCTGCGAGTGCTGCCGCATTGCATTGACGCGCGCGCCTGACGGCCGGGTAGCGGCCTTTTTCCGCGGCGTGTACGGCGACAACATCCGCGACCACGCCTTTGCCTGGCTGCCGACCGACGGCCAGCCGGCCCATCCGCTGCGCGCCACGTTCAGCCACTGGCAAGTGGCGGCGTGCCCGCATCAGGGGCCGGGGCTGGCCATCGGCGCGAACGGCACGGCGTACGGCGTGTGGTACGAGGCCTCGCACGGTCCGGCGGTCTGGTTCGGCCAGCTCGATCCAGGCCATCCACCGAAACATTTGTTGAAGCTGGGCGGCCCCGGTGCCAGCCATGCCGACGTGGCGGTACACGGCCATCGGGTATGGGTGACGTGGAACCAGGTCGACGCCGAGGGCTACCGCTTGATGCTGCGCACGTCCGACGACGGCGGCCAGCATTTTGGCCCGGAACGCGTCATCGCCCGCTCCACCGCCAGCGTCTACTCGCCGCAATTGCTGATGCATGACGGACGCGCCTACGTGGCATGGAACACGGCAGACGGGTTCCGCCTGATCGCGGCCACGGGATCGCCGGAGGCATCGCGATGAAACGCGTCCTGTTGCTGCTGTTGTGCCTTGCCCTGCCCGCACTCGCCTTTGCCGGCACGCCCCAGCTGTTGCAAGGCAAGGATGTGCCGGCCCTGCTGCAACCGCCGGCGCACGGCGAGCGAGTCATCGCGCTGTGGTCGCTCGATTGCGTGTACTGCGAGCCCAACCTGGCGGCGCTGGCCAAGCTGGCGCGCCAGCACCCGCACACGCTCCAGCTGGTCGTGGTATCCACGGACGCGCCGTCGCGGCAAAAGGCGGTCGCAGCACGGCTGCAAAAAATGCATCTGGCGGCATTCACCACCTACGTCTACGCCGAAGCCAGCCCCGAGCGCCTCAACTACCTCATCGACCGCGACTGGGGTGGCGAACTGCCGCATACCGTGGTGATCCGGGCCGACGGCAAACACTTCAGTTTCAGCGGCGACGGCTCGCCCGCGCAATTGCGGCACGTCGCCGACGGCGCCAGCAACCAGCACTGAGCGCCTCCACGAAAACGGCTGGCGAACGGGTGAAAACCGTCCGCCGGCCGCGTGCGCGCGATGGGATCCGGCCTTGAATCAACATCTGGCCATCGCGCGCGGGCGCGCTCCTACAGGTGGACCTTGAGGTTCGAGCCTTGCCTTTGTGGGAGCCCGCCTGCGGGCGATGGGATCTGGCCTCAAATCAGCATCTGGCCATCGCGCGCGGGCGCGCTCCTACAAACGCTT
>DASVGR010000122.1:0-11540 GCA_036379395.1 Rhodanobacteraceae bacterium | reverse complement strand
GACTTTGCTGCCCGCGCCGCCCAACTGCGCCATCAGATCGACGACGCCCGCCACCAGTACTACGTGCTCGACGATCCGCACCTGCCGGATGCCGATTACGACGCGATGATGCGCGAGCTGGAAGCGATCGAGGCGGCGCATCCCGAACTGGTCACGTCCGACTCGCCCACGCAACGCGTCGGCACACGCGTCCAGGGCGGCTTTGCCGAGGTGCGCCACGAGCAGCCGATGCTGTCGCTGATCGACGCGTTTGACGCGCCGGGCGACGACGACGCCACGCGCTTTCGCGCAGTGGCCGATTTCGTGCGCCGCATCCAGCAGACGCTGGGCCGCGACGACGTGGTTTTTTCCGTCGAACCCAAGCTGGACGGCCTGGCCATGAGCCTGCGCTACGAACACGGCGCGCTGGTGCGCGGCGCCACGCGCGGCGACGGCACCACCGGCGAGGACGTGACCGCCAACGTGCGCACCATCCACGCCATTCCGCTGACCTTGCGCGGCGCCGGCTGGCCCGAGGTGCTGGAAGTGCGCGGCGAGGTGATCATGCTGCACAAGGATTTCGAGGCCTACAACCAGCGCGCGCTGGCGCGTGGCGACAAGCCGCTGGCCAATCCGCGCAACGGTGCGGCCGGTTCGCTGCGTCAGCTTGATCCGGCGGTGACGGCCAAGCGGCGCCTGAGCTTTCGCGCCTACGCCGTCGGCGTGGTGGAAGGCGGCGCGTTGCCGGACACGCATTCGGCCACGCTGCGGCAATTGAAGGCGTGGGGTTTTCCGGTGTCGCGCGTGGTTGACACGGCGCACGGTTTTGACGGCCTTGTCGCGTACTTTCGCCGCATCGGCGAGCTGCGTGCGTCGTTGCCGTACGACATCGACGGTGTGGTCTACAAGCTGGACGATTACGCGGGACAGGAAGCCATGGGCTTTGTCGCGCGCGCGCCGCGCTGGGCCATTGCGCACAAGTTTCCAGCCGAGGAACAATCCACGCGCGTCAATGCCATCGACATCCAGATCGGCCGCACCGGCGCGGCCACGCCGGTGGCGCGGCTGGAACCGGTGCAGGTGGCTGGCGTTACGGTGACCAACGCCACCTTGCACAACGCCGACCAGGTGGCGCGGCTGGACGTGCGCGTGGGCGATGCCGTCATCGTGCGGCGTGCCGGCGACGTCATCCCCGAGGTGGTGCGCGTCATTCCCGAACGCCGTCCGGACGGCACGCGGCCGTGGCTCATGCCGTCGACCTGTCCGGTGTGCGATTCGGCGCTGGTGCGCGAAGACGGTGCCGCCGCCTGGCGTTGTTCCGGTGGTCTGGTGTGCGCCGCGCAACGGCGCGAGGCGCTGATCCATTTCGCCTCGCGCAAGGCCATGGACATCGACGGCTTGGGCACGCGCCTGATCGAGGATCTGGACGCCTTCGGCTTCGTCCAATCGCCGGCCGACCTGTATCGGCTGACGCTGGAAGATCTGCTCAAGGTCAAGCAATTGGCCGACGCGCGCGACGGCACCACGCCGCAGACCGCGCGCGACGGCAAGGTGGCCACGCACTGGGCCGAAAAACTGCTGGCCGCGATCGACGCCAGCAAGCGCACGCAACTGGCGCGCTTTTTGTTTGCGCTGGGCATCATGCACATCGGTGAAACCACGGCCAAGGCGTTGCACAAATGGTTGGGCTCGCTGGCGGCCGTCGAGTCCACGCCCGCGGCCATCCTGCGCCAGTTGCCCGACATCGGCAGCGAAGTGGGACAGTCCATCGCCACGTTTTTCCGTCAGGCCGGCAACCGCGCCGTGGTCGACGACCTGCTGGCCGAAGGCATCGTGTGTGCCGACGAAACGGCGCCATCCGCGCAGTTGCGCCAGCGGCTGGGCTTCGAAAATCTTTTGGTCGACGCCGGCATCGACAAGCTGGGGCCGACCAGCGCGGCACGCCTGGCCGCGCAGTTTGCGACGCTGGATGCCGTCATCAACGCGGGGGCCGGGCAATGGGCTACGGCCGGCCTGTCGTCGGCGGCCGTCAACGGGCTGGAAGTGTTTCTGGCCGATGACGCGGCCGTGGCACGCCTGCGCGAGGCCGAAAACGCCATGCGGCGCCTGCTCGACGCGCTGCCCGCCGCAACGACCGGCGCCGCCTTGCCACTGGAAGGTGCCACGGTGGTGCTGACCGGCACGCTGGCGTCGATGACGCGCGACGAGGCCAAGGCGCGCCTGGAGGCGCTGGGCGCCAAGGTGGCCGGCAGCGTGTCGAAGAAAACCGCGTTCGTCGTGGCCGGCGAGGCGGCCGGCTCCAAATTGACCAAGGCCAAGGAACTGGGCGTGGAGGTCTGGGACGATGCACGCCTTCAGGCTTTTTTCGAGGCACACGCATGAGCTGCATCGAATGCCACGGCGCCCTGCATTTGCGCGCGCGGCTGTACGTCGTGATCCGCCGGTTTTTTGCCGAACGCGACGTGCTGGAAGTGGAAACGCCGATCTTGTCGGCGGCCGGCAACACCGAGCCCAACATCGAGAGTTTCTGCACGCGCTTTACCGGCCACGTCGATGCCGGCGCGCCCGAGCGCTACCTGCGCACCTCGGCCGAATACCCGCTCAAACGCCTGCTGGCGCAAGGGCTGGGCGACTGCTACGAGCTGGGCCGCGTGTTCCGCAACGGCGAGGCCGGACGCCATCACAACCCAGAATTCACCATGCTGGAGTGGTATCGCGTCGGTTTCGATGATCGCCGGATTGCCGAAGAAACCGTCAGCCTGATCCACGCCGCGCAGCGCCTGGCCGGGCAGGACGAAAGCCCGGTGCGCGTGACCACCTATCGCGAGCTGTTCAAGAGCGCGTTGGGCCTGGACCCGTTCACCGCCGACATCGCCGCACTGCGCGCGCCGCTGGCCGATTTTGGCGTTGATCCCGACGGCCTCACGCGCGACGACTGGCTGGACCTTTTGATGACGCACCGCATCCAGCCCGATTTTCCGGCGTACGCCATCACCGTCATCCACGACTGGCCGGCCAGCCAGTGCGCGTTGGCGCGTATCCGCCTGGGCGAGCATCCGGTGGCCGAGCGTTTCGAGTTGTATCTGGGCGCCTTTGAGCTGGCCAACGGCTATCACGAATTGAACGACGCGACCGAACAGCGTGCGCGGTTCGAGCGCGAGAACGCGCGTCGCGCGCAGCGTGGACAGCCAGCCATGCCCATCGACGAAAACTTTCTGGCGACTATCGGCGCCATGCCCGACTGTGCCGGTGTGGCCGTGGGCATCGAACGGCTGATGATGTGCCTGACCGGCAATGACGCCATCTGCGAAGTGATGGCGTTCGGCTTTGCCGACGCGTGAGTCCGGCGGGTGCCCGCCGCGATCCGGTCATGGCGACGGCAGGCGTCATGGCTGCACTTGCGGCAGGCTGCGCCCCTGCGTGATGTCGCCGATCAGGCGTGTCAGCTCGGCAACTTGGCTGGTCACGACGTCCAGTTCGACGATGACGCCGTCGGCCCGGAAAGCGGTTTCGCCGATCTGCGCCGACCACTCGCGCAGGCGCGGTTCCAGATGGGCCCATTGTGAAAACGTGCAGGTGAAGCACAGGTGCGACATGGCCACCAGCAACCGGCGTTCGCCTTGTTGCAGGCATCGCGCGGCGGTGCCGCCGTAGGCGCGGACCAGACCACCAATGCCCAGCTTGGTGCCGCCAAACCAGCGCGTGACCACAACGACCACCTGGTCAAAACCCTGGCCGTCGATGGCGGCCAGGATCGGTTTGCCGGCACTGCTTGACGGTTCGCCGTCATCGTTGAAGCGATAAGCCTGGCCAATGCGAAAAGCCCAGCAATGGTGGCTGCCGCCGTTGTCGCGCAGGCTGTCGACGAAGGCCAGTGCGGCATCTGCCGAAGTGGTTGCCACAGCCTGCGCGAGGAAACGGCTTTTCTTGATGGTGACTGCGTGCGAGCAAGGGCCGACGAGGGTGCAAAGCGGTTCCGTCATCGGCCCAAGCGTAAGCCATCGCCGTCAGTGAGTGGAGCTGGCCGTTGCCATGGTGTGCGCGCGATGATGCGATTGACGCCACTTCTCCATGCGTGCCTTGCGCTGCGCCTTGATCGAAGCCAGCTTGGTGCGCTGTGCCGGCGTCAGTTGCTGGTAGACGTTGGCCCACAGTGTAGCCTGGCGTTCGACACGCGCGCTGGCCGCGGCCGCGGCGCTGGAGGCCAGTGCCTTGGTGGCGTTGCTGTAGGCCATCGTGCCCGGCGTGGCGGCGGCCAGTGCGCGGTGATCCTGGCGCATCCGGACGAAATCGGCGTGTGACGCCTTGGCGTCACGCTTGTACAACTGGTGGATGGCCGTGCGTTGCGCCTTGGTCAGATCCAGCTGGCGCAACGGCATGCGGTCGTGGTGTCCGTGGCGCCAGTGATGCATGCCGCGGTGGGAATGGTGGTTCCAATGGTGGCTGGTCTGGCTGGTCTGGGTTGTGGTGGTGGACGTTGTCTGCGTGGTGGCGGCAATGGCCAGTGGCGAGCAGGCAAGGGCGACGGCAAGAACGGCGGCGGAAATGATTTCGTTACGCATGGCATGACCTCGTTTGGAAAGCCCGGATAAGGCGGACCGCATGGCATGGCAAGTGGTTCTGGCCTGCCGGAAAGCGGTGCGACGATTGCCCATGGCGTGGTTTTGCATGGGCAAACGATGGAGGCAAGAACGCCTTGGCCGGGCGAGGCGTTGACCATGCCGCGCCAATCAATGTGGCGGGATTCATGTCGAGTTCGGCTTGCCGAAAACGGCGTGAAGCCTTTTTATGGCTGGTCGGTGCGTGTGATCCGCATGCTGCCGTCGGCCAGTCGGGCCGTGAGCACGTCACCCTTGGCCACGCTGGCGGTGGAGCGCAGCACGCGGCCTTCGGCATCGAACACGATGGCGTAGCCGCGTTCCAGTGTGGCCAGCGGGCTGACCGCGTGCAGTGCGCGCGCCGTGGCATTCAACGCGGTGCGCTGGTGCCCGAGGCGATGCTGCATCGCGGCGTGCAGGCGGCGTTGCAGCTCGCTGGTACCGCGTTGCAATGATGTCAGTTGCTGGTGCGGATGTTGTGCGGCCAGGCGTACTTGCAGTTGTGCCACGCACGACTGGCGCAGGCCGAGTTGCTGGCGCGCACGTTGCACCAGCACGGCATGCAGATGGTGCAGACGCTCGCGGCCCTGTGCCAGTCGCGCCTGCGGACGCTGCGATTGCAGGCGCGCCATGAGGTGGTCGATATGTTGCCCGGCATTTTCCAGCCGGCGTTGCGCAAGATGCGTCAGCCGGGCGCGCCGCTGCGTCAAAAGCTGCATCAGCTCGGCGCCGTCCGGCACAAGCAGTTCGGCGGCGGCCGACGGCGTGGGCGCACGCAGGTCGGCGACGAAATCGCTGATGGTGAAATCGACCTCGTGGCCGACGGCCGATACCACCGGAATGACGCTGGCGTGGATGGCGCGCGCCACCGCTTCGTCGTTGAAGCCCATCAAGTCTTCCAGCGAGCCGCCGCCGCGCGTCACCAGCAGCACGTCGTGGACGGCCGCGCGGTTGGCCCGGGCCAGCATCGCGGCGATGGCCGGCGGCGATTCCTTGCCTTGCACCGGCACTGGAAGCACGTCCACGCGCGCCAGCGGAAAACGTCGCGACAGCACGCTCAGCACGTCGCGGATGGCCGCGCCGGTGGCTGACGTGATCACGCCGATGCGGCGCGCGAAACGCGGCAGGGGCTTCTTGAGCGCGGCGTCGAACAGCCCTTCGGCGGCCAGGCGCGCCTTGAGTTCCTCGAATTGCCGCCGCAGCGCGCCTTCGCCGGCTTCTTCCATGTGTTCGACGACCAGCTGGTAATCGCCGCGCGCCTCGTAGATGCCGACACGGGCGCGCAGCAGTACCTGCGTACCGTCGGCGGGACGAAAGTGCAGCGTCATGGCCTGCGAGCGGAACATGGCGCAACGGATCTGCGCGCGTGCGTCCTTGAGCGTGAAATACAGGTGCCCGGAGGCCGGCCGCGCCACGTTGGACAACTCGCCTTCCACCCACACTTGCGGCAGGGCGTCGGCCAGCAGGTCGCGCACCAGGCGGTTCAGCGAGGACGGCGTGAGGACGGGCGTGTTGGGTGAGCTGACAGGCATGCGTGATTCAATCGTTTTCGTTGGGGCGGACGCGGCGGCGCAGCGACCACCAGCGGGAGGCCAGGCTGGCCGCCATCCACAGCGCGATCACCGCCAGCGGCCAACCAAGGACGGCCGGCCAGAGCAGGCCGAGAATGCCCAGTGCCAGCAGCACGATGGCACCGACAGACAACGGTGTCGACTCGGCCTGGCCCAGCACGCGGCGATGGGTCAGAGCCGCGCCGACGGTGTTGGCCAGACGCAACGCACCGGCCGCGGCACGACCGCTGCTGCCGCGGCCATGTGCCTGCGGTTCGGGGTGGCGTCCGCCGTGCACGCGCGTGCCGTGGCGATGGCGGCGCGGCGCAAGGACGATTTCGGTGGCCTGCGTGAGGTCGGCTTCGTATTGTGCCTGCATGTGCGCGGCAAACGCGCCGTCCTCGACGGCCACGTCCAGTTCGCAATTGCCCAGCCAGCTGGCCAGGTTGAGGTTGGATGAACCCACGCGCGCCCAGCGGCCGTCGGCCACGGCGGTCTTGGCGTGCAGCATCGAGCCATTCCATTCGAACACGCGCACGCCGGCTTCCAGCAACGGGCGGTAGCCGGCACGCGACAGGCTGGCGACGGCGCCGATGTCGCTGGAACCCGGCACCAGCAGGCGCACGTCCACGCCGTCCCGCGCCGCAGCCGCCAGCGCCTGCACGTAGGGCGCCACGCCGACGAAGTAGGCGTCGGTCAGCCACAGGGTGCGATGGGCCATGGCCGCGATCAGCTGGTCCAGCCGGTACACGCTGGCGGTGTTGGGATGCGTGGCGATGACGCGCAAGGCTTGCGATCCGGCCGCGCGCAAATGGCTGGCGTCGGTGACGGCATCGTCCGGCAAGGCGGGACCAAGTGTCGCCCAGTTGTCGGCAAAGGCCTGTTGCAGATCGGCCAGGGCCGGGCCGCGCAAAGCGACGCCGGTATCGCGCCACGGCGCCACGCTGCGCTCCGGATGGCCCAGCCATTGCGCGCTCAGGCACACGCCGGACAAAAAGCCGACCGCGTCGTCCACGACCAGCGTCTTGCGGTGGTCGCGGCTGACGAAGGTGAGCGGGCGCAACGGCTGCGGCGGTCCGTATACGCGCACTTCGCCGCCGGCGGCCAGCAGTGGTTTCCAGAACGCGTGGCGCGACAGGCCGAGACAACCCAGCCAGTCGCGGATGACGCACACGCGCACGCCGTCACGCGCGCGCGCGGCCAGCGCGTCGCGGAATGCGCGCCCGGTGGCGTCGTCGCGGATGATGTAGTTTTCCAGCAGGATCTGCCGTTTGGCGTCTTCGATGGCGGCCAGCCAGGCGTCGAAATGCGCCTTGGCGTCGATCAGCAGGTCGATGCGGTTGCCGCCGACCAAAGGCGCACCGGCCGCGCGACTGAACGCGCGCTCGGCAAGAACGCGGGGCAAGGGATTGGCGGACGACGCGTGCGGCATGGGGCCAGTCTAACGGTTGCATGGACGTTCGCGCGGCGTGGCCGGGCGTGTCTTCAGAGCCGGTTCGGGCGGCCGGTCCGGAAGCTCAAAACGCGAAGCTGCCAACCGGCAAGGCACCGTCCACCCGAAACGCGTCGGCGGCCGGGCGCGCGGTCACCAGGCGCGTGACCTGCGCCAAAAACGCGGCACGCGGCATGTCGTGCGCGCCCATGCGGTACAGGTGCGGATTGCCGACCTGCGCATCCAGCAGCGGCATGTTCCAACCGTGCAGCAGGTGCGCCAGGCACGCCAGCGCAGCCTTGGAACCGCCGGCAGCGGCGCTGAACATGGATTCGCCGCAAAACAGCCGGCCCACGGCCACGCCGTACAAGCCACCGACCAGACGCGCACCGTCCCACACCTCGATGCTGTGCGCGTGGCCTTGCCGGTGCAGCGCGCCGTAGGCGTCGACCATTTCGTCGATGATCCACGTGCCGCCGCTCTGGCCGGCGCGCGGCGCGGCGCAGGCGCGCATCACCTCGACGAACGCGCGATCGATGGTGATCGACCAGGTGCTGCGGTGCAGATCGCGGCGCAGGCGATGGCTGACGTGCACGCCGTCGGTGGCGAACACGCAACGCGGATCGGGCGACCACCACAGGATCGGCTCGTCGCGCCCGTACCACGGAAAAATGCCGTGCCGGTAGGCTTCCAGCAGGCGCGTGGACGTGAGGTCGCCGCCCAGTGCCAGCAGTCCGTTGGGATCGTGCAAAGCCTGCGTGGCCGGCGGGAAAACCGGCGCCGAACCGGGTTCGATCCAGGGGATGGGCAACGGTTTCATGGATGGTCTTCAAGATAGGGCGAATGCGCGGCCAGTTGCGCGCCCCAGGCCGCGACGGCGGCATCTTCCTCGGCCAGGGCAGCCGCCACGGCCGCGCGGAACGCCGTGTTGACCAGATAATGCCGCGAATGCGTGCGCACCGGGACAAAGCCGCGCGCCAGCTTGTGCTCGCCTTGCGCACCCGGCTCGATGCGCGCCAGGTGGTGGGCGATGGCGTATTCGATGGCCTGGTAGTAGCACAGCTCGAAATGCAGGTCCGGCGCGTATTCGCGCGCGCCCCAGTAGCGGCCGTACAGCGTGCCGTCGCTGCGCAGGAACAGGGCCATGGCGATGATCTGCCCGTCGCGCCGCGCCAGCGCCACTTGCACATGGTCGCCAAGTGTCGCCGCCAAGTGGCGAAAGAACGCCAATGTCAGCGTGGCATGGTTGCGCTTGGTCGCGAACGTGTGCAGGTACAGCGCGTGGATGGTGCGCCAGGTATCGTCGTCAAGGCTGTCGCCGCGTTGCATGCGGCAATCGATGCCGGCGGCCGTCACGCTGGCGCGTTCGTGGCGGATGTTCTTGCGCTTCTTGTGGCGCAAGGTGGCCAGAAAATCCTCGAAATCGCGATAGCCACGGTTGTGCCAGTGGTATTGCCAGTCAAAGCGTGACAGCCAATGCCCGTCGAAGGCGGCCAGTTCGTCGTCGGGAAGAAAGTTGGCGTGCGCTGACGACAAACCCAGCCGGCGGGTTTCCTCGCCGATGGCCTGCACCAGCGCACGGCGAAGCCCGGCTGTGCGTTCGCCACGGCCGGCCAAAAGACGCGGACCGACGACGGGCGAGTAGGGCACGGCGTTGAGCAGCTTGGGGTAATAGTCGCCGCCGGCGCGTTCCCAGGCGTCGGCCCAGCTCCAGTCAAACACGTATTCGCCGTGCGAGTTGTCCTTGAGGTACAGCGGCGCGGCGGCGATGAGTTTGCCGCCGTCGTGCAAGGTCAGGTGGTGCGCCTGCCAGCCCCATTCGCGGTGGATGCAGCCGTGATGTTCCAGGCCGGCCAGAAATGCGTGGCTGATGAATGGATTGCCGTCCGGACGCAGTGCATCCCAGGCCGCGGCGTCGATGGCGTCGAGGCGGTCATGAAAGTGCGTGGTGAGCATGCGCCCATTGTAGGCGCGTGGGAGGCACTGGCCTTGCCCTGCGACAAGGCCGGGACATCCGCATGGCCGGCGGTTGCCGGCCGCAGGAGCGGAATGCTTGGCCGTCCGTGGCCAGGCGGATGCCGCTTACTTCTGGCCGTCGCTGCCGATGGGGCTGTTGACGTCGGCCTCGTGCTCGAACGGCTTGTCGGCCAGTTCGCCCGCGGTGGTGTCGAGCTTGTCGCCCAGCAGGCGCCGGATGGTGACGTAGAACACCGGCACCATCAGTACGCCCAGGAAGGTGGCAAACACCATGCCGCCGATGACGCCGGTGCCGATGGCGTGACGGGCGTTGGCGCCGGCGCCAGTGGACACGGCCAGCGGCAGCACGCCGAGGATGAAGGCCAGCGAGGTCATCAGGATCGGGCGGAAGCGCAGGCGCGCGGCTTCGACCACGGCCTCGCGCAACGAGCGTCCGGCATGCTGCTCGGATACCGCGTACTCGATGATCAGGATGGCGTTCTTGGCCGCCAGTCCGATGATGGTGATCAGGCCGATCTTGAAGTAGATGTCGTTGGGCAAGCCGCGCAGCATGGTGAACAGCACGGCGCCAAGCACGCCCAACGGCACGATCAGCAGCACCGAGATCGGAATCGACCAGCTTTCATACAACGCGGCCAGGCACAGGAAGGCCACGATCAGCGACAGGCCGAACAGCAATGGCGCCGCGTTGCCGGAGACGATTTCCTGGTACGACTCGCCAGTCCAGCTGATGCCGAAGCCCGGCGGCAGGTCCTTGTCGACGATCTGCTGCATGGCGTTCATGGCCTGGCCGGAACTGTAGCCGGGTGCGGCCGCGCCGACGATCTCGATCGACGAGAAGCCGTTGTAACGCACCTTGGTCGGCGGTTCGGACAGCCAGGTGGACTTGACCACGTTGGACAGCGGGATCATCTGCGGATTGCCGTCGGCATCCTTGGCCGTGGCGCTGGGCGTGTAGAAGTACGACAGCGCGTTTGGCCCCATGCGATAGGGTGCCTGCGCCTGCATGATGACGCGCTTGACGCGGCCCTCGGCGGTGAAGTCGTTGACGTACACCGGCGCCAGCATCAGCTGGATGGCGTTGTACACGTCGCTCACCGACAGGCCCATGGATTGCGCCTGGGTGCGGTCGACATCCAGCTTCAGCTGCGGCGCATCGGCCAGGCCGTTGGGGCGCACGTTGGCCAGCGCCGGATTCTGCGCGGCTTTGGCCAGCAGGGTGTTCTGCGCTTTCGTCAGGGCCGCGAAACCGGCCCCGGCACGATCCTGCAGGTACATGTCGAAGCCGCCGAACTGACCCAGGCCCTGCACGGTCGGTACGTTGGTCACCACCAGCCGCGCATCCGGGATCTGTCGCAGCTCGCGGTTGGCGCGTTCGATGAACTGCGCCGCGGTCACGTCGCGATCCGCGTAGTCCTTGAGCTGGATGAACGACATGGCGGTGTTCTCGCCGGAGCCCATGAAACTGAAACCGACGATCTGCAGCATGCCCTTGACCGCGCCATCGTCGTCCAGGACCTTGCGCACCTGCGCCATCACCTGGCTCGTCCGCTGTTTCGTGGCGCCAGGCGGCAGCTGTGCGCTGATCATGACGTAGCCCTGGTCCTCCTCGGGCAGGAAGCTCCCTGGCAGCAGGGTGAACAGGAAACCGCCCAGCGCCGAAACGACCACGAAAACCACCATCCACCGCGGCGCATGATGGACCGCATGGCCGACGTGGCCGACGTAGGTGCGGGTGATGCTGGCAAACGCGGAGTTGAACTTGCGGAAGATGAAGTTCTTCTTCTGCTCGTGCACCGGCTGCAGGAAGCTGGCACACAGCGCCGGCGTGAAGGACAGCGCGAGGAAGGCGGAAAAGCCCATCGACATGGCGATGGTCAGGGCAAACTGCTTGTAGATCACGCCGCTCGCGCCGGGCTGCAGCGCGGACGGTATGAACACGGCTGCCAGCACCACGCTGATGGCCACCACGGCGCCGGTGATCTGGCCCATGCCCTTGCGGGT
>DASVGR010000121.1:0-5078 GCA_036379395.1 Rhodanobacteraceae bacterium | reverse complement strand
GCCTGATGTTCGTGCTGGCCGTGGATGCCGACCAGTTGCGATGCCAATTCGGCCAGTTGCGTCAAGGTGGCGGGGCGGCCGTTGATCCACGCGCGCGAGTTGCCGGCGGTCTTGAGCACGCGGCGCAGCTGGCAGGTGTCGCCTTCGTCCATGTCCTGTTCGACCAGCCACGCGCGCGCCGCGGGCAGGGCGTCGATGTTGAAGCGGGCGGACAACTCGGCGCGGTCGCAGCCGACGCGGATCATGCCGCTGTCGGCACGCGCGCCGGACAGCAGCATCAACGCGTCGACCAGCAGCGACTTGCCGGCGCCGGTTTCACCCGTCACGACGGTGAGGCCGGGGCCGAATTCGACTTCAATGGCTTCGACAACCGCCAGCTGGCGGACAGACAGGGTGGTGAGCATGGCCGGACGATAACGTGAAAGGGTCAATGACGCACGACTTGCCATTCTGCCATTGCCGGATGCTTGATCGCAGTGCGTCCAGCCATTATTTAAATGAACGACAGGTTTTATGATGGCCGGCGCATGAACATGACATTCCCTTCCGATCTTGACGCGCGCTCCAGGCGCCTGCTGCGCTCGTTGATCGCGCAGTACCTGGCCGACGGCGAGCCGGTCGGATCGCGCACGCTGGCCAAATCGTCGGGGCTGGACGTGAGCCCGGCGACCATCCGCAACATCATGGCTGATCTGGAAGAGGTGGGGCTGGTGACGTCACCGCACACTTCGGCTGGACGCATTCCGACGCCGCGTGGCCTGCGCCTGTTCGTCGACTCGCTGGTCGAACTCAAGCCGCTGTCGCCCATGGAACGTGCCCGCATGGCACACGAAATGACGCAGCGCTCGGGCACGGCGCGCGACATCATGACCAGTACCTCGGCGTTGCTGTCGGCGGTGACGCATTTCGTCGGCATCGTGTCGTTGCCGGGGCAGGCGGATTTTCCGCTGCGCCACATCGATTTCGTGGCGCTGCCGGACGCGCGCGTGCTGGTGATCCTGGTGTTTGCCGACAACCAGGTGCAAAACCGCGTCGTGCAGCTCAGTGCGCACCTGTCATCGCGCACGCTGGAGCAGGCGGCCAATTACTTGAACAGCCATTTTGGCGGTTTGCGCCTGGACGACATCCGCGCGCAACTGGCCGACGAACTGCGCGAGGCCGGCAGCGAGCTCAACCGCGTGTTGAGCGAAGCCACGGAGCTGGCCTCGGCCACGTTTGCGGCGGCCCCCGGTGCTGGCGACGTGCTGGTGACGGGCCAGACCAACCTCATGAGCTACGACGAAATGGCCGACATCGGCCGCCTGCGCGACTTGTTCGAGGCTTTCCAGCAAAAGCGCGACCTGGTGCAGCTGATGGACGTGTGCGCGCATGCGCAGGGCGTGCAGCTGTTCATTGGCGAGGAATCGGGTTTTGCCGCGCTCAACGGCTGCAGCGTGGTCACGGCCACGTATACCTCGGGCAACCGCGTGCTCGGTTCCGTCGGCGTGATCGGTCCCACGCGCATGGCCTACCAGCAAGTGATTCCCGTGGTGCAGACCACGGCGGAGCTTCTGAGCGATGCGCTGAGCCAGGTCGCGGCCGGCTCCTGAACGCAGCGTGGCCTTGAATCGCGCGCACATGCCCCTATAAACCGCCTCGGGAGGCGGAAAAATCCGCACACGCTTTTCTGGTCGGCACTGGCCGGCCCCTTGTTGATGCCTGGAGTCAAGATGGAAAACACCCGACCCGACGCACCCGATACGGCTGGCGCTGCGCCCGAAGATCATCTGGCCGACGCCGAAAACGCGACCGCGGGCGAAGTGGAAACCCTGGCCATGCAACTCGGCGAGGCCGAGAAGACCATCGCCGGGCTGAAGGACAGCATGCTGCGCGAGCGCGCCGAGATCGAAAACCAGCGCCGGCGCATGCAGCGCGAACTGGAGCAGTCGCGCAAGTTCGCCAACGAAAGCCTGCTGCGTGAACTGGTTTCCGTGTGCGACAACCTCGAACACGGCCTGGCGGTCGAAACCGACAACGCCGGCGCATTGCGCGAAGGCATGCAGCTGACGCTGAAGTCGCTGTTGAAGGTGGTCGTCGACCACGGCCTGAAAGCCATCAACCCGATCGGCGAGGCGTTCGATCCGGAATTGCATCAGGCCATGAGCATGGTGGTCAGCACCGATCAGCCGCCGAACACGGTCGTGTCGGTGATGCAGAAAGGCTACGTGCTGAACGACCGTCTGGTGCGTCCGGCGCTGGTCATGGTGGCCAAGGCGCCCGAAGCCTGAATTCGTTTCATTTAATCGGCGGGGCGGCTTGAATCGCAACCAGTTCCCCCCATTTGTTGATCATCGGCGGCCGCGGGGGCCGCGCCACATTTCGGAGTAACCAGTCATGGGAAAAATCATCGGCATTGACCTCGGCACCACCAACTCGTGCGTGGCGGTGATGGAAGGAACCTCGACACGCGTGATCGAAAACGCCGAGGGCGATCGCACCACGCCGTCCATCGTGGCATTCAGCAAGGACGGTGAAGTCCTCGTTGGCGCGCCGGCCAAGCGCCAGGCAGTCACCAACCCGGCCAACACGTTCTACGCCGTCAAGCGCCTGATCGGCCGCAAGTTCAGCGATGCCGAAGTGCAGAAGGACGTCGGCATGGTGTCGTTCAAGATCGTCCAGCACGACAACGGCGACGCGTGGGTGGAAGGCGGCGACGGCAAGAAAATGGCGCCGCAGGAAATCTCCGCCAAGGTGCTGATGAAGATGAAAAAGACCGCCGAGGATTTTCTTGGCGAGGAAGTCACGCAGGCCGTGATCACGGTGCCGGCGTACTTCAACGATTCGCAGCGCCAGGCGACCAAGGACGCCGGCAAGATCGCGGGCCTTGAAGTCAAGCGCATCATCAACGAGCCGACCGCGGCCGCGCTGGCCTATGGTCTGGACAAGAAGGGCGGTGACCGCAAGGTGGCCGTGTACGACCTGGGTGGCGGCACGTTCGACGTGTCCATCATCGAGATCGCTGACGTCGACGGCGAGAAGCAGTTCGAAGTGCTTTCGACCAACGGTGACACGTTCCTGGGCGGCGAAGATTTCGACCGTCGCGTCATCGACTACCTCGTCGAGGAATTCAAGAAGGATCAGGGCATCGACCTGTCCAAGGATTCGCTGGCCCTGCAGCGCCTGAAGGACGCCGCCGAGCGCGCCAAGATCGAGCTGTCGTCCAGCCATCAGACCGAAGTGAACCTGCCGTATGTGACGGCCGATGCCAGCGGTCCGAAGCACCTCAACATCAAGCTGACGCGCGCCAAGCTGGAAGCGCTGGTCGAGGATCTGGTCAAGCGCACCATCGAGCCGTGCCGCACCGCGCTGAACGATGCCGGCCTGCGCGTGGCTGATGTGGATGAAGTGATCCTGGTCGGTGGCCAGACCCGCATGCCCAAGGTGCAGGAGGCGGTCAAGGATTTCTTCGGCAAGGAACCGCATCGCGACGTCAACCCGGACGAAGCCGTGGCCGTCGGTGCGGCGATCCAGGGCGGCGTGCTGGGTGGCGACGTCAAGGACGTGCTGCTGCTGGACGTGACCCCGCTGAGCCTGGGCATCGAAACCATGGGCGGCGTGTTCACCAAGCTGATCGAAAAGAACACGACCATCCCGACCAAGGCCTCGCAGGTGTTCTCGACCGCCGAGAACAACCAGACCGCGGTGACAGTGCACGTGCTGCAGGGCGAGCGTGAGCAGGCCGTGTACAACAAGTCGCTGGCCAAGTTCGACTTGTCCGGCATCCGCCCGGCGCCGCGCGGCGTGCCGCAGGTCGAGGTGTCCTTCGACATCGACGCCAACGGCATCCTGCACGTGTCGGCCAAGGACAAGGACACCGGCAAGGAGCAGAAGGTCGAGGTCAAGGCTGGTTCCGGCCTGTCCGACGACGAGATCCAGCGCATGGTGGCCGACGCCGAGGCCCACCGCGAGGAAGACAAGAAGTTCCAGGAACTGGTGGCCGTGCGCAACAAGGCTGACCAGCTGATCCACGCCACGGAAACGGCGATCAAGGAGCACGGCGACAAGGCCGGCAGCGCCATCGGCGGCATCGAGGAAGCCGTGGCCGAGTTGAAGAAGGTCAAGGACGGTGACGACAAGGCCGCCATCGAAGCCAAGACCACGGCGTTGGAGCAGGCCGCGCAGGCGTTGTTTGCCGCCGCGCAGCAGGCCGGTGCCCAACCGGGGGCCGACACCGCCGGCCAGGCGGGTCCGGGCGGCGCCTCGCAGCCGGACGACGTTGTCGATGCCGAGTTCACCGAGGTCAAGGACGACGACAAGAAGTAAGGTGCGGCAAAGCCCGCTTGCCGCAAGGCAGGCGGGCTTTTCGACTTGCAGGGGAGCGGACATGAAGACAGCGCGGATGGAGGCATTCACCGATGGCGTGATGGCGGTGGCCCTGACCATCATGGTGCTGGAACTTCGACCGCCGCACACCGCGGAATGGCAGGCGCTGCTGACCCAATGGCCGGTGGCGCTCAGTTACATCCTGAGCTTCATCTACATCGGGTTGTACTGGAACAACCATCACCATTTGATGCTGACCACCGAGCGCATCGACGGTCGCATCCTGTGGGCCAATCTGCATTGGCTGTTCTGGGTGACCCTGGTGCCATTCGCGACGGCATGGCTGAGCGAAAGCCGCTTCGCTTCGGTACCGGCCGCGTTGTATGGTGTCGTGCTTTTGATGACGGGCGTTGCGTTTTTGCTGATGCAACGCGCCATCATCGTGTTGAACGGCGCCGATTCGCTGACCCGCAAGGCGTTGGGTGCGAGGGATGTCAAAGGCGCCTCGTCGCTGGTTTTGTACCTTGTGGCGCTGGCCGTCGTGGCTTGGCTGCCATGGATTTCATGCGTGTTGTATGCCGCGGTCGCGGCCATCTGGTTTGTGCCCGACCGCCGTTTTGAAAAGGTTGTGACTCGATGAGCAAACGGGATTACTACGAAGTTCTGGGTGTGTCCCGCAGCGTGACCCAGGTGGAGCTGAAAAAGACGTTCCGTCGCGTGGCCATGAAGTACCACCCGGACCGCAATCCGGATGACAAGGACGCGCTGGAGAAATT
>DASVGR010000120.1:0-4207 GCA_036379395.1 Rhodanobacteraceae bacterium | reverse complement strand
CGATGATGTCGGCGACAATGGCGTCGCGCGCGTCGTCGGCGAGCATGTCGGCCTTGTTCAGCACCAGCCAGCGTGGACGCCCGGCCAGTTCGGCATCGAACTGCTCCAGCTCGCGCGCGATGATGCGTACCTGCTCCGCCGGGTCGCTGCCGTCGATCGGCGCCACGTCGACCACGTGCAGCAACAAGCTGGTGCGTGCGACATGACGCAAAAACTGCACGCCCAGGCCCGCGCCATCGGCCGCGCCTTCGATGAGGCCGGGAATGTCGGCGATGACGAAGCTGGAATCCGGCCCGCTGCGCACCACGCCCAGACTGGGGTGCAACGTGGTGAACGGGTAATCGGCGATGCGCGGCGTGGCCGCCGACACGGCATTGACCAGCGTCGACTTGCCGGCATTGGGAAAGCCCACCAGACCGACATCGGCCAGCAGTTTCAGCTCCAGCGTCAACTCGCGCTCATCGCCGGGCGTGCCCTGGGTGGCCTGGCGCGGCGCGCGGTTGATCGAACTTTTGAAGTGGATGTTGCCCAGGCCGCCCTTGCCGCCCTGCGCCACTTTCAGACGCTGGCCCTGGCGCGTCACGTCACCGATCACTTCGCCGGTATCGACCTGTGTGACCACGGTACCGATCGGCACGCGCACTTCCAGATCCTCGCCGCCCTTGCCGTAACGGTCGCTGCCCATGCCGTCCTGGCCACGCTCGGCGCGGAAATGGCGCTGATGGCGAAAATCGATCAGCGTGTTGAGACCCTCGTCGCCCACCAGCCACACCGAACCGCCGCGACCACCGTCGCCGCCGTCCGGACCGCCCTTGGGAATGTATTTTTCGCGCCGGAAGCTGACGCAACCGTTGCCGCCGTCACCGGCCTTGACCTGGATGTGTGCTTCGTCGACGAATTTCATGATGGGATCAAAGTGAACGGCGCAAGCCGAAAGTGTAGGTCGGATCGAACGCAAACGTCGGCCGACCGGCCAGCCGCAAGGCTGCGCGAAAAAGCGGTCGACGCCACTCCGTATTGCACCGGAGAACGGCAACGCGCGGCAAAAACGGCGCATCCCGCGGCGGATGCGCATATGCAAAGGCCCCGCATGGGCGGGGCCTCGCAAGCGATCGGCAAGAACCGGTCAGTTCGGCTTGACGACGTTCACGAACTTGCGGTTTTTCGCGCCGCGCGTCTTGAACTCGACCTGGCCATCGTGCAGCGCGAACAGCGTGTGGTCGCGGCCGATGCCGACGCCAACGCCGGCGTGGAACTTGGTGCCGCGCTGACGCACGATGATGTTGCCGGCCTCGATCGCCTGGCCGCCATAGATCTTGACGCCCAGGTATTTCGGCTTGGAATCGCGGCCGTTCTTGCTGGAGCCTACGCCCTTTTTATGTGCCATGACTGTGTGCTCCTATCAGGCCTTGTCACCGGAAATGCCGGTGATCTCGACTTCGGTGTAATACTGACGATGACCCTGCTGCTTCTGGTGATGCTTGCGGCGGCGGAACTTGACGATGCGCACCTTGTCGGCACGGCCATGGCTCTTGACCTTGGCGGTGACCGTGGCGCCAGCAACGAGCGGCGCACCGATGGTGACGTTTTCGCCTTCGCCGACCAGCAGAACCTGGTTAAACGTGATGGTGGAATCGACTTCGGCATCAAGCTTTTCCACGCGCAGGAACTCGCCCTGCTCAACGCGGTGCTGCTTGCCGCCGGTCTTGATGACTGCGTACATGGGATGACCCTTCTGTCGTTCTTCTTGGAGGTTTTCGCTTTCGCGAACCCGCGATTTTAGCGGCATGCACGCATGGGCGCAAGTACGTGACAGGCTTGATATATTGGCCTGTCCTGATCCATCCGGGGTGGCCCCGAGGCCGCCCCATCGCCGAGAGCTTCCATGAGCCAGATCCGCATCCGCGGCGCGCGCACCCACAACCTCAAGAACGTCGACCTGGACTTGCCGCGCGACAAGCTCATCGTCATCACCGGCCTGTCCGGCTCGGGCAAGTCGTCACTGGCTTTCGACACCATCTATGCCGAGGGCCAGCGCCGCTACGTGGAATCGCTGTCGTCCTACGCGCGGCAGTTCCTGTCGATGATGGAAAAGCCGGATGTGGATTCCATCGAAGGCCTGTCGCCGGCGATCTCGATCGAGCAGAAATCGACCTCGCACAACCCACGCTCGACCGTCGGCACCATCACCGAAATCCACGATTACCTGCGCCTGCTGTTCGCGCGCGCTGGCATTCCGCGCTGCCCCGATCACGACATTCCGCTGACCGCGCAAACCGTCAGCCAGATGGTCGACGCCACGCTTCAGCTGCCTGCCGACAAACGCTGGATGCTGCTGGCGCCGGTGATCCGCGAGCGCAAGGGCGAGCACGTGCAGGTGTTCGAAAGCCTGCGCGCGCAAGGCTTCGTGCGCGTGCGCGTGGATGGCGCGGTGTACGACATCGACGCGGTGCCGCCGCTGGGCCTGCGCATCAAACACAACATCGACGTGGTGGTGGACCGTTTCCGCCCGCGCGAGGATTTGAAGCAGCGCCTGGCCGAATCGTTCGAGACCGCGCTGCGTCTGGGCGAAGGCCTTGCCGTGATCGCCGACTGGGATGGCGGCGAAGTGCCCGAGCAGCTGTTCTCTTCGCGCTTTTCCTGCCCCATCTGCGACTACTCGCTGCCGGAGCTTGAGCCGCGCCTGTTCTCGTTCAACTCGCCGGTCGGCGCCTGTCCGACCTGCGACGGTCTGGGCACGTCGGACGTGTTCGACCCCAAGCGCATCGTCGCGCATCCCGAGCTGTCGCTGGCCGGCGGCGCCGTGCGCGGCTGGGACCGGCGCAACGCGCATTTCTTCCAGCTGATTTTGTCGCTGGCCAAGCATTACGGCTTCGACGTCGAAACACCGTGGAACGACTTGCCGGAAGCCATCCGCCAGGCCGTGCTGTACGGTTCGGGCAAGCAGAAAATCGCGTTCCAGTACCTCACCGAACGCGGCGGCAAGGTGACGCGCGAGCATCGTTTTGAAGGCATCGTGCCGAACATGGAGCGTCGCTACCGCGAAACCGAATCGGTGGCCGTGCGCGAGGAATTGTCCAAATTCATCGCGCAAATGCCCTGCCCCGATTGCCACGGCCAACGCCTCAACCGTTCGGCGCGCCACGTCTACGTCGGCGAGCACACGCTGCCGGAAATCGGCGACCTGGCGATCGGCAAGACGCTGGCGCTGTTCCACGACCTGAAGCTGGCCGGCTGGCGCGCCGACATCGCGCAGCGCATCGTCAAGGAAATCCGCGAGCGGCTGAATTTTCTGGTTGACGTGGGCCTTGATTACCTCACGCTCAACCGCCACGCCGATTCGCTCTCCGGCGGCGAGGCGCAGCGCATCCGCCTGGCCAGCCAGATCGGCGCCGGCCTGGTCGGCGTGATGTACGTGCTGGACGAGCCGTCCATCGGCCTGCACCAGCGCGACAACGAACGCCTGCTGGGCACGCTCACGCGCCTGCGCGACCTGGGCAACACGGTCATCGTGGTCGAACATGACGAGGACGCCATGCGCGCGGCCGACCACATTCTCGACGTTGGCCCCGGCGCCGGCGTGCACGGCGGCGAGATCGTCGCCCAGGGCACGCTGGACGACATCCTCGCCGAGCCGCGCTCGCTGACCGGCCAATACCTGTCTGGCGTGCGCTCGATCGACGTGCCGGAGCTGCGCCGCGAGCCGACCGACGACGCCTGGCTGCACCTCAAGGGCGCGTCCGGCAACAACCTCAAGCACGTCAATCTGGACATCCCGACCGGCCTGTTCACGTGCATCACCGGCGTGTCAGGCTCGGGCAAGTCCACGCTCATCAACGACACGCTGTACGCGCTGGCGGCGTCCGAACTGAACGGCGCGAGCGTGCAGCCGGCGCCATTCGAATCCGTCGAAGGACTGACTTTGTTCGACAAGGTGGTCGAGATCAACCAGGCGCCGATCGGACGCACGCCGCGTTCCAACCCGGCCACCTACACCGGCCTGTTCTCGCCGCTGCGCGAGCTGTTCGCGCAGGTGCCGGAGGCGCGCGCGCGCGGCTACACGCCCGGCCGCTTCAGCTTCAACGTGCGCGGCGGCCGCTGCGAAGCCTGCCAGGGCGACGGCCTGATCAAGGTCGAAATGCACTTTCTGCCCGACATGTACGTGCCGTGCGACAGCTGCCACGGCAAGCGCTACAACCGCGAAACG
>DASVGR010000119.1:0-15867 GCA_036379395.1 Rhodanobacteraceae bacterium | reverse complement strand
GCGACAACGTGAAGATGCACATCACGCTGATCCACCCGATCGCGATGCAGGAAGGCCTGCGCTTCGCCATTCGCGAAGGTGGCCGTACCGTCGGCGCCGGCGTGGTGTCGAAGATCGAGAAGTAAGCGTTGTTGCGGCGCGCATGCCGCAACGACTCCCGCGGTTGATGTGACGCGGAAATCGCGTCGCATCAGCTCCGGGGAATGAGTCAGGACTCGGCAAGGATGTCGGGTTTGAAAGCCGAAGGGATCGGCATCCAACACAACCGGATGGCGAGAAGCCGTCCTCGACAACAACGCTCTTTAGCATTAGGACACGGTTATGGCGAACCAGAAGATTCGCATCAGGCTCAAAGCCTATGATCACCGCTTGATCGACCGCTCGGCGAGCGAAATCGTTGAAACGGCCAAGCGCACCGGCGCGACCGTTCTCGGTCCGATTCCGCTGCCGACCAAGATCGAGCGCTACACCATTCTGACCTCGCCGCACGTCGACAAGGATGCCCGCGACCAGTACGAGACCCGCACGCACAAGCGTGTGCTCGACATCGTGGACCCGAATGACAAGACCGTGGACGCGCTCATGAAGCTGGACCTGGCCGCCGGTGTCGACGTCCAGATCAAGCTTGGCTGAGCAAGAACAGGATACGAATATGAGTATCGGACTGGTAGGCCGCAAATGCGGCATGAGCCGGATCTTCACCGACGATGGCCGCTCGATTCCGGTGACGCTGATTGAAGCGACGCCGAACCGCGTGACCCAAGTGAAGACCGACGAAACGGACGGCTACAATGCCGTGCAGGTGACGGCTGGCACGCGTCGTGCGTCGTTGCTGACGAAGCCCGTCAAGGGCCATTACGCCAAGGCCAAGGTTGAGCCGGGTCGTGGCCTGTGGGAATTCCGCCTGGCGGCCGACGAGGCCGGCAAGTACGAGGTGGGTGGCGAGATCAAGGTCGATGACGTGTTCACGGCCGGGCAGATCGTCGACGTGGCCGGTGTCAGCAAGGGCAAGGGCTTTGCCGGTGGCGTCAAGCGTCATCACTTCTCCATGCAGGACGCGACCCACGGCAACTCGCTGTCGCATCGTGCGCCGGGTTCCATCGGTCAGAACCAGACCCCGGGTCGCGTTTTCCCGGGCAAGAAGATGGCCGGTCACCTGGGTGCCGTCAACCGCACGCAGCAGGGCCTGGAAGTGGTGCGCGTGGATGCCGAACGGCATCTGATCGCGGTCAAGGGCGCCGTGCCGGGTGCAACCGGCGGCAACGTCATCATTCGTCCGACGACCAAGGCTTGAGGAGATCGCCATGGAACTGAATGTCATTGGCGCCAAGTCGCTGGAAGTTTCCGATACCGTGTTCGGCGGTGAGTTCCGCGAAAGCCTGATCCATCAGGTGGTGGTGGCTTACCAGGCGGGCGCGCGTTCCGGCACCAAGGCGCAGAAGACGCGCTCGGAAGTGTCCGGCACGACCAAGAAGTCCAAGAAGCAGAAGGGCGGCGGCGCGCGTCATGGTGCGCTGACGGCTCCGATCTTCGTTGGTGGTGGCGTCGCCTTCGCGGCCAAGCCGCGCAGCTTCGACCAGAAGGTCAACCGCAAGATGTATCGCGGTGCGCTGCGCTCCATTCTCGCCGAACTCAACCGTCAGGATCGCCTGAAAGTGGTTGAGGGGCTGGGTCTGGACGAGCCGAAAACCAAGGCGATGGTCGCCAAATTGAATGAGTTGTCCGCTGACGGTCGCGTGTTGATCGTCGACGAACAAGCAACCGAGGCGCTGTATCTGGCCGCTCGCAACATCCCGTATGTTTCCATCGTGGACGTCGCGGCGCTCAATCCGGTCAGCCTGGTCAGTGCGGATCACGTGGTTGTCACCACCGAAGCCGTGAAGAAAATCGAGGAGTGGCTGGCATGAACAAGGCCGAACGCATCATCGATACGCTGCGCGCACCGTTGATGTCCGAAAAGACGGCCCTGTTGGCCGCTTCCAACCAGTACGCCTTCGAGGTGTCCCCGGATGCCACCAAGGCCGACGTCAAGGCGGCCGTGGAGCAGATGTTCCCGGTCACCGTCGAACGCGTCAACCTGGTCAATATCCACGGCAAGACGAAGTCTTTCCGTTTCCGTCAGGGCACCCGTCAGGGCACGCGCAAAGCCTATGTGCGCCTGGCCGAAGGCCAGTCCATTGACGTGATGGCCAAGGCCTGAGCGAGGAGTTGAACGACAATGGCATTGAAGACACTCAAGCCGACCTCACCGGGACGCCGTGGCACCGTTCGCGTGTCCACGCCGGATCTGCACAAGGGAGCGCCGTACACGGCGTTGACCGAGGCGCAGTCGCATACCGGTGGCCGCAACCATCATGGCCGCATCACCACGCGTCATCGCGGTGGTGGCCACAAGCAGCATTACCGCATCATCGACTTCAAGCGTGACAAGGAAGGCGTCGCCGCCAAGGTCGAGCGCATCGAGTACGATCCGAACCGCACGGCGCACATCGCCCTGCTGTGCTACGCCGATGGCGAGCGCCGTTACATCATTGCCCCGAAGGGCGTGAAGGCGGGCGATCGCGTGGTGGCCGGCAAGGACGTGCCGATCAAGGTCGGCAACACGCTGCCGCTGCGCAACATTCCGGTCGGCACCACGGTGCATTGCATCGAGATGAAGCCGGGCAAGGGTGCCCAGATCGCCCGCAGCGCCGGTGCCTCCGTGCAGCTGGTTGCACGTGAATCGGGCTATGCCACGTTGCGTTTGCGCTCCGGCGAAATGCGCAAGGTGCCGGTTGCCTGCCGCGCCACCATCGGTGAAGTCGGCAATCACGAGCACAGCCTGCGCAAGCTCGGCAAGGCCGGTGCCAAGCGCTGGATCGGCATCCGTCCGACCGTCCGCGGCGTCGTGATGAACCCGGTTGACCATCCGCATGGCGGTGGTGAAGGCCGTACCTCCGGTGGCCGTCATCCGGTCAGCCCGTGGGGTCAGCCGACCAAGGGTTACAAGACCCGCAACAACAAGCGCACCGATCATTTCATCGTGCGTCGCCGCAGCAAGTAACGGGAGACGATCATGCCGCGTTCATTGAAAAAAGGTCCGTTCGTCGACCTGCACCTGATGAAGAAGGTGGAAGCTGCCGGTGGCAGCAACAAGCGTCCGATCAAGACCTGGTCGCGCCGCTCCATGGTGATGCCGGAAATGGTGGGTTTGACCATTGCCATTCACAATGGCCGCCAGCACGTGCCGATTCTGGTCAACGAAAACATGGTGGGTCACAAGCTCGGCGAGTTTGCGGTCACGCGTACCTTCAAAGGTCACTCCGGTGACAAGAAGTCCAAGTGATGGGTAGCACAATGGAAACGAAAGCAGTCCTGCGTAGCGCCCGCATCTCGGCGCAGAAGGCACGCCTGGTCGCCGACCTGGTCCGCGGCTTGCCCGTGGCCAAGGCCGACAACGTGCTCGAGTACACCAACAAGAAGGCGGCTCAGCTGGTTCGCAAGGTGCTGCTGTCGGCCATCGCCAACGCCGAGAACAATCTCGGCGCTGACGTGGACGAGTTGAAAGTCTCGCGGATTTTTGTTGACGAGGGTCCGACCATGAAGCGCATGCGTGCACGCGCCAAGGGTCGTGGTTCGCGCATCCTGAAGCGCACCAGCCACATCACTGTGGTCGTTGGCGACTAAAGAGGAAAGACGATGGGTCATAAAGTACATCCCACGGGTATCCGTCTTGGCATCGCCAAGGACTGGAACGCCAAGTGGTACGCCAACAAGAACGAATACGCCCAGTATCTGGTCGCCGATCTGAAGGTGCGCGAGATGCTGCATGAACGCCTCAAGCAGGCGGGCGTCTCCCACATCAAGATCGAGCGTCCGGCCAAGACTGCGCGCGTGACCATCCATACGGCGCGTCCGGGCGTGGTCATCGGCAAGAAGGGCGAAGACATCGAGAAGCTGCGTCGCGACGTGACGTCGCTGATGGGTGTTCCCACCCACATCAACGTCAGCGAAGTGCGCAAGCCGGAGCTGGACGCCCAGCTCGTAGCCGAGTCCGTGGCCAGCCAGCTGGAACGTCGCATCATGTTCCGCCGCGCCACGCGACGTGCCGTCGGCAATGCGATGCGTCTGGGTGCCGAAGGCATCAAGATCAACGTCGCCGGCCGTCTGAACGGTGCCGAGATTGCCCGTTCCGAGTGGAGCCGCGAAGGTCGTGTGCCGCTGCACACGTTGCGCGCGAACATCGATTACGGCTTTGCCCAGGCCCATACCCAGTATGGCGTGATCGGCATCAAGGTCTGGATCTACAAAGGCGAGGTCTTTGATCTGGAAGCGGCCGCCGCCGAGGAGACGAAGGAAGAGAAGTCGGCTCCGCGTCGTGGTGGTGAAGGTCGCCGTGAGGGCCGCCGTGAGCGCGATGGCGACAACCGTCGCGATCGGGCTGCGAAGTAAGGAGCACCGTCATGTTGCAACCAAAACGAACCAAGTACCGCAAGCAGCACAAGGGCCGCAATGACGGCCTGGCGTTCAGTGCCAACGTTGTCAGCTTCGGTGAGTATGGCCTCAAGGCCACCACGCACGGTCAGTTGACCGCGCGCCAGATCGAAGCCGGCCGCCGTTGCATCACCCGTTTCGTCAAGCGTGGTGGCAAGCTGTGGATCCGCGTGTTCCCCGACAAGCCGATTTCCAAGAAGCCCATCGAAGTGCGTATGGGCTCCGGCAAGGGCAACGTCGAATTCTGGGTCGCGCAGATCCAGCCAGGCCGCATGCTGTATGAAATTGGCGGCCTGGAAGAGGCCGATGCGCGCGAAGCGATGCGTCTGGCGGCGGCGAAATTGTCCGTGCAGACCAAATTTGTGACCAGGGCGGTGTTGTGATGGCCAGCAAGAATATCCACGAAATGTCGGCTGAAGAGCTGAACCAACAGTTGCTGGACTTGCGCAAGGAGCAATTCAACCTGCGCATGCAAAAAGGTTCGGGTCAGCTGACCCAGCCACATCAGCTGCGCCGTGTGCGGCGCGACATCGCGCGCACCAAGTTCGCGCTGGGCGACAAGAAGCAGGGTCTGGGCAAATGAGCGAACAAGAGAAAAATGCACGCACCCTGGAAGGTCGCGTCATCAGCAGCAAGATGGACAAGACCGTGACGGTGTTGATTGAGCGCCAGACGCAGCATCCGCTGCTGGGCAAGATCGTGCGCCGTTCCACGAAGCTGCATGCGCAGGATGACATCGGCGTTCACGAAGGCGACTTCGTGCGCATCGCCGAGTGCCGCCCACTGTCGAAAACCAAGCATCACCGTGTGGTCGAAGTGATCACGCGTGCTGAAGCGTAATCGGAGGATTGAGCCATGATCCAGATGCAAAGCACGCTGGCGGCCGCCGACAACAGTGGTGCCAAACAGTTGATGTGCATCAAGGTGTTGGGCGGTTCGCACCGCCGCTACGCCGCGATTGGCGATGTCATCAAGGTGACGGTCAAGGACGCCATTCCGCGTGGTCGCGTCAAGAAGGGCGAGGTCTATAATGCCGTCGTCGTGCGTACCGCCAAGGGCGTGCGTCGTCCCGACGGATCCGTGATCCGCTTTGATGACAATGCCGCCGTGTTGTTGAACAGCAAGCTCGAGCCGATCGGCACCCGTATTTTCGGGCCGGTCACGCGTGAGCTGCGCAGCGAGCGTTTCATGAAGATCGTCTCGCTGGCGCCGGAAGTCCTCTGAGCGCCAGGCATTGACATGCCGCGTTGCGACACGACACGCCATCTTTGAGAAATACGACTATGAACCGGATCAAGAAAGGCGATCACGTGATTGTGATCGCCGGCAAAAACAAGGGCCAGCGCGGCGAAGTGGTTCGCGTTGACGGAGAGCGCGTGTACGTCTCCAACGTCAACCTCGTCAAGCGCCACACCAAACCGAATCCGCAGGCCGAACAGCCCGGCGGCATCGTTGAGCGTGAGGCCTCCATCCATCTTTCCAACGTGATGTTGTTCAACCATGCCTCGGGCAAGGGTGAGCGCGTCGGGTCCAAGACGCTTGAAGACAAGCGCCGGGTTCGCGTGTATCGCTCGACCGGCGAAGTGGTGGACCTGTAAGGAGCAAACCATGACTCGCCTGGAACAGTTTTACAAAGAGCAGGTTGTGCCGAAGCTGGTTGAACAGTTCGGCTACAAGAACCCGATGGAAGTGCCGCGTCTGACCAAGATCACCCTGAACATGGGTGTGGGTGAGGCTGTCGGCAACAAGAAGATCATCGAGAACGCGGTTGGCGACATGACCAAGATCGCCGGTCAAAAGCCCATCGTGACACTGGCACGCAAGTCGGTTGCCTCGTTCAAGATCCGTGACGGTTGGCCGGTCGGCTGCAAGGTGACGCTGCGTCGCGCCCGCATGTTCGAGTTTTTCGATCGCCTGATCAACATCTCGCTGCCGCGCGTGCGCGATTTCCGTGGCATCTCGGCCCGTTCGTTCGACGGCCACGGCAATTTCAACATGGGCGTGACCGAGCAGATCATCTTCCCGGAAATCGAATACGACCAGATTGACGCGTTGCGTGGCATGGACATCGCCATCACCACGACCGCCAAGACGGACGACGAATCCCGCGCGTTGCTGGAAGCTTTTGGCTTCCCGTTCCGCAAATAAAAAAGGTACAGACATGGCCAAGACCAGCATGGTGAACCGCGACCTCAAGCGGGCCAAATTGGTTAAAAAGTACGCCGCACGGCGTGCCGAGTTGAAGAAGATCATCCTCAGCCCGGAATCCTCCTACGAGCAGAAGATGGAAGCCCAGGGCAAGCTGCAGAGCCTGCCGCGCGACTCCAGCCCGTCGCGCCAGCGTACGCGTTGCGCGCTGACCGGTCGTCCGCGTGCCGTCTATCAGAAGTTCGGCCTGAGCCGCAACAAGCTGCGCGAAGCCACCATGCGTGGCGACGTTCCGGGCTTGCGCAAGGCCAGTTGGTGAAAAAAGTGCTCGCCCGGGAGGGCGAGTACTGTTAGTATTGCCGGTCTGCCCGCTTGACGGGCGGATCATCCAATCAGATTTCCGGTCAACGGATATCGGTGCACACTCAAAGGTATTTCCATGAGCATGACTGATCCCATTGCCGACATGTTCACGCGCATCCGCAATGCCCAGATGATGGGCAAGCCGGGTGTGCGCATGCCGGCATCCAAGCTGAAGCTCGCCATCGCCGAGCTCCTCAAGCGCGAAGGCTACATTCTCGAAGCCTCGGTGGACAAATCCAACGCCACCAAGCCGCAGCTTGACATCAAGTTGAAGTATTTCGAAGGCCGTCCGGCCATCGAGCTGATCCAGCGCGTCAGCCGTTCCGGCCTGCGCGTCTACCGCGACAAGTCCAGTCTGCCCAAGGTCATTGGCGGGCTCGGCATTTCCATCGTCTCCACTTCGGCTGGCTTGTTGACCGACGCCCAGGCTCGCGCCAAGGGTGTGGGTGGCGAAGTCATCGGCAAAGTCGCTTAAGGAGGCCCGCCATGTCACGAGTTGCCAATAGTCCGATCACCCTGCCGAAGGGTGTCGAAGTCAAGTCGGGTGATGACGGCATCACCGTCAAGGGTGCCAAGAGCTCCCTCACGCTGCACCACCTGCCGGGCGTCAAGGTGTCGGTCGACGACGGCGTCGTCAACGTCAGCGTCGCCGAAGGTGGCGAGGTGAAGTTTGCGGGTACCGCGCGCGCCCTGATCGCCAACATGGTGAAGGGTGTCAGCGAAGGTTTCGAGCGCAAGCTCGAGCTGGTGGGCGTCGGCTACCGCGCGCAGGCGCAGGGCAAGAAGCTCAGCCTGACGCTGGGTTTCTCGCATCCGGTCGAGTTTGATGTGCCGGAGGGCGTCACCATCGAAACGCCGAGCGCGACCGAGGTCGTGGTCAAGGGCGCCGACAAGCAGGTTGTGGGCCAGGTGGCCGCGAAGATCCGCGGTTTCCGTCCGCCCGAGCCCTACAAGGGCAAGGGTGTGCGTTACGCCGGCGAATACATCAACAGGAAGGAAGCCAAGAAGGCGTAAGGAATCCCGTCGGGGTTTCTGCAGCGTCGATCCGCTTCCGGAGATTGAACATGAAAGACAAGAAACAAGCCCGTCAGCGCCGCGCCAAGTCGACGCGTGCCCGCATTCAGCGTCAGGCCGTGCCGCGTTTGACCGTGTATCGCACCGGTCAGCACGTGTACGCCCAGGTGTTCAATGCCGCCGGCGACCAGGTCGTGGCTTCGGCTTCGACTTTGCAGAAGTCGGTCAGCGAAGGCCTGGACGGCACCAAGAACATCGCTGCCGCCACGGCGGTGGGCAAGGCCGTCGCCGAGCGCGCCTTGGCTGCCGGTGTCGAAAGCGTTGCCTTCGATCGTTCCGGTTTTCGTTATCACGGCCGCATCAAGGCGTTGGCGGATGCCGCGCGCGAGGCCGGCTTGAAGTTCTGACAGATGGCTTCGGCCATTCTGCAGTCGCAAGCGTTACTACAACTCCAAGCGGCCTTGTGCCGCAAGCAAAAGTCCCGGAGCGGCTCCGGGCGTGACAGGAAAGCTTATGTCTTCCAATGATCGTGAAAATTCCGACGGGCTGCTGGAAAAGCTGATTTCCGTCAACCGCGTGGCCAAGACCGTCAAGGGTGGCCGCCAGATGACGTTTACCGCGCTGACGGTTGTCGGCGATGGTGAAGGTCGCGTGGGTCTGGGTTACGGCAAGGCGCGTGAAGTGCCGGCCGCCATTGCCAAGGCCATGGAGCGCGCCCGTCGCAATCTGGTCAAGGTCAACCTGAACAACGGCACGTTGTTCTACCCGGTCAAGGCCAACCATGGTGCGGCGCGCGTCTACATGCAGCCGGCTTCGGAAGGTACCGGCGTCATCGCCGGCGGTGCCATGCGTGCCGTGCTCGAAGTGGTCGGCGTGCGCAACGTGTTGTGCAAGGCCGTCGGTTCGCGCAACCCGATCAACCTGGTGCGTGCCACCATCAAGGGTCTGCAAGCCGTGGCGTCGCCGGCACAGGTGGCGGCCAAGCGTGGCAAGACCGTCGAAGAGGTGCTCGGCAATGTCTAAGCAAGAAACCACCAACACCGTGCGCGTGCGTCTGGTCAAGGGCCTGCGCGGCGTGCAGGCGCGGCACCGTCTCAGCGTCAAGGCGCTGGGCTTGAACAAGCTCAATGACGTGCGCGAATTGAAAGACAGCCCGCAGGTGCGCGGCCTGATCAACAAGGTCTACTACCTGGTTCGGGTCGAGGAGTAATCAAGATGCGTCTCAACACTATCCAACCGGCCGAAGGTTCCAATACCCCGCGTCTGCGCGTCGGTCGCGGCATCGGTTCGGGCCTGGGCAAGACGGCCGGCCGCGGTCACAAGGGTCAGCATGCCCGCAAGGGCGGCAGCCACAAGCCGGGCTTTGAAGGCGGCCAGATGCCGCTGCAGCGTCGCTTGCCGAAGGTCGGCTTCCGCTCGCTGAAAAAGAACCAGAGCCAGCAGGTTTTTCTGTATCAGCTGGCTGCGCTCAAGGCGGACGCGATCGATGTGACGGTCCTGCGTGAAGCGGGCCTGATCGATTCCAAGGCGCGCAAGGTGAAGGTCGTCGCCAAGGGCGAGATCTCGCGTGCGGTGAAACTGTCCGGCGTGCTCGCCACGGCCGGTGCCAAGGCTGCAATCGAGGCTGCTGGCGGCAGCGTCGAGTAAGGGGGCGATCGTGGCAGCACCGAAGGGTAATCTGCTGGGATCGCTCGGCAAGCTGACCGAGCTGCGCAAGCGCCTGCTGTTCGTGGTGGGCGCGTTGCTGGTTTATCGTCTCGGCTCGTTCATCCCCGTGCCGGGCGTCAATCCCGAAGCGATGACGCAGCTGGTGCAACAAGGCGGCGGCCTGTTGAACATGTTCAACATGTTCTCGGGCGGTGCCTTGGGGCGCTTCTCCATTTTCGCGTTGGGCGTCATTCCCTATATCTCCGCATCCATCGTGGTGCAGATGATGGGTTCGGTGTTGCCGAGCTGGCAGGCGCTCAAGAAGGAAGGCGAGTCGGGCCAGCGCACCTTGACGATGTATACGCGCATCGGCACGGTCGCTTTGTGCCTTGTGCAGGCATTCGGCATTGCCGTGGCCTTGCAGGGGCAGACGGCGACGGGCGGTTCGGCGGTGGTGTATTTCCCGGGTGCCGGCTTCGTGTTTTCGGCCGTGGTGGGTTTGACGGCCGGCTCGATGTTCCTGATGTGGCTTGGCGAGCAGATGACCGAGCGTGGCATCGGCAACGGCATTTCGCTGATCATTTTCGCCAGCATCGTGGCGGGTTTGCCGGGCGCCGTGACGCAGACCCTGGGCATGGCCAACACGGGCGAACTTTCAGTACTGAAAGTGTTGCTGGTCTTGATTGTCGTGCTGATTGTGTGTGCCTTCGTGGTCTGGGTGGAACGCGCCCAGCGGCGCATCACGGTCAACTATGCCAACCGCGGCGGCGGACGCCAGGGCTACAAGAACCAGACGTCGCACCTGCCGTTGAAGATCAACATGTCGGGCGTCATTCCGCCGATCTTCTCGACCAGCTTGCTGATGTTTCCCGCCACGGCGGTGCAGTGGTTCGGTCATGGCCATGAAGCGCGCTGGCTGCAGCAGTTGACGACCAGCCTGGCTCCCGGTCAGACGGTCTATGAAGTGGTCAACGCCATCCTCATCGTGATCTTTGCGTATTTCTACACGGCGATCGTGTTCAATTCGCAGGAAACGGCCGACAACCTCAAGCGTTCCGGCGCCTTGATCCCGGGCATCCGTCCGGGGCGCGCGACCGGGCAGTACATCGATGGCGTGATGACGCGCCTGACCACGGTCGGTGCCGTCTATCTGGTGCTGGTGTGCCTGGTGCCGTCGTTCATGCAGGCCTACTGGCATGTGCCGTTCTATTTCGGTGGCACGTCGCTGCTGATTGTCGTGGTCGTGGTGATGGATTTCGTGGCGCAGATCCAGGCGCATCTGGTGTCGCATCAGTACGACAGTTTGTTGAAGAAAGCCAACCTGCGGCGTTCCTGACCCCTCATCGGGAAACGTTGCAACAATCGCCCCCGGGCCGGCGGCTGACGGAGCGGGGTTACATCCGGAAGAGAGTGCCGCGAGGCGCTTCTTCCGGGACGAACCGGAATGGCCATGTTGGGCCTGTTCGCCCGACGGGCTTTCTGTCCGCTCAAAAAAAGTTTACAATTGCGCGTTTACTGCGCACGAAACGTATCGGAGACAAGAGATCATGGCGCGCATTGCAGGTGTCAATTTGCCGGTCCAGAAACACATCTGGGTTGGCCTGCAGAGCATTTATGGCATCGGTCACACCCGTGCCATGAAGATCTGTGCGGAAGCCGGCGTCGAGCCGACCACCCCGGTCAAGTCCCTCAGCGAGGGTGAGGTCGAGAAACTCCGCCAGGAAGTTGGCAAGTACACGGTCGAAGGCGACCTGCGACGCGAGGTGGGCATGTCCATCAAGCGTCTGATGGATCTGGGCTGCTACCGCGGCCTGCGTCACCGTCGTGGCCTGCCGGTCCGCGGTCAACGCACCAAGACCAACGCGCGTACCCGCAAGGGCCCGCGTCGTGCGATCAAGAAATAACAACGGAATCTTCAAGATATGGCAAAGCCAGTCAAGACCAAAAAGAAGGTCCGGCGTGTGGTGACCGATGCGGTCGCGCACGTGCAGGCATCTTTCAACAACACCATCGTCACCATTACCGATCGCCAGGGCAACGCCTTGTCGTGGGCCACTGCCGGCGGCGCGGGTTTCCGTGGTTCGCGCAAGTCCACGCCGTACGCCGCGCAGGTCGCCGCCGAAAAGGCTGGCCGTGCCGCGCAGGAATATGGCGTGAAGACGGTTGAAGTGCGCATCAAGGGGCCGGGTCCGGGTCGCGAGTCGACCGTGCGCTCGCTCAACGCCCTCGGTTACAAGGTGTTGAACATCATCGACGTGACGCCGATTCCGCACAACGGCTGCCGTCCCCCCAAGAAGCGTCGAGTCTAAGGAGCAAATACCATGGCCCGTTATCGTGGAGCTACCTGCAAACTCGCGCGTCGCGAGCAAGCGGATCTGAGCCTGAAGAGCCCGGCCCGTGCGCTGGATTCCAAGTGCAAGCTGGAAACCCGCCCCGGCCAGCATGGCGCCAGCCGCCGCGTGCGCCTGTCCGACTATGCCGTGCAGTTGCGTGAAAAGCAGAAGGTCAAGCGCATCTACGGCGTGCTCGAGCGCCAATTCCGCAACTATTACGCCAAGGCCAACGCCAGCAAGGGCAACACCGGTGAGAACCTGTTGCAGCTGCTGGAGCGCCGTCTGGACAATGTCGTGTTCCGCATGGGTTTTGCGGTGACGCGCGCCCAGGCCCGCCAGCTGGTGTCGCACAAGGCCGTTCTGGTCAATGGCAAGAAGGTCAATGTGCCGTCCTACCAGGTGCAGCCCGGCGATGCCATCTCGTTGACCGAGAAGGCCCGCAACCAGCTGCGCGTGAAGGAAGCCGGCGACCTGGCCAACACGCTGGATCTGCGTCCGATCTGGGTTGAAGTCGATGCCGCCAAGTTCTCGGGCGTGTTCAAGTCGACGCCGGAGCGCAGCGATCTGCCGCCGGACATCAACGAAAACCTGATCATCGAGCTTTACTCGAAGTAATTTACCGGAGCCATCCATGGCAGTTTCGTCTACAACTGTGCTTGAGCCGCGCGGCCTTACCGTCGACCAGCTGGGTCCCAACCACGCACGGATCGTGGTCGAGCCGTTGGAGCGCGGTTTCGGCCATACCTTGGGCAACGCGCTGCGTCGCGTCCTGTTGTCCTCCATCCCCGGCTCGGCCATCGTCGAAGTCGAGATCGACGGCGTGTTGCACGAGTACACCACGCTTGAAGGTTTGCAGGAGGACGTCATCGAAGTCCTGCTGAACCTCAAGGATGTGGCCATTCGCCAGCATAGTGGCGACGAAGTGCTGCTGACCCTGTCCAAGCAGGGTCGCGGCGTCGTGACGGCGGGCGACATCACGGTCGACCACACCGTCGAAATCGTCAATCCCGAGCACGTGATCTGCCATCTGACCAAGGACATCACCCTCAACATGCGGTTGAAGGTGCGTCGTGGCATCGGCTATCAGCCGGCCAGCGCGCGCCAGCATCCGGATGACGAGGCGCGTCCGATCGGTCGCCTGCAGCTGGATGCGTCGTTTGCGCCGATCCGTCGCGTTTCCTACGAAGTGGAAGCCGCACGTGTCGAGCAGCGCACCAACCTCGACAAGCTGGTGCTGGACATCGACACCAACGGCACCATCAGTGCCGAGGATGCGGTGCGCAAGGCGGCGGAAATCCTCAACAACCAGCTGTCCGTGTTTGGTGACTTCTCGCGTCGTGAGACCAAGAAGGATGCCACGCAGGAAGCCGGTTTCGATCCGCTGTTGCTGCGTCCGATCGACGATCTGGAGCTGACCGTGCGTTCGGCCAACTGCCTGAAGGCCGAGAGCATCTACTACATCGGCGACCTGGTGCAGAAGACCGAAGTCGAGCTGCTGAAGACCCCCAACCTGGGCAAGAAGTCGCTCACCGAGATCAAGGACGTGCTGGGTGCGCGCGGTTTGACCCTGGGCACCAAGCTCGACAACTGGCCGCCGGCGGGTCTCGCCCACGGCATGCAGCTGGGTTGATGTTCCACTTGGCAGCCGCGCACATGTGCGGCTGCCTCGTTGTATTGCGGCTTCCGCGTTGCGGAAGCTTTTGGCAAGCCGTTTTTTTGATGCTTGCCGGGCGATTGACGTGATCGCCCGTTCGACACGAAGGCATTGCCTTGTTCGTGTCCGTTGAGCCGCTTGGTCAGGGCTCGAACACTCAAGAGTCGCTGCGCAAAGGACTCCTCCCGATAGCGGGCAACCGCGGATGTCCGGCCAGGAGCCGGCCTTCCATAACGATAAATCAGAGAGATTGTCATCATGCGTCACATGAAATCCGGTCGTAAGTTCAACCGCACCAGCAGCCATCGCCAGGCCATGTTCAAGAACATGTCGGCGTCGCTGATCAAGCACGAGCTGATCCGCACCACCTTGCCGAAGGCCAAGGAACTGCGTCGCGTCGCCGAGCCGCTGATCACGCTGGCCAAGGTCGATTCCGTCGCCAACCGTCGTCTGGCCTTCGCGCGTCTGCGCGACAAGGAAGCGGTGGGCAAACTGTTCGTCGAGCTGGGGCCGCGTTACAACAAGCGTCCTGGTGGCTACCTGCGTATTCTGAAGTGCGGCTTCCGCGTTGGCGACAATGCGCCGATGGCGTACGTCGAGCTGGTGGATCGCCCGGGTGCGCCGACGGCCGATGCCGAATAAGCCATCCGCATCTGGATGTCGCCAAAGACCCCGGTCGGAAACGATCGGGGTCTTTCGTCATGGCTGCGGCGAAATGTGCGTCGGGTGCTTGCCGCATTGATGCGCAGTCGTTAACTTGGCGGGATTGTCTCGTGCCGGTTGCGCCATGAATCCTCTGCGTTGGAACTATCGCTCCGCCTACATTGCGGGTTTCGTCATTTGCGCGGCCCTCATCGGCTACGCGCTTTTCAGTGAAATCCATCTGGGGCTGACGCCGTGCCCGTTGTGCGTGTTCCAGCGCATCGCGTTCATCGTGATGGGCGTGTTTTTTCTGATCGGTGGGCTGCATGCGCCGAGCAGTCGTTGGCGCTGGCTGTACACGGGACTGATCATTGCCGGTGCCATCTGGGGCATCGCGGTGGCTGGCCGCCAGTTGTGGCTGCAAAGCCTGCCGCCGGATCTGGTGCCCAGCTGCGGTCCCGGCCTGGGCTATCTGTTCGACACCTTCAGTTGGCTGAAGGCGCTCAAGATCGTGTTCGCCGGTTCCGGCGAATGCGCCGCGGTGCACTGGCGCTTTCTGGGGCTGACCATGGCCGGCTGGACTACGATCTGGTACGTGCTGCTTGGTGCCTGGGCGCTGTGGGCGGCGCGCAAGCGGCGCAACCCCCTGTTTATCTGAGTCGAACGGCATGGCGACATGACGGGAGGGTATTTCCGCCTCTGCGCCATAATGCCTAACCTGCCACGATGAAACATTTGGCGTACAAAATGGCTTCCCACGATATTCCCCTCGAGGCCGTCCACGAGCCGGTTGATTGGTCGCCGGCTTCCTGGCAGTCGCATGTCGCCGCGCAACAGCCCACGTATCTTGATCAGACGGAACTGGATGGCGCGCTGGGACAGTTGTCGCAATTGCCGCCGCTGGTCACGTCCTGGGAAGTGCTGACGCTCAAGCATCGCCTGGCGCAAGCCCAGGAAGGCAAGCATTTTCTGTTGCAGGGCGGCGATTGCGCGGAAAGCTTTGCCGACTGCACCAATACCGTCATTACCAATCGCCTGAAAGTGTTGTTGCAGATGAGCCTGGTGCTGCTGCACGGCCTGAAGGTGCCGGTGGTGCGGGTGGGCCGCTTTGCCGGCCAGTACGCCAAGCCGCGTTCGGCCGACATGGAAACGCGCGCCGGTGTCAGCCTGCCCAGTTACCGCGGCGACATCATCAACAGCCCGGATTTCACGGCGCAGGCGCGTCGCTGCGATCCCGAGCGCATGCTGCAGGCGCATGCGCGTTCGGCGATGACGATGAATTTCGTGCGTGCGCTGGTCGATGATGGCTTTGCCGATCTGCGCCATCCCGAGTATTGGAATCTCGACTGGGTCGACAAGTCGCCGCTGGCGGCCGAGTACCGCGAGCGCGTGCACGACATCGGCGATGCCATGCGCTTCATGGAAACGCTGGCTGGCGAGTCGCTGGCCAATCTGTCGCGGGTGGATTTTTTCACCTCGCACGAAGCACTGCTGCTGCATTACGAACAGGCGCAGACGCGCCGCGTGCCGCGCCAGTGGGGCTGGTTCAACCTGGCCACGCATTTTCCGTGGATCGGCAAGCGCACGGCTGCG
>DASVGR010000118.1:0-18077 GCA_036379395.1 Rhodanobacteraceae bacterium | reverse complement strand
GCACGACGATTTGCTGGAACGCCTGCATGCCGATGGCGCCTTGCGCCCGCTGGATGTCGAGCTGGGCCGCCTGTTGCGCAAGCTGGCGCCTGACGATGCGCCCGCGGTGGCACTGGCCGCGGCCGTCGCCAGCCTGGCCGTCGCGCAAGGCCACAGCTGCCTGCCGCTGGCGGCTTTGCCGGATGTGCTGGCCATGCCCGGTGACAAGCCGTTGCCGGCCTTGCCGAAGACGGATCGCCTGCGCGAAGCCCTGCAGGCAAGCGCCCTGGTCGGCTGCACGGACTCGCCGGCCGACGCGTGCTTGCCGTTGTGGCTGGATGCGCACGATCGGCTGTATCTGCGCCGTTACGCCGTTTACGAGCGGCGCGTCGCCGACGTGCTGGGCCGCCTGGCCGCGCATGAGCCGGATGCCGTGCCGGACGCAACAACCTTGCGTGATCTGCTGTCGCGCCATTTCACTCTGCAGGGCAGCTCGCCCGACTGGCAGGCGGTCGCCGTGGCCACCGGCCTGCTGTCGCGGCTTGCCGTCATCACCGGCGGCCCCGGCACGGGCAAGACCACGACCGTGCTGTGGCTGCTGCTGGCGTTGCTGGATCAGGCCGAAGCGGCCGGGCAGCCGGCGCCGCGCATTGCCCTGGCCGCGCCCACCGGCAAGGCGGCCGCGCGCATGAGCCAGTCCATTGCGCAGCGCCTGCCGGCCATGGGATTGGCGCCGGCCGTATGCGAGCACCTGGCCATCCAGGCGTCGACCATCCACCGCCTGCTGGGCATGCGCGCGCGCAGCAGCCGCTTCCGGCACGACCGCCATTACCCGCTCGACGTTGATGTGCTGGTGCTGGACGAGGCGTCCATGATCGACCTGCCGCTCATGGCCAAGCTGCTGGACGCCTTGCCCGAACGGGCGCGACTGGTGCTGCTGGGCGACCGCGACCAGCTGGCCTCGGTGGAAGCCGGCAACGTGCTGGCCGGCATCTGCGCGGCAGCTGACGATGGCGGCTTGTCGGTGTCGCGGGCGGCCTTGCTGCATGCGGCCACAGGCTTTGACCTGCCCGTGTCGAGCGCACCGGGCGCCCTGGCCGATTGCGTCATCGGCCTGCGCGACAGCCATCGCTTCAAGGCCGATGGTGGCCTGGGACGGCTGGCGGCATGGGTGCGCGACGGGCAGGCCGACGAGGTCGTCCGCGGTCTGCATGACGAGGCGTTTGCCGGTGTCAGCCATGTGACAACCATCCAGCCGGCCGCGCATGTGCTGCAGCACACGACAGGGCGTTTCGCGGCGCTGGCGGCCTGCGTCACGCCGCGCGAGGCGCTTGATCAGGCCGGTCGCCTGCGCGTGCTCACTGCCTTGCGCGAGGGACCGGCCGGTTGCGTCACGCTCAATGCGGCGCTGGAGGCGGCATTGCGCCAAGGCGCGCATTGGCCCTCGCGCACTGCCTGGTATCCGGGACGTCTGGTGATGGTGACGGAAAACGCGCCGGAAAGCGGCCTTTTCAATGGCGACATCGGTATTGCCATGGTGGACGGCAAGGGCGGCATGGGCGTCCATTTCGAAACAGTGGAAGGCGGGACGCGAAGTTTTCCCGTGCAGGCATTGCCGGCCCACGAAACCGCGTTTGCCATGACCATCCACAAGAGCCAGGGTTCGGAGTTTGACGACGTGATCCTGGTATTGCCGCCCAATGACGCGCGCGTGCTCGGGCGCGAGTTGCTGTACACCGGGCTCACGCGTGCCCGCGAGCACGTGCAGCTGGTCGGCACCGACAAGGTCATCGCTGCCGCGGTCGCCCGCAGCACGCGCCGCTACAGCGGTTTGGCCGAACGGTTGGTGAGGGATGTTTGAGCGGACAATGAACATGCAGCGGCATTGGTTCATGCAGTAAAAAAGTAAGCCTGTGCGTTTTCCGCGAATCTTGCGGTCTACGCGCAGATCATGTACGGCGCGCATGTCGTTGTAGACGATCCGAATATACCTGCACTCAAGAGGGCTTTGGCATGTTCAAGCAATGGGTTGCTCAATTGCCCGAGCTTCCTTGTTTCGAAGGTTTTACGTGGTGTGCTGTCAGCCAGGCGGCGACTTTGGGCCAGTGGTAATGCCTTGCGTCATGCAACAGCTCGCCGCCCTTGTCCGGCATGCGTGAAAGGTCGGTGCCGGCCTTGAGCAAAACCATGGCAGTTTCGCCATTGTTGGCATAGGCCAGAGCCGGTTTGCCGTCTTCGGCAGGTGCGGAAGCGTTGGCACCATGAGCCAGCAGATAGCGCACGAATGCAGGGTCGCCTGCATCGGCTGCAACTTGCAACAATGTGCGGCCGCTCAAGGTGCGTGCATTGATGTCGCATCCCTTGGCCAGCAGCCATTGGGCAATTGCCAACCCGTCCCAGGGTTTGTCGGTATCGTATCCGCGCGATAACTGCAAAGTGACGGGCAGGCGTTTGGTGACACCCGAGTGACGCGATCTTTCCACGTAGGTAAGCGATGGATGAGGTTGCGTGCCGTGCACAGCCCAAAGCCGCTTCACCAATGGCAACTGACCACCGAAGATCGCCGCTTGAAAGGCCTTGTCGATCTTGTCCTGATCGGGATGGCCGTTGGTTTGCAGTGCTCCGGCGTCGATCAGCGCGTTGACCAGAGGGAGGCTGCGCGGAATGATCACTGCCCGTCTCACCAAGGGTATGGGCCGTGGTGGCATGTTTTGCCACATGCCAAAAGCGGTGGTGGAGCCATGCACCGGGGCTCCCGATTGGATCAATCGCACCATGGTGGCATCGTCGTGTGAAAAAGCATCGGTAATCGCACGTGCCAGCAAATCGGCTCCGGCTCGGGAATGGAATTTGAAACCTTCGGCGTGCAGGCGATCGACGGCGAAGGACGACAGGTGTACCCACTGATCGGCGCGGGACAGGTGATCGACAGCGTCTTCGAACCGGGTGACTGCTTTCGGCATGCCCACCATTTGGCCGGCGTAATCATTGATGTGGTGCGTTTTATTGCCGAAAGTCAATGTGAGGGAGTAACCCGGCATGTCGGTGACATGAGCGAAGTAGGACGGCTGCATGGACCAGATGTCGAGCGTGCGTGCCAAATGCACAAGCCTGGCAACGTCATTCGCTGGAATTTGCCAGGAGTGTTTGCCGGGGATATCCACGAACCGTTTGCCATCGTAGACGACACGCCCATTGCCGTAGACGTCGACGCGGTAATCGGGACAAAAACCGTAGCAGGTCGAGCGGGTCAGCGCGATGTGCACATCCTTGAGCGGTACGTCCGGCAGAGACTGGTGCTCGGCCGGCAACTTCTGTTCGGTGATGTGTTCAGTGACAATCGTTGCCACCGTGCGATGGTCATGGACAAACGGCGTGTAACGCCAGCTGGACAGATCAGCCAGAAGAGTGCGTCGTTGAGGGTTCAAAGTGGCCGGCGAGGAATCAGAATCCTGCTGCAATTGCTGGCACACGATGTGCCCGGAGGCATCCACACGCAGGGTGAGGTCCAGTCCCCAACCGTCGCGCAATTGCGTATCACCCGGATAACTGAGCGTCGGCAATTTGAACGCGCGATGCGCCTTGATGATGGCGTTGTCGGGCCGGTAGCCCCCCAGTTGCGATGATGTGCAAGCTGGCAGGGTTGCTGCACCAGCCGGGCCGGCAAGAATCATTCCGATGAGAGCGATGCAGCTGGTCAATTTCATGTTGTCTCCTTGAACTCATCCGTTGTCGAGGGAGCCGGACAAATTGTCCGCATAATCAAGCGTCGGGTCGCTGCGCGTAGCGTTGACAGCCGTCAGTATGGACGGTAACTTGCCAGCTTCAGTTGATCAATCAAGGTGGCCCGCAGGCAACTGCCGGTCGAGTGTGCGACATGGACACTACACGCTTTCCCCACTGACCTTCCGCGCTCACGTTGCCTTGCGAGGACGCCGAGCGTCCTTTTTTTATGGTTTTTCGGGTGATTGCCGCCTGGCACCATCACCGACAACATTGATTCGACAAGCCCATGATCACGATCACACTCCCGGACGGCAGCAACAAGCCGTTTGACAACCCCGTTTCCGTGGCCGACGTGGCCGCTTCCATCGGCGCCGGTCTGGCCAAGGCCACGCTGGCCGGCAAGGTTGACGGCCAGCTGGTCGATGCCAGCCGCGTCATCGACCACGATGCCAGCCTGGAAATCGTCACCGACAAAAGTCCCGAGGCGCTGGAAATTTTGCGCCACTCGACGGCCCACTTGATGGGCCAGGCCGTGCAGCGGTTGTTTCCGGGCGCGCAGGTCACCATCGGGCCGGTCATCGACAACGGCTTTTATTACGACTTTGCCTACGAGCGCCCGTTCACGCCCGAAGACCTGCCGGCGATCGAGGCCGAGATGGGCAAGATCGTCAAGGAAAACCTGCCGATCGTGCGCAGCACCAAGTCACGCGATGATGCCGTGGCGTTTTTCAAGGGCCTGGGCGAGCAGTACAAGGCCGAGATCATCGAGTCGATTCCGGCGGGCGAAACCCTGTCGCTGTACACGCAGGGCGAGTTCACCGACCTGTGCCGTGGCCCGCACGTGCCGTCCACCGGCAAGCTCAAGGCGTTCAAGCTGATGAAGGTGGCCGGTGCCTATTGGCGCGGTGATTCCAGCAACGCCATGTTGACGCGCATCTACGGCACCGCGTGGCACAACGACAAGGAGCTCAAGGCTTACCTGCACCAGCTGGAAGAGGCCGAAAAGCGCGACCACCGCAAGCTCGGCAAGCAGATGGACCTGTTCCACCAGCAGGACGAAGGCCCGGGCATGGTGTTCTGGCATCCCAAGGGCTGGGCGATCTGGCAGCAGGTCGAGCAGTACATGCGGGGTGTCTACAAGGAATCGGGCTATCAGGAAGTGCGTGCGCCGCAGATTCTCGACGTCAGCCTGTGGAAAAAATCCGGTCACTGGGACAACTACAAGGAGAACATGTTCTTCACCGAATCGGAGAAGCACGAGTTCGCCGTCAAGCCGATGAACTGCCCCGGTCACGTCGAGATCTTCAAGTCCAGCCTGCGCAGCTACCGCGACTTGCCGATCCGTTACGGCGAGTTTGGTTCGTGCCATCGCAACGAACCGTCCGGCGCGCTGCACGGCCTGATGCGCGTGCGCGCGTTCACGCAGGATGATGGCCATGTATTCTGCACGCCCGAGCAGATCGAGTCCGAAGTGACCGACTTCCACGCCGAGGCGATGAAGGTGTACGCGCACTTCGGCTTCACCAACATCGAGGTGAAGATCGCCCTGCGCCCGGACGACCGCATCGGCGACGACGCGGTGTGGGACAAGGCCGAGGACGCCTTGCGCAGCGCCCTGCGCAGCGCCGGCGTCGCGTGGGAAGAACTGCCCGGCGAGGGTGCGTTCTACGGCCCCAAGATCGAGTACCACATGCGCGACTCCATCGGCCGCGACTGGCAGGTCGGCACCATGCAGGTGGACTTTTCCATGCCCGTGCGGCTGGGCGCCGAATATGTCGACGAGCATTCCAACCGCCAGCATCCGGTGATGCTGCATCGCGCCATCGTGGGTTCCATGGAGCGCTTCATCGGCATTTTGCTGGAGCACTACGCGGGTGACCTGCCGGATTGGCTGGCACCGGTGCAGGCGGTGGTGGTCAACATCACCGACGCGCAGGCCGGTTATGCTGCCGGCGTGGCAAAAGCCCTTGTGGACAAGGGCTTCCGCGTCGAGGCCGATTTGCGCAACGAAAAAGTCGGCTATAAAATCCGCGAACATACGCTGCGCAAGGTTCCATGGCTTCTGGTGGTCGGTGACCGCGAAAAGGAAGCCGGTGCCGTTGCCGTGCGTAGCCGTGGTGGCGAGGACCTGGGCAGCATGCCCGTGGAGGCTTTTGCCGCCCGCCTGGAAACCGCAAGCCATTGAAGCGCTTGCGGCCTTGCTATTGACCTGCTGGAGAAAACCACATCGCCACCCAAGACACCAAGCGCAATCGTCGCAACCACGAAATCCGCGTACCGCGTGTACGCGTCATTGATGCCAACGGCGAACAGGCCGGCATCCTTTCGCGCGACGATGCGTTGAACATGGCTCGTGAGGCCGGACTTGATCTGGTCGAAATCCAACCCAACGGCGATCCGCCGGTTTGTCGCATCATGGATTTCGGCAAGTTCCTGTTCGAACAGCAGAAGAAGGCCAGTGCGGCGCGCAAGAAGACCAAGCAGGTCGAGATCAAGGAAGTCAAGTTCCGTCCGGTGACGGAAGTTGGCGACTACCAGATCAAGATGCGCAACGTGCTGAAATTCCTGGAAGCTGGCAACAAGGTCAAGATCACGATCCGTTTTCGTGGTCGCGAAATGCGTCATCAGGAATTTGGCCGTGAGCTGGCCGACCGCATCGCCACCGACGTGGGCGAGTTTGGTGTGGTCGAGCAGCGGCCACAGCAGGAAGGCCGCCAGGTGCACATGATGCTCGGGCCGCCGCGCAAGAAGTAAGCGCGGCGTGCTTCCATCGCACGTCAAACCTCTCTATAATTGCCCGTTCGACCCGGCAGGAAGGGTCGAATAGCCGATCGTGGCAGGACGGAAAGTGTGGCCCAGGGCCACCGCCAGATCAGTCAATCAACCGATACGGAAGCATTTCGATGCCCAAGATCAAGACCAATCGGGCCGCTGCCAAGCGGTTCCGCAAGACGGCCTCCGGCAAATTCAAGGCCGGTCACGCCTTCAAGTCGCACATCCTTACCAAGAAGTCGACCAAGCGCAAGCGCGGTCTGCGCGCCCCCAATCACGTGCATGAGAGCGATCAGCGTAACGTCGCCCGCATGCTGCCGTACGTCTAAGCGAGGATTCCACCATGGCACGAGTCAAGCGTGGCGTCATCGCACGGCGCCGTCACAACAAGGTCATCGGCCGCGCGAAGGGCTATTACAACGCCCGTCGCAAGGTCTATCGCGTTGCCAACCAGGCCGTCACCAAGGCCGGCCAGTACGCCTACATCGGTCGCAAGCAGAAGAAGCGCCAGTTCCGTCGTCTGTGGATCGTGCGCATCAACGCCGCGGCCCGTCAGTTCGGCCTGAGCTACAGCCGCCTCATCAATGGCCTGACCAAGGCCGGCATCGAGATGGACCGTCGCGTGCTGGCCGATCTGGCCGTCAACGACATCAAGGCTTTTGGTGCCATCGCCGAAAAAGCGAAGGCCAGCCTGTAATTGCTTCAATTCGTTCCGGCGCTTGTGCCGGGCGATATGATGGAAGCCGAGCGGGGAGAAGGCCTGACCTTCTCCCCGTTTTTTATGCCATCGTGCAAGGTCGGCTTTGGCCAAGGTTCACCCTGCGCGACGGAACCCGTTCGGTGTTGCGCGCGATGGCAGCACGGTTCGGCTGAGGCGTTGGGCAATCGCCCGCGGGCGGGCTCCTACAAAGACACATCATCAGGACATGCGGATGGACGCACAATCAATTGACGCCAGCCTGGCCGCGATCGCGGCCGCCGACAGCCTCGAAGCGCTGGATGCCCAGCGCGTGGCCTTGCTTGGCAAGAGCGGCTCGGTCACGGCCCAGCTCAAGGAACTGGGCAAGCTGGCGCCGGAAGAACGCAAAGCGCGGGGCGCCGAAATCAATCGCGTCAAGCAGCAGCTCATGGCCGCCATCAACGCGCGGCGCGACGTGCTGGAACAGGCGGCGCTGGACGCGCGCCTGGCGTCCGAGCGCGTGGACGTGTCGCTGCCCGGCCGCCGTGGCGAGCGCGGCAGCCTGCATCCGATCACGCGCGCGCTGGAACGCATGGCCGGCATCTTCGAACACCTGGGGTACCAGCGTGCCGAAGGCCCGGAAATCGAGGACGACTGGCACAATTTCGAGGCGCTGAACTTTCCGCCGCACCATCCGGCGCGCGCCATGCACGACACCTTTTATTTCGGCGACGGCCGCCTGTTGCGCACGCACACCTCGCCGGTGCAGATCCGCACCATGGCCGGGCGCCAGCCGCCGATCCGTATCATCGCGCCGGGCAAGGTCTACCGTTCCGATTCGGACCAGACCCACTCGCCCATGTTCCACCAGATCGAGGGCCTGCTGGTCGACGAAACCTCCAGCTTCGCCGACCTGAAAGGCACGCTGACCACCTTCGTGCGCGCGTTTTTCGAGAAGGATTTCGAGATGCGCTTCCGTCCCAGCTTTTTCCCGTTCACCGAACCGTCGGCCGAAGTGGACATCCGCTGGGACATGGCCGACGGCAGCACGCGCTGGCTGGAAGTGCTGGGCTGCGGCATGGTGCATCCCAACGTGCTGCGCAACTGCGGCATCGACCCCGAGCGCTACACCGGCTTTGCCTTCGGCCTGGGCGTGGAGCGCTTTGCGATGCTGCGCTACGGCGTCGAGGACTTGCGCGCGTTCTTTGAAAACGACGTGCGTTTTCTGCGCCAGTTTGGCTGAGGTTTGAGCCGTGGCGGCCGCGTGCCGCCATGCCGTGGCGCTGCGCGAATCAGCAGTGCCTTGTGTTCCGGGTGTCATTGGAAACCATCATGAATTTTTCCGAAAACTGGCTGCGCGAACTGGTCGCCACCGACGTTGACCGCGAAACCCTGACCGCCAGCCTGACCTTGGCCGGGCTGGAAGTTGAAGACGTTGACGTGCTCGGCGAAGGTCTGGACGGCGTGGTCGTGGCGCAAATCCTCACGGCCGAAAAACATCCCGATTCCGACCATCTGCAGATTTGCGCGGTTGACGCTGGCGCGACCGGGCCGGTGCAGATCGTGTGCGGCGCGCCGAACGCGCGTGCCGGCCTGAAAGCGCCGCTGGCGACGCTGGATGCCGTCATGCCTGGCGGCATGAAGATCAAGAAAGCCAAGCTGCGTGGCGTGGAGTCGTTCGGCATGCTGTGCTCGGCCAAAGAGCTGGGCATCGACGCCGACGCCTCCGGCCTGATGGAATTGCCGGCCGATGCGCCGGTCGGCAAACCGCTGGCCGACTATCTGGGTTTGCCCGATGCCAGCATCGGCATCGGCCTTACGCCGAACCGCGCCGATTGCCTGGGCATGCTGGGTCTGGCGTATGACGCCGCCGCCGTGCTCAAGGCCGAACTCAAGCCTTTGCCGGTCGTCGAAGTGGCCGTCACCAGCCAGGCTGTGCGCGCCATCGAACTCAAGGCCGGCGCCGCTTGCCCGCGTTACCTCGGGCGCGTCATCGAAGGCGTCGATCCCGCCGCGCCGACGCCCATCTGGATGGCCGCGCGGTTGCGTCGCGCCGGCGTGCGTCCGCACAGCATCCTGGTCGACGTGACCAACTACGTGATGCTGGAGCTGGGCCAGCCGATGCACGCGTTCGACAATGACAAGCTGGCCGGCACCATCGTCGTGCGCCAGGCTGTTGACGGCGAAAAGCTGGCTTTGCTCAACGAGCAGGACGTGACGCTGACGGACAAATACATGGTCATCGCCGATGACGCGCAGGCACTGGCCGTGGCCGGCATCATGGGCGGCATGGCCTCGCGCGTCACCGACGCCACGCGCAACGTGTTTCTGGAAAGCGCGCATTTCGCGCCGGCGGCCATCATGGGCAAGGCGCGCGACCTGGGCCTGCACACCGATGCCTCGCACCGTTTCGAGCGTGGCGTCGACCCGCAGTTGCCGCGCCGTGCGCTGGAGCGCGCCAGCGAACTGCTGCTGGCCATCGCCGGCGGCAAGGCCGGTCCCGTGTGCGTGGCCGAAAACGTGGCCGACATTCCGGTCAATCCATCGGTCACCTTGCGCCGCGCGCGTCTGACGCGCGTGCTGGGCGTCGTTATTGATGACGCCGAAGTCACGCGCATCCTGTCCGCGCTGGACATGCAGGTGGAAAACACAATCGAGGGTTGGACTGCCACCGCGCCCAGCCGTCGCTTCGACATCGCCTGCGAAGAAGACCTCATCGAGGAAGTGGCGCGCGTGCACGGCTACCGCCAGGTGCCGACGCGTTCGCCCAGTGGCGAACTGGCGTTGCAGGTGCAGCCCGAAGCACGTCGTGCGTCGATCGACATCGCCCGCGATCTGGTGGCGCGCGACTATCGCGAAGCCGTCACGTTGTCCTTCGTCAACGCCGACCTGCTGGCAGCGTGGGGCATGGCCGGGCAGGGCGTGGCATTGGCCAATCCGCTCAACGTCGATCTGGCCGTGATGCGGCCGTCGCTGTTGCCGGGTCTGGTGGATGCGCTGCGGCACAATCATGCACGCCAGCAATCGCGCGTGCGCCTGTTTGAACGCGGCCATGTGTTTGCGGCCCCCGAAGCGGCCGGTGTGGCGCCGGGTGAAGTCGACCATGTGGCGTGGGTGGCCTGCGGTTCCGCTGCCGACGAGCAATGGGGCGAACACGCGCGGGGTGTCGATTTTTACGACATCAAGGGTGATCTGGATGCCTTGATCGCCGCCACCGCACAACCGGCGCAGTGGCGCGTGGCGACGGATGCCTTGCCGGCCTGGCTGCATCCGGGGCGCGCCGCGCGCATCGTGCGCGATGGACGCGATGTCGGCGTGATCGGCCTGCTGCATCCGCGCCTGCTGGCGGCACTGGGGCTGGATCAGGATGTCTACGTGGCCGAATGCGCGCTGGATGCCTTGCGCGAAACCCGTTTGCCGCATGCGCAGGCCGTGGCCAGATTCCCGTCGGTGCGCCGCGACATTGCCATGGATTTGCCCGAAGCCGTCACCTGGGATGCTGTTTCAGCGAGTATTCGCGGTGCCCTTGGCGCACGTCTGCATGCCTTGAAGTTGTTTGACAGCTATCAGGGCAAGGGTGTGGAAGAAGGTCGCAAAAGTTTGGCTATAGGCTTGATTTTGTTGGACGAATCACGCACCCTTAAAGACGAAGATGCCAATCGTGGCGTGGCGGATGTCGTCGCTGCGTTGGAGCGCGATTGCCAAGCCCGTTTGCGAGGATGACATGACCCTGACCAAGGCAGCCATGGCGGAACAACTGTTTGCCGATGTGGGCCTCAACAAGCGTGAGGCCAAGGAATTCGTGGATGCGTTTTTCGAAGTCATCCGCGAGCGTCTGGAGCAGGGCGAGCAGGTCAAATTGTCGGGGTTCGGCAACTTCGATCTGCGCAGCAAGAACGAGCGACCGGGACGCAATCCCAAAACCGGCGAGGAGATTCCGATTTCCGCCCGGCGCGTGGTAACGTTCAGGCCGGGGCAGAAGCTCAAGGTGAGGGTGGAAAGTTATGCTGGACCCAGGCAATAACGCCGAACTGCCGGCGATCCCGGCCAAGCGCTATTTCACCATTGGTGAAGTGAGCGACTTGTGCGCGGTCAAGCCGCACGTGTTGCGCTACTGGGAGCAGGAGTTTCCGGCCCTCAATCCCGTCAAGCGGCGTGGCAACCGGCGCTATTACCAGCGTCACGACGTGCTGATGATCCGCCAGATCCGTTCGCTGCTGTACGAACAGGGCTTCACCATCACCGGTGCGCGCGCGCGTCTTGCCGGTCCCGAAGCGCGTGCCGAAGCCAGCATGAGCCACCAGATCGTGCATCAGGTGCGCATGGAGCTGGAAGAAGTGCTGTCCATCCTGCGTCATTGAGTTGAGTGGTTTTGTCGCCGGCCGGCGTTGATCGACCGCGCTGGCCGACAAATCGTGTTTGCGGCCTTCCAGCAACGTGCAACAACCTGCTAGAATCGCCCACCTTGCCGCCCGTCGGGGCGTAGCGCAGCCTGGTAGCGCACTACAATGGGGTTGTAGGGGTCGCGAGTTCGAATCTCGCCGCCCCGACCAATGCGGCAACAATGATTTCGCCACCTTCGCCGGTGGCGTTTTCGTTTGTGTGGATGCCGGTATGGGAAATCGGCTTCGAAACTGGCTCCACTCATGCGCGTACCTCATCTCTTGAGCGTGCTGGGAAACGCTTGGAGGCCATCGCGCCCCAGTCTTGTGCTTCGCAGCCGCAAACGCCGTAGGGTCGTGGCGGGAAAGTGCCGCTACGGCGTGGCGTTGTTTTGCGTGTAGGTGATCACCTTGGTGGCGTGGGGTTTGCCTGAAAAGGGCAGCTTCATGGGCGAGATGTGCCAGATGGTCGGCGGGGCTTTCATGGTGACGGTTTGTACGTGGTGGTGGCGCAGCACTTTCCATGTCACGGACGAGCCGGTGGCGATGCCGCGCAGGGTGCGCATGACGTCCATCGGCGTGGTCACGCTTGTCCCGTTCACGTCCGTGATCACGTCGCCAGCCTTCAGGCCCGGATAGCGCCGGCTGTCGGTGGACAGCACCAGCGCACCTTTTTGCGTGCCGAAGTAACTGGCCAGATCCGGATTGAGCGGAGCCAGATTCAGGCCCCACCACGGGCTGAGCGTGGCGCTTGTCGTGGGCAGGGTCGTTTGCGCGCAGCGATGTTTGACGATGTCGCGCATGGACTGTTCCGCGCTGGCGGCTTTGGCGGGGTTGCCTTGGATGTGCCGGTTTTGCGCCGGATTGACGGCCAGTTTCCGCGTCGGCTCCGCGACAGGATCCACTGGCGCCAAGTTGCCGGAAGCCGGCGCTGCCGCAGAGGCGGCGGCGCGGGAGGTCGATGCGGTGCCGGTCGTCGTGCCCGCCCACGCCATCGGGCTGGTGGCGAGGGCGATGGAGAGAGTCAAAGCCAGGATTTTCATGGTCAACCTCGTGGCGAGTTCAAAGACGGATGATGTTGGCGGGGCAGCTGGCGTCCACGTGCTGGAAGGTGGTTGGCGGGTTCACGTTCATCAGGATGCCGCAAGCGCCGATCGGGTCGCAGGTTTTTGCCACGACGGTGTGACGCGCAGACGTGGAGGCGCGCGTCCGGCCGTGTCCGCAAAAGTGTCCGCGGACACGGGAACCTGCTGTCTGTTGATGCACAACATATTGTAAATACGTATGTTTGTGTGTGACCGGAAGGCTGGCATGGGGATTGCAAATTCTTTTGCGTTCGCCCTTTTGCGCCGGGAATGCCCCATGATTCGCGATACCTCCGCCACCGATCGTCTGGTTGAAGTCAAGCCGGGGCGCAAGCGCCTGGTCTGGATCGGCGCGGCCGTCGCCGTTGTCGTCGTGTTGGCGCTGGCGGTGCCGTGGGCCATGCGGTTGTTGTCGGCCGGGCAATCGGTCAGCGCGTCGCGGCTGGCGTTTGCCACCGTGGTGCGCGGCCCGTTCACCAACGACATTGCCGCTGAGGGACGCGTGGTGGCGGCGGTGCGGCCCACGCTGTACGCGCGTTCGCCGGGCACGGTCACGCTCAAGGTGCATGCCGGCGACAGCGTGAAGAAAGGCCAGGTGCTGGCCATCATCGACAGCCCCGAGCTGACCAACCAGCTGGCGCAGCAGAAGTCGGCGCTGGACGGCATGCAGGTCGATTGGCAATTGGCCAAGGTCAACGCGCGCACCGAACAAGCGCAACTGGAGAACAACTACCAGTCGGCCAAGGTTGACGCCATCAGCGCCAAGCGCGATTTGCAGCGCTTCGAGCAGGCATTCCGGGCTGGCGCGTATTCGCGTGTGCAGGTGGATCACGCCAAGGACACGCTCGCCAAGGCGCAGCTGGCGCTGGATCAGGCCAAGCAGGACATCGCGCTGAAGCACGACAGCCTGGATTTCGGCATCAAGGCCAAGAAGCTGGCGGCCCAGCGGCAAGCGTTGCTGGTGGCCAACTTGCAACGCCAGGTGGCCGATCTCGACGTGCGCTCGCCGGTCAATGGACAAGTCGGCCAGGTGTTTGTCGCGCCCAAGGCCACGCTGGCCAAGGACGCCAAGATATTGACCGTGATCGACCTGTCCGCATTGCAGGTGAAGGTGGAGGTGCCGCAAAGCTTCGCGCAGGACCTGGGCGTGGGCATGCAGGCGCAGATCAGCGGCAACGGCAAGAACTGGCAGGGCGCGGTGGCGGCCATCTCGCCCGAAGTCGTCAACGGCCAGGTGGCCGCGCGCGTGCGTTTTGTCGGCGCCAAGCCCGATCACCTGCGCCAGAACCAGCGCCTGTCAGTGCGCATCGTGCTGGCGCACAGCAAGAATGCCCTGACCGTGGCGCGCGGCTCGTTCGTGGATGATTCCGGTGGCCATTACGCCTACGTCATGCGCGACGGCATAGCCGTAAAGACGCCCATACAGATCGGCGCCACATCCATCGACCAGGTTGAAATACTCAAGGGCCTCAAGCCAGGCGACAAGGTCGTCATCTCCGGTACCGACAACTTCAAGGGCGCCCAGCGCGTCGTCATCAGCCATTGAATGCCATGCCTGGCCCAACCCCACCCGCAGGAGCGCGCCTGCGCGCGATCGGCGCACGGTCGAATCACGTCGCCACCCCCATCGCCGGCAGGCCGGCTCCTACTGTTTATTCGTTCACTGCCAAGGAAATATCACCATGTTGAAAATGACCCATCTTTCGAAGGTCTACCGTACCGAAGTCGTCGAAACCTACGCGTTGCGCGACTTCAACATCGACGTCAAACCCGGCGAGTTCGTCGCCGTCACCGGCCCGTCCGGCTCGGGCAAGACCACGTTCCTGACCATTGCCGGCCTGCTGGAAACCTTCACCGGCGGCGAGTATCTGCTCGATGGCGTGGACGTGAGCGGCTTGAACGACAACGCGCGTTCGAAAATCCGCAACGAAAAGATCGGTTTCATCTTCCAGGCCTTCAACCTCATTCCCGATTTGAACGTGTTCGACAACGTGGAGGTGCCGCTGCGCTACCGCGGCATGAAGGCGGCCGAGCGCAAGCAGCGCATCGAGGAATCGCTCGAACGCGTGGGCCTGGCCTCGCGCAAAAAGCATTACCCGGCCGAACTTTCCGGCGGTCAGCAACAGCGCGTGGCCATCGCGCGCGCCTTGGCTGGTTCGCCGCGTCTGCTGCTGGCGGATGAACCGACCGGCAACCTCGACACGCAAATGGCGCGCGGCGTGCTGGAACTGCTCGAAGACATCCATCGCGACGGCGCCACCATCGTCATGGTCACGCACGATCCGGAACTGGCCGCGCGCGCGCAGCGCAACGTGCACATCATCGACGGCCAGGAAGTGGACCTGGGCGAGGAGCCGCGCTTCCACACCGCGCATACCGCGGCTGCCGCCCGGCCCGAGTGATCCGGTGGCCGGGCTGCGGCGAAGGGACGGGCATGTTCACGCCTTGCCTGCCGGATGCGTCGGGGGACGCTCCACCATGCACCGTCCCTTCGCCGCAGCCCGGCTGCCCGAAGACCATGAAACGCAACGTCCTTCCCGTCGCGGGACGGACATGACCGAGGCAATCTGACGATGTTTGGCTATTACCTCCAACTTGGCCTGCGCAGCTTGAAGCGCAACAGGGCGCTTACCGCGCTGATGGTGATGACCATCGCCTTCGGCGTGGCGGCGTCAATGACCACCTGGTCGGTGTTCCGGTCGGTGTCGGGCGATCCGATCCCGTGGAAATCATCGTCGTTGTTCGTGCCGCAGATCGACAACTGGGGGCCGTCGCGCAACCAGACCAATGGTGGCGAACCGCCCCAGGCGTTGGCGTACATGGATGCGGTCAACCTGATGCGCGCGCACCGTGCCCGTTACCAGTCGGCCATGTATCCGGTGTCGCCGCTGATCGTCCCCGCGCGCACCGGAGGGCATCCGTTCTCCGAAGCCGGCCATGCCGTGTTTTCAGAATTTTTTCCGATGGTGGATGCGCCGTTCAAGTACGGCAGCGCGTGGTCTGCCGCGGATGATGCCAAGCGTGCCCGCGTGGTGGTCATCGGCAGCCGTCTCAACGACAAACTGTTTGGCGGCGGCGACAGCGTCGGCAAGACCATCCACATCGGCGGCACGGATTACCGCGTCACCGGCGTGCTCAAGCCGTGGAACCCGCAGCCGCGTTTCTATGACGTGGTCAACGGCAGCTACCACGTGCATGGCGAAGCCTTGTTCGTGCCGTTCAATACGGCCATTGATGTCGGCATGCGAAGAAACGGCAACATGAATTGCTACACGCCGCCCACCGAACCCGGCATGCAGGGCGAGGAGCAATCCGAATGCAGCTGGGTCGCCTTCATGGTGGAGCTGGATTCATCCAGCCAGGTCGCGGCCTACAAGCGTTTTCTCGACGGCTATGCGCGCCAGCAGCAACAGGCCGGGCGTTTCACCTGGTCGCCCAACAACCGTTTGCGCGACTTGCCGCAATGGCTGACCTACATGCACGTGGTGCCGCCCAATACGCGCATCGCCCTGCTGGTGGCGCTGGGGCTGCTGCTGGTGTGCCTGGTCAACACCACCGGGTTGCTGCTGGCCAAGTTCATGCGCCGCTCCGGCGAGATCGGCGTGCGCCGCGCGCTGGGGGCTCCACGGCGTGAAATCTACATGCAATACCTGATCGAAGCCGCCATGGTCGGCGTGGCCGGCGGCGTGCTGGGGCTGGCGCTTACCAGCCTTGGCGTGGTCGGCGTGGGGCTGGTGATGCCGGCCAACATCGCCAGCCTGGCACACATCAACGTGTCGCTGCTGGCGCTGACTGTGCTGGTGTCGATTGTCGCCACGGCACTGGCCGGTCTGTATCCCACCTTCCGCGCCGCGCATGTCAACCCCGCGTGGCAGCTGCGTTCGAACTGAAGGAGAGCCTCATGCACGTACCTCCGATTCTCGCGGCCTTGCGCAAGCACAAGTCCGGCGTGGTGCTGATTTCGCTGCAGATCGCGTTGACGCTGGCCATCGTGTGCAACGCCATTTTCATCATCGCCAACCGGATCGAACGGGTGAGCCGACCAACCGGCATCGTCGAAAACAATCTGGTGCTGGCCACCCAGCAATGGGCGGATGCGCCCACTGGCTCGGATCAGGCCAGCATCGACAAGAACGCCAGCCTGCGCCAGCGTGACCTCGCCGTGTTGCGCGGCCTGCCCGGCGTCGCATCCGCGGCAGCGGTCAGCACGGTGCCACTGGGAGGCAATGGCTGGAATGGCGCCGTGTCACGCAAGCCGCACATCTCGATCGCGGATCGATCCTCTTACCAGATGGTCGGGTTTTATTTCATGGGCCCGCCGGGGGTGTCCACTTTGGGGGTGAAGCTCATCGCGGGGCGCAACTTCAAACCCGACGAAGTGACCCGGCTGACACAGGGCCGGCCCGCCGCATCGCCCGTGATCATCATTTCGCGTCATCTGGCGCACAGGCTGTTTCCACACGGCCATGCGCTGGGCCAGACGGTGTATCTGAACGGCAAGCCCAAGCCGATCACGATCATCGGCGTCGTCGAGCGCCTGCAGACGATGAATGTCGGCTTCAGCAACAACTTTGCATTCGACTCGGTGATCGTGCCGCAGATCACCGGCATCGGCTATTCCGTCTACGCCATTCGCGCCAAGCCGGGCCGGATGGCCGCCGTGATGCACGAAATCAGGCCCGCGTTGTACAAGGCCGACCCGATGCGCGTGATGGATGACGACAGTGTGCAGAGCTTTGCGCAAATTCGCCACGACGCCTATGAGGGCGACATCGGCATGGCCATCCTGATGGGCGTGATCTGCCTCATCCTGATCGCCATCACCGCAGCCGGCATCGTCGGCCTGACCAGCTTCTGGGTTGGCCAGCGGCGCAAGCAGATCGGCATCCGTCGCGCGATCGGAGCGACCCGCGGCGACATCCTGCGTCATTTCCAGACCGAGAATTTCCTGATCGTCGGCGCGGGCATCGTGCTGGGCCTGTTGCTGGCTTTTGCACTCAACATCTTGCTGATGCGGCACTATGAACTGCCGCGCTTGCCACTGTCTTACCTGCCGATAGGCGCGTTGGCGTTGTGGGTGTTGGGTCAGGCTGCCGTGCTCGGCCCCGCATTGCGCGCGGCGGCGGTGCCACCGGTGGTGGCGACGCGATCGGTGTGAGGCGAACAATTACTCCTATGCGTAGGTCGATGGTCATGGCAACCTTCCAAGGCGGAGCGGCATCCATGTCACCATGTGCAGAAGAAAAATGCGAACAGTCCTGATCATCGACGACAACCCGGCCGTGGGCGAGGCGCTGTCGCTGGCCTTGTCGCTGCACGATGTGCGGCCACTCAATGCGTTGACCCCCGAGGCGGGGCTGGCGTTGCTGGAGCGCGAGTCGGTGGATGTGGTGATCCAGGACATGAACTTCACCGCCGACACCACCTCGGGCGAGGAGGGCGTGGAGCTGTTCC